>JBLGCL010000189.1:0-4963 GCA_047617305.1 Natronomonas sp.
CTGATCAATTTTCTTGTCTCACCCCTGGGTTGAGTTGATCTTTCTATTGAGCGTTGAATTATGGGTAAGAGACAGGGCCTGAGAATACCCATCTCCGGCTCAAAGTATCCGTATTCGGTCAAGTACGGCACTGTGTCCGAATTGCCCGTTCCCGGGGATCCTGGTGATGTGGGACGGAACGGAGGGACACCAGAGCCGTATCGTTGTGGAGTGTGGTTGCCGGTCTCCTGGTGTCAGCGTATTTCCTCGCGACGGCGGACGTGTCCCGGTTCGCCTGGGACTTTCGCGCCTATTTCGCCGCGGCAGAGGCAGTCCTGCAGGGGGAACCGTTCGTCGGCATTTCTCCCGGGTTACCCGGAGTCAGGTACGTTTATCCCCCAAATTCGGTCGTATCGTTCCTCCCGCAGGCAGCTACCGGGAACTGGCAGACGGCGTTCCTCGTACAGACAGTCCTCAACGGTCCGGCCGCTCTCGGCGTTGCAACGCTTCGTATCAGGCCGATCGAGTCTCGCCGGGGACCGCTTCCAGATCTCGACCGCCTCCTGATTGTCGGATTTACCCTTGGAAGCGCCCCGGTTCTCGCACTCATCGGGCAGGGACAAATCGATATGTTACTTGCACTCGCGTTCGGGGGTGCCTTCCTGGCCCTCGAACAGAATCGCCAGGAAATCACCGGTGTCGCACTCGCAGGAGCGACATTGGCGAAGGTCTTTCCGGTGGTTCTTGAGTTGTGGCTGGTATGGCGGCGAGCCTGGCGTGCGCTGGCGGCAACGATCGTCACCGGCGTCACCGGACTCGTCCTCGGTGGCCTCCGGTTCGGCCTTGACGCCTACCGACAGTATCTCGTCGTGTTGAGCTCCCGGAGTCGTATCGCGGAGTTCGCCGGGACTGTCTCGCCGAATGTCTTCGCCATGTCGTTGTATCGGCCACTGTCGCAAATGCTGCCGGGTGTCGATCCGTATCTCTATGCCCCGCTGTCCCTGCTCATCCTCGCTCCGGTCGTTACGCTTGTCGCCCACCGCGAGCGAACGATCACCGATCGACTGACGACCTATTCACAAGAGAGTTGTTTCACCGGACGAAGGCCCCTGGAAACCGAGCGTGATCCCGCTCAACGTCAAGGATCCAGCCGAGGTGGCGTCGATCGGGGAATCAACGGGCGAGAACTCGGAAAGGTAACTCATAGTGCTTTCATCATTTTAAAGGCCTTAATTGTTGGTGGTTAAGCTTAGGTCGCCCCCTCGCCTAGTCGGAACGACGGCAAGCGACGGCGTCGTTGCGCCGCCTCGCGCCAAACATGTTCGGGGCCATCGATATCGATCCATGACGGGGGAAGCGAATGCCAGTCGTCGGGGGTTCCTCGCGGGGCTGGCCAGCGCGGGCACCGCCCTGTCCCTCGCCGGGTGTTCGGCGCTCGGCGGCGGGAGCCCGGTGTCGATCATGGCCGCCGGGAGCCTCCTGAACGCCTTCACGGAGAGCCTTCCCGACGAGACGGACCACGAGATTCGGGTCGAGGCCTATGGCTCGGCCCGGGTCGCACGGATGATCGCCGAGGAACAGCGCGACCCCGACCTGGTCGCGCTGGCGGATACCACGTTGTTCGAGTCGCTCCTGGACGCCGACTGGTACGGCGTGTTCGCGACGAACGCGATGGCCGTCGCCTACAACCCCGACACGGCCGGGGGGCAGGCGGTCCGGGACGCCGACCGGTGGTACGAACCGTTGCTGGACGGGCGAGCGCGACTCGGGCGCTCCGATCCGAAACTCGACCCGCTCGGGTACCGGACCCTGTTCGCGCTCGAACTGGCGGCCGCCCACTACGACGAACCGGGGCTGGCCGACTCGATCCTCGCGAGGAAACAGATCTACCCGGAGACCCAGCTCATGGCGCAGTTCGAGACGGGCAGCGTCGACGCCGCGTTCGTCTACGAGAACATGGCCATCGAGCGCGACTACCCGTTCGTTGACCTCCCGGCCGCGATCGACCTGAGCGATCCAGACCGGGAGGAGAACTATGCCGAGACGAGTTACGAACTCCCCGACGGGACGACCGTCCGGGGTGGTCCGATCGAGTACGGCGCGCGGCGGCGGACGAACTCGGCGGCGGCGACCGACGTGTACGAGACGATGGTGGAATCGGCGGCCGACTACCTCGAACCGCACGGCTTCGTCGTGCGTTCGACCTATCCGATCCACGAAGGGGACGTTCCGGACGCCATCGAGGATTGACGATGTTCCAGGCACCATCCGCGACTGAGACCGAGACGGGGGGCGGGACCGGGAGCGAAACCGGCACGGGGACCGGCACCGACAACCCGGCCGGCGGGGCGACCGTCAACTGGCGAGTCGTGACCTGGGTGCTCGGCGGCGCACTGCTCCTGTACTATCTCGTCCCGCTCGGCGCGTTGCTCGTTTCCCAGCCGCCGGGCCGGGTGCTCGCGCAGTTGCGAAGCGAGTACGTGGTCGTGGCGGCGACCAACTCGCTCGTGACCGCCTCGGCGACGACCGTGCTCTCGACCGTCTTCGGCCTCCCGCTCGCGTACTGGCTGTCGCGGTCCACGTTCCGTGGCAAACACCTCGTGCTCACGCTCGTCATCGCGCCCCTGGTGCTCCCGCCCATCGTCAGCGGGATGCTCCTGCTCGAACTCGTGGGGCCGGGCGGACCGGCCGCGGCGCTCGGGATCCCGTTCACCCGATCGCTCCTGGGGATCGTCCTCGCCCAGACGTTCGTCGCCTCCCCGTTCCTCGTGGTGACCGCGAAGGCGGCGTTCGACGGCGTCGATCGGCGCCTCGAACACGCCTCGCGCTCGCTGGGCAAGGGTCGGTGGACGACGATCCGTCGAGTGACCCTGCCCATCGCCAAGCCCGGGATCGTCGCCGGGATCACGCTGACGTTCGCCCGGGCCATCGGGGAGTTCGGCGCGACGATCATGATGGCGTACTACCCCCGGACGCTGCCCGTGCAGATCTGGCGCTCCTACGAGTCGATGGGGCTGGAGACGGCCATGCCGGTCGCGGTCGTCCTCGTCGTCGCCGCCGGCGTGGCGCTCCTCGTGATCAACACGGTCGGGACGAACCCGTGGCGGTGATCGCACATGGCCGAGACGGAGACGACGGTTCCATGATCGAACTCGTCGGCGTCGGCAAGGACTACGGGGGATTCCGACTGGGGCCGGTCGACCTGACGGTCGGCGACGAGGTCCTGTCGGTCCTGGGGCCGTCGGGGTGTGGCAAGACGACCGTCCTGTCGCTGATCGCCGGGATCGCGACGCCCGACGCCGGGTCGATCCGCCTGCACGGCGAGGACGTCACGGATCGGCCGCCGGAGGAACGTGGGACGGCCCTGGTGTTCCAGGGTGGCGCACTCTTCCCCCACATGACCGCCCGCGAGAACGTCGCCTACGCGGCGGACGCCGGGGACGGCGGGTCCGAACGGGACCTCGACGATCGCGTCACGGCGGTCGGCGAACTCCTCGAAATAGAGGACGTCCTCGATCGGAACGTCACCGCGCTGTCCGGCGGCGAACGCCAGCGCGTCGCGCTGGCCCGGGCGCTGGCGGCCGATCCGGACGCGTTGCTCCTCGACGAACCGCTGGCCAACCTCGACGCCCCGGTCAAGCGCCGCCTCGGGTTCGAGTTGCGGGACCTCTTCGAGGACCTCGACGTCCCGGTGATCTACGTCACCCACGACCAGCAGCGGGCGACGACGATCGGCGATCGCCTCGCGGTGATGCGCGACGGCCGGATCGAACAGGTCGACGATCCGGAGAGCGTCTTCGAACGCCCGAGGTCGACCTTCGTCGCCGAGTTCACCGGCGGGACGAACGTCTTCGATGCCGACCTGCGCGAGCGAACCGACGACGGCCTCGTCCTGTCCTGGCACGGCGAGCGGATCGAGACGCCCCACGCGGACGTCGACGGCGAGGCTCGGGTCACGTTCGGGATCCGTCCGGAGTACGTGACGATCCTCCGCGAGGGTCGCCCGGCGACCGACCGGCACAACGTCTTCGCGGCCGACGTGGAATCCCGGATCTACCAGGGCGACGAGTACGTCCTGACGGTTCGCCCCGAAACGGTCCCCGAACCCGTCGAGATCCGCCTCCCGACGCCGGTGTACGAGCGCCTTTCACTGGCGGATCGGGATCGGGTGCGGATCTCGCTGAAGAAGGGTGCGATTCACGTCCTGGAGTGATAATCCTCGAGGAAAGCCGGCGAAAACGCACGAAGGGACGGGCCAGTGCGTGATGCGTTGCTACGCACGGTCGTCGACCGTCGGCCGATGGGCTTCGAGTTCCGCCTGGACCACGCCCCACTGGACCGGCGGTTCGACGTCCGCGATGGCCGCCTCGAAGCCGGTCAGGTGTTCGTCGTACTGCTCGCGCCACTCGGGCCTGGCGAGGTCGTCGAGCCGGTCCTCGAGTCCCGCCAGTTGCCCGTCGAGGTCGTCCAGGCGCGCCTCGATCCCGGCAGGGCGGTCCTCCTCGTCGAGGTCCTCGCGGTCGGCCCAGGCCCGGAGGTCTCCCAGTTCGGCCCGGAGGTCCTCGAGCAGGAGGTCGTGCAGTCGAACCCGGAGCCCCGCGTCGGCCCAGGTGGCGGCCAGCTCCTGGGCGGAGACCGCCTCGCCGGTCGCTCCCGACCCGTCACCGGTGCGGGTCCCGAGTTCGTCGATCGCCGTCGAGAGCTCGTTCAGCGAGCCCTCGAACGCGTCGACGTCGTCGCCGACTTCGTCGTTCCTGAGGCCGGGATCCCCCAGCCAGCGTTCGAAGTCCTCGACGTCCATCCCCAACTCGTCGGCCGCGAGCTGGACGTCGTTGGCGCGGTCGGTGAGCCGCCGGACGTCACGTGCGAGCGCGTAGACGGCCTCGGTATCGGGGTCGTCGGCGCTGGTCTCGTCGTCGTCGGTTTCGAGGTCCTCGGCGCGATCGACGACCGACTGGAGGTCCTCGCCCAGGTCGGCCGTCCG
>JBLGCL010000190.1:0-4895 GCA_047617305.1 Natronomonas sp.
CACATCTCGCACTCGTCCGGCGTGGACCGCTCGGCGGCCCGGTCCCAGTAGCCTTCCCGACGCGCCTCAGGCACGGGGCTCACCTCCGACAACGACCTCGCGGTCGAGGACGTGCGGCCACGCGAGTTGTGCGACCTCCTCCTCGCTCCGGTTCCCGGCGACGTCGTACCACCGCCCCCGGAGGTGTTCGTCGAGGATCGACGCCGGAACCACGATCCGGGCGAGGTGATCGTGCCGGTTCGGCGTGTAGACCACGAGCAGATACACGCCGCTGGCGTCCAGGAGCGACCGATGGGCCGATTTTTTGACGTACCACCGCCCGGCAGTCGATCGGTCGGCGTTGCTGGTTTGGACCTGTGACCCTTTGACCTCTACCGGCGTCCCCGGTTCGATCACGACGATCCCGCCGAACCGAAGCCGGTTCGAACTCTCCGGAGCCAGGAGCGCCACCGTCTCGGCGTCGTGCCAGGTGGCTTCGGACTCCGGCACGTACCGAAGGGCGTCGAACCGATCGATCACGTCGGCCTCTACGCGGCTGCCAGCGGCCTTCGCGCACTGCACCGACATCAGCGATTCCTCCACTCGAAATACCGGGGTTCCCCACGTTCGGCGTCGTACAACCGACTCGCCCGGACGAAATGCTCGTCGGGGTTCATCGATCGATCCCCCCGTCCGTCAGGGCCGGTCGACGACGTTCCGCCCCGGTGCGTTTCATCCGACGCGAGCACCCGCGCTTGTGGCCGGCCTCCTTGCCGGGATCGAGGGTCCGGGTACACCGCGTCCCACACTCGGGACACCGAAACTCGCGGTCCGACGTGGGTTTAGGATCGAGGTGAACCCGACGACGGAGTTCCACGACGTCGATCTCGACGCTCATGGACCCCTCACCTCGGCTACGCCAATCGCACGACGAAACGACGGCGCGCCTACCGGGTAGATGAACTTCGACCCAACACCGAGATTTGACACTTCCAGATTCGACCGATTTCGACCGAGTGACTGGCCGCTACGGTCGAATCCGTGTCGGCTACAAAACGGGTAGTAACCGGATGGGCCCTGGCGGATTTGAACCACCGACCACCGAGTTATGAGCTCGGCGCTCTAACCGGACTAAGCTAAGGGCCCGGTGTGAAAACACTACGAACGTCCCCGCAATTAACAGTTGTCGTCTTGCAGGACCGTCCCCGACGCCCGACCCGCGTGACCCGTCCACGTCGACCGAAGGAGAAGGCGCCGTCACCAGGACTCGAACCTGGGACCACCACGTTAACAGCGTGGCGCTCTACCAACTGAGCTATGACGGCACGATACCTCGCGGTCGAAGCTACGAGGCAGCGATTTATTAGGGCTTTCGCTTTCCGCCGACGGCAGGGCATCGATAGCCTTTCACGCACCCGTCGAGTAGCCCCGCCCCGATGAGCGACGAGGCCTTCGAGGCGGTCGTCGACGCGGTTCGCGAGCGAGTCGACCCCGGTCCGGAGGAGCGCGAGCGCCTCCACGAGGCGGTCGACACCCTCCTCGCCCGAGTCGAGGACACCCTGGGGTCCATCCCGGGCGAGGCCGACGTCGTCCAGGTCGGGTCGACCGCCAGAGGGACCTGGATCGCCGGCGACCGCGACATCGATCTCTTCGTGCGGTTCCCGCCGGAGATCCCCCGGGAGGACCTCGAAGAGTACGGCCTGGAGGTCGGCCACGAGGTCCTGCCCGAGGGCCACGAGGAGTACGCCGAACACCCGTACGTCACGGGCGCCTACGACGGGTTCGACGTCGACCTCGTGCCCTGCTACGCGGTCGAGTCCCCGACCGCCATCGCCTCGGCGGTCGACCGCACGCCGTTTCACAACCGGTACCTCGAGGAACGCCTCACTCCGGACCTCGCCGGGGACGCCCGGGTCCTGAAGGCGTTCCTGAAGGGGATCGGCGTGTACGGGAGCGACCTCCGGACGCGGGGGTTCTCGGGCTACCTCACCGAACTGCTGGTGCTCGAATACGGTGGCTTCCGCCCGCTGCTGGAGGCCGCCGCGGACTGGCGCCCGCCGGTCAGACTCGACCCCGAGGACCACGGCCGGGCCGAGTTCGACGATCCGCTGGTGGTGATCGACCCGACCGATCCCGAGCGCAACGTGGCCGCCGTCCTCTCGACCGCCAACGTGGCGCGCTTCCAGCATTACGCCCGCGAGTTGCTGGCCGACCCGCGCACGGAGCTCTTCGAGCGACACGCCCCGGACCCGCTCTCGCCGGCCGACGTCCGGGACCACGTCGATCGGCGCGGCACGACCCCGATCGCGATCCGGTTTTCGACCCCGGACCTGGTCGACGACCAGCTCTATCCCCAGCTCCGCAAGTCCCTGACCGGCGTCGTGGACGCGCTCGACCGCCGCGGGTTCGACGTCCTCCGATCGACGACGATGGCCGACGACAGGGCGGTCCTGTTCGTCGAACTCGCGGTCGCCGAACGGCCGGCGATCGAACGCCACGAGGGGCCGCCAGTGCACGTCCGGGAGCACGCAGAACGGTTCTACGGGACCTACGCCGACGGCGAGGAGTACGGCCCGTTCGTCGACGGCGACCGGTACGTGGTCGAGCGCGATCGGGGGGTTCGGACCGCCCGGGACCTCCTGGAGAGCGACGCCCTCTTCGACGTCGGCCTCGGGGCACACGTCGAAACCGCCCTCGAGGACGAGTACGACGTCCTCGTCGGCGAGGCCGTCGCGACCCTGGCCGAGGAGTTCGGCGTCGAACTGGCGGCGTATTTCGAGCCGCGTCCTTGAGAGACGTGGCGGCTGGGAACGGACAGGGACGACTCAGACCCCGGGATGGTCGTTCGCGAGGTCGGCCATGATCTGTTCGACCTCGGTCCCGACCGCGCCGTCGGGGTCGACCGGGTCGTAGCCATCGAACACGTCGTTGACCATCGCCACGCTGTCGGAGAGGGCCTCGAGGCTGTACCCGCCTTCGAGGACGAACGCGAGGGGCGCGTCGATCAGGTCGGCGACCTCCCGAACGATCGTCGTCAGGACGCCGAACCCCTCGGTGGAGACCCGCATCCGCGAGATCGGGTCGCTCTCGTGGGCGTCGAAGCCGGCGCTGACGAGCAGGAGGTCGGGATCGAACCGGACCACTGCCGGGGTGACGATTCCCTGGAAGACCGCCTGGTAGTCGGCGTCGTCGCCGCCCGCAGGGAGCGGGACGTTGACCGTGGACCCTGCGCCCTCACCCCGGCCGGTCTCGTCGAAGGTCCCGGTCCCCGGGAAGAGCCCGCGCTCGTGCAACGAGACGAACAGGACGTCCTCCCGGTCGTAGAAGATCTCCTGGGTGCCGTTGCCGTGGTGGACGTCCCAGTCGACGATCGCCACCCGGTCCGCGGCCCCCGAATCGAGCGCGTCCTGGGCCGCAATCGCCACGTTGTCGGCGAAACAGAACCCCATCGCCTCGTCGGGTTCGGCGTGGTGGCCCGGCGGGCGACCGAGGGCGAACGGGGTGCGGCGCCCGTCGGCGCCGTCGAGGGCCTCGCGGGCGGCCCGGCGAGCGAGAGCCGCGCTGGTCCGGAGCGCGTCCCAGGTCTCTTCGACGGCGATCGTGTCCGGGTCCCACTCGCCGCCGCCGGCCTCGCAGAAGCCCTCGACCTCGTCGACGTAGTCGGGGTCGTGGACGCTCGTCAGCGCCGACTTGTCGACGGGGTCGGCCTCGACGTACGCCACCCCGTGTTCCCGCTTGAGGCGCTCGCGGATCGCCAGGAGCCGGTCGGCGTTCTCGGGGTGCCGCGGGCCGGTTTCGTGATCGAGGCAGGTCTCGCTGTAGCCGAATCTCATTCGAAGAGGTCGAAGTACGTCTCGATGTCCTCCGCCTTGATGGTCCGCCGGTCGGCGTGGCGGGCCAGGATCGCCGCCGCCGCGGCGACGTTGTCCGCGTAGTCCTCGAGGATGTCCGCGAGGGCGATTCGGGCGTTCATCGAGACGCGATAGCGGTCGTCGATGTCCAGCCGGGCGATGCGGTCGACGGGGGCAATCGGGAGTTCGAGCGTGTCCTTGTCGACGACCTGTTCGACGCCGAAGTCGGCCGCCATCAGCGTCTTCCGGCCGTCCGCGTCCGCCCGCTCGGCGGCGTCCGTCGCGAGGTCCGCACCACGAACCTGCACCCGCCGCGCCAGCTTCTCGGCGGCCTCGGCGCTGACCCGGAGATCCCCGGAGTTCCGTCTGATGATCGTGTCCACTGGGGCGAACGGGAGCTCGACGCTCATACCCCACACCCGGTGAGTGACACCCTTAATCCTTTCCGTAGCCGCGATCGAAGCCGCTTAGACGGTTTCGCCCCGGGGTCGCGCGGCCACCTTCGCCGCCGAACCGTTCCGGCGGTCCCGGCTCAGGTCGTCTCCACGTCGTCGGCGTCGAGGCGGCCCTCCCGGAGCACGCCCCTGACCGTGACCTGCTGGCCGAGGTGGAGGTCGGCGTCGGTCTCGACGCTGATCGTCTCCTCGCCGTCGTCGAGGACGACCGGCTCCCCCGCCTGGACGACGGTGCCGACGAACTCGACGGACTCGCCATCGTCGCGGTCCGGCCCGGTCCCGCCGGCGTCGCCGCCGGTATCGCCCGGGTCGGCATCCGATCCCGAGAAACTGTCGAGGGCGGCGGTAGCGTCCTGCCCCGAGTCGGAGTTCGAGTCTCTCCCTGATCCCGCCCCCGAGCCCGACGCGCCGGCCCCGGCCCCACTCCGGGGCCGGTCGTCCCCGGTCGGGCCGGTGACGTTCCCGTCGTCGAGGACCGTCACGCTCGCGCGCCAGCCCGCGGAGGCTTCGAGGTCGTCCTGCCAGCCGTCCTGGATCTCGACGTCGGCCACGGCCAGTTCGTCGCCCGGCGCGACGTCGACGTCGGCCTTCTCGCCCCACAGCGCGACGC
>JBLGCL010000191.1:0-4895 GCA_047617305.1 Natronomonas sp.
GTCACTGGAACGTGTAAGAACAGGAGATGACGGCGCTGTATCCCCGCCCTACTGCGCTCCTTGTCCGCTTGCGCGGACTGCGATGCTCGTTGAGGACGGGGGCTTAGCGCCTGCATTCAGCTAAATGGAAATCCGGTTGTCACTCGGCGTGGGAAAACCGGGAGAGAAACCCGGCTCTCGCCGGGCACGGAGAGAAAAACCCGACCTTACAGGCGACCCGCCTTCTGGAGCTTCATCAGGTCCTCGGTGTCGAGGGTCTCGCCTTCCTTGAACCGCTGGTAGATCTCCTCGGCCTCCTGCTCGACTTCCTCGCGCTTCTTGTCGCGCTCGGACTTGCGCTCCTCCTCCTCCTGCTTGTCGAGTTCGCGCAGGCGCTTCTGGACGCGGACGAAGTCCTCGTGGTGCTGGTCGGCGGCCTCCTGGGCATCGACGAACTTCTCGTGCATCTCGTCGGCCTCGTCGCGGATGTCGTCGGCCTCGCGGTAGGCCTCGATCATGCTGTTGTGGTGCTCCTGGGCCTTGTCCGCGAGTTCGGTCACCTTCTGGTGGTGCTTCGAGGCCTCCGATCGGACCTTCTCGGCCTTGTCGACGAGTTCGTCGAGGTCGTCGGTCTCCTCGAGTTTCTCCTTGCGTTCCTGCAACTCCTCGCGTTTGGACTCGATCTTCTCGATGAGTTCGCGCTCGTCCTCGGCCGAGAGGACCTCTGTCTGCTGTTTGAACTCGAGCTCCTCGAGTTCCTCCTCGAGCTCCTCGAGGTCCTTCCCCTCGTCGAGTTCGAGCTCCTCCTTCTTCTCCTCGACCTTGTCGAACAGCTCGTTGGCCTTCGCGTTCAGGTCGTTGCGCTTCTCCTTGTGCTCCTGGACGAGCTCGTTGAGTTCGTCCCGGCGCTCGCGGTGTTCCTGGGCCTCGTCGACCTTCTCACGCGTCTTCGCGTTCAGCTCGTCGCGCTCCGAGGCCCGCTCGGACGCCATCTGGTTCAGCTCGTTCCGACGGTCCCGTAGCTGGCCGGCGATCTTGATGAGTTCGCCTTTCGACTTGTTTTCGAGATCGTCCTCTGTGAGCTCTACGTTCTTGGATTCCTCTATCGAACTTGCCATAGTTGACTAAATTTCGGTGCCTTTCCGCATCGGCAGTCGCACCGGTCGCGAACGGCGACGCCCCGGATATAATGATTCCCCGTCATTCCTGGTCTACGAGCGGTGCTGTGAACGCCGATGACGTTCAGGTGGATCACACTACTGGAGCACTTGATTTAAATGTACCGGTCAGTAGAGGCGTGAAAATCGTTAGCAAGCGACTCGAGGCAGCCGTGTAAAGGCCTCACAACGACCGGGAGCGCGTTAAAAAAGGTACTCGTTGCGAACCGACCGGTCCCCGGTGGCAAACTCGAGCTCTATCGCGCCGGCGTCGGGGAGTTCCACGTCGTCGATCGTCGTTCGACCGCCGGCCGGAACCGTCACCTCGACCGACCCGTCCTTTCCGTCGGAAGACTCGACCCCCGCCCCCGTCGACCCGTTCGACTCGGCGATCGACCACGTCAGCGTTCCCTCCACGGTCGTCCGCGTATCGTTACGGAGCACGACGCCCTCGACGTTCCCCGGCAGACCGTCGAGGAACGCCTGGACCGGCTCGAACGAGTCCGCGACGACCTCGAAAGCACGCTTTCGGTCGCCGTCGTCCGTCAGGACGCCCATGCCGCCCGCCGGGTGTGGGTCCCGGAGACAGTACGCCGCCTGGAGGGCGGCCCCTCGACGGCGGAGCGTTTCCACGATCGTCTTCAGGAGCCTCGCCTGGTAGGTCTGCGATGCTGCCGGATCGTCGTCGCCAACCCGGGCGTCGTGAACGGTCCAATCGAAGTCGTCGGACCGGTCACCGGCCTCGCGGGCGAGCGCCGCCCCGCCGAATTCGCCGACGAGTTCACCGGCGGACGGGTAGCGATCCAGGAGCCACTCGACGTCCGCCGGGGTGCCGAAGTCCCACCCAGGGTACAGGCTGGCGGCGTCGGGGGCCGTGCCGGGCTTGCCCGAAACGGGGAGCACGAGGGCGTCGTCCGGGAACACCTCGGCAACCCGCTCGGCCGGGTCCCGGTCGTAGGACGTCCGCCAGGCGCGCCAGCGGACGCGGAGTCGCGAGAGCCGGCCGCCCCCGATCGGCTCCGGGAACGGATCGACAGGATCGGCGTGAACCCCGTACGCCGCCACGCTCGGCTGCTGGCCGTACTCGTCGGCGAGCGCCCTCGCCAGCGTTCGCCCACGCTCGACGTCGAAGGAGCCGGGGCCGACCAGGGGCAGGTCCTGCCAGACGACCAGGCCCGCCTCGGTACAGGCCTCGTGGAACGCCCGCCGCGGCACGTGACCGTACGCCCGGAGCAGGTTCGCGTTCGCGTCGACCGCGGCCTCGACGTCTGCGACCGGGTCCTCGCCCGGGAGCACGCCGAACCCCCGGAGCGCGGCCGGTTCCCCGTTGACGAGCAGGGTGTCCCCGTTTCGCTCGAGGTCGAAGAACCCGGTCGTCGCCGTCGTCTCCTGATCGCCCAGTTTGGCCCGCACCACGTAGCGGTGCTGCTCGCCGAGCCCGTTCGGCCACCAGGATCGGGGATCGCGGACCTCGATCGTCCGCCGGGCCGTCGCCCGGTCGCCGGCTGGGACCTCGATCGGGAGCCGTTCCATCGCGCCGCCCCCGCGAAACCCCTCGGGGCGCAGGGAGAGGGTGACGCGGTCGTCGATCCCGTCGAGCGAATCGACGGTCACCGCGACGTCGATCTCGGCCCCCTCCTCAGTCTGCCGGGGGGCAAGCGAGAGATCCGCGATGTAGGTCGGCGGCCGGATCCGCACCGCGACGTTCCACCAGATGCCCGGGACGGCCGTTTCGTGCGGGACGCGGTCGGTCGCCTGAACGCCGCCGAACCGGTCGGCCGGCGCGCGACAGACAACCCGGAGGTCGTTCTCGGCCTCGGGGTCGAACTCGAACCGGGCGGGGACGAAGTACGCGTCGTGGGTCCCCAGGCGGTCGCCGTTCAGCCAGACCTCGGCGTGGGCGTAGGCCCCGTACAGTTCCAGAATCGCCCGCTGATCGTCGGTCGACCGGGGGTCCGGGAACGTCGTTCGGTAGGCCACCGCCTCCGCCCCGGCGAACCGCTCCGGTCGCCCCGGCACCTCGACCGCGGTCCACTCGTCGGGGGCGGGCTGACCGCTCGACGACGGATCGACGGTCCCCGCCGTCCACTCGACGGCCATACACTCCCCCCTCGCACGCGCCGGGAGGATAGGCTTTGTGTTGTGCCCCCACGACACGGGTCGAGGTCGGCGAGTTCGGGCGCGGCCCCATTGCTCGGGCTGGTTGCGACGCCGACTACTTCCATTTCCGGGACCCCCCGGCGATCGGGTGCACGCACCGACGTTCCCTTCACTTTCAGTTTCACTCCGCCCCTGGCGGAGCTTTTGGTGGCGGGCGGTCGTTCGTTCGACCATGCTCGATTCGTTGTCCTGCACCTGCGAGGCCTCGGGTTGCGAGCGGGCCCTGGGCGAGGACCAGCTGATGCTCGCCATGCGGACCGAGGGCGGCGTCCGGCGGGCCTACGAGTGCGACTGCGGCGCCGTGACGATCACGGTCGGCCGCGAGTGATCCCGCTGGGGGGTCGCGAGGGACCCTGCTTGACCGAGAGCGCACGCGAACGAACGCGGCTAAGTACTCCCCGCGGATACCACCGGGCGTGAAAGAGATCGTCCGCGCTCAAGGTCACGAACACGTCGCGGCCACCCACGAGAGCACGTTCGAGGTCACGACGGACGACTTCCTTACCCCGGCCGGCGACTGCATTCTCGGTATCGAGGCCGACCGGGCGCCCGTCGACTTCGATCCCGCGTTCGTCGAGGCCTGCCGGTCGGCGGACGCCACGATCACGATGACGTTCGAAGCAGGAGGACACGAGACGACCGTCACCGGTCGCGGTCATCCCGACCTCACGTTCGAGAGCGACCGCAGCGCCGTCGGCCGGACTAGCGACTACGTGGACGATCGAACGGTGATGGTCGGGGCGGACCGTGCAGCGGCCGGGTTCGACCGCGACCTCGTGACGGCGCTGGCCGACGGGGCCGATCTGACGGTGACATTTGCGGTCGAAGCGGACTGAGGGCGAATTCCGCACCGAATTACGTCGGCCGTCGGACTCGTCTCCGAGGGGCATTCTTTTCGAACTCGGTCGGAGGGACTCGTTCTCGTGACGGCAAACGACGACCCGGGTGTCGTGACGCCACCGCTGTCGGACGACCTGCCGCCATCTCTGTGGGGCGTCCTGACGCCATCCCGATCGGGGGTCGTTGGGCCATCCCTGATTCTTCGATCCGTCGCACCGTCGTCGGTTCAGTCCGCCTCGACATCTGAACGTATCGTTCCAGTCCCGGCGGGGCCACGTCACAAAGGGCCCCGCCGTCTTCGCCGGGTTCGTCGCGCTTTTCGGTCCCCGCTCCGTGGCCACGGATATGAGCGACGACGCGGACGCCGACCACGACGGTCCGGCCCAGGAGGAGGCGACGGACGGCTCCGGATCGGTGGAACCGGCGACGAACATCGCCGGCGGCGACGCCGACGGCGGGATGGCGATCGGTACGGACGCCGGCGAACCGGAGACCCGCGCCGATTCCGTCGTGGATCGGCTGGGCGACCTGTACTGGCGGAAGGCCTACGGCGGCACCGACGCCTTCGAGTCGCTCGTGCGGACGATCCTCAGCCAGAACACGAGCGACCAGGCGAGTCAGCCGGCCCACGAGGCGCTGATGGACCGGTACGGACGCGGCGACGGGGATGAGGCCGAGGGGAGCGCCGATGGAGACGCCGACCTCGCGGCGTCGCTGGCGGCCGCGGACCGCTCCCGGCTCGCGGAAACGATCAGTTCC
>JBLGCL010000192.1:0-4864 GCA_047617305.1 Natronomonas sp.
CAGGCGCTCGGCGGGCTGGTCTTCGTTTCCATCCTCGTTCCCCTCGTCTGGGGCGAGTTCTACGCGATCCCGGCGCTGCTCGTCGCCGGGGCGGTTCCCTTCGCGATCGGCCGGGTTCTCTGGCGTCGCTACCGGGACGCCCCCGAACCGGGCAAGCTCCACGGGATGATGATCGCCGCGTCGGGCTGGTTCCTGGTGGGCACGTTCGGGAGCCTCCCGTTCCTGCTGATCGCCTGGACGGTTGCCGTCGATCCCGCGCCGCTGTCCGTCCCGGCGTCGGCGAGCTCCGAGACGCTGGCGGCCTTCCGCGAACCCGTCAACGCCTTCTTCGAGAGCATGAGCGGGTTCACCGGGACCGGACTGACGATGACCGACGACGAGAGCGTCCTCCCACGCACGCTCCAGTGGTGGCGGTCGTTCACCGAGTGGGTCGGCGGGGTCGGCGTGATCGTCCTCACGACGGCTATCCTGGCCCGGCCGGGAAGCGGATCGCTCACGCTCTACGAGAGCGAAGCGCGCTCCGAGAAGATCCACCCGAGCATCGTCTCGACCGTGCGGACCATCTGGTGGATCTTCCTCCTGTTCACCTTCTTCTCGATCCTGCTGCTCTGGGTCGTCGGGATGCCCCTCTGGGAGGCGATCAACCACGCCATGACCGGCCTCGCGACCGGCGGGTTCTCGGTCACCGACGCGTCCATCGCTCACTACGATAGGGTGGCCATCGATCTGGCGCTGATCCCGATCATGATCCTTGGGTCGATCGCTTTCCCGATCCACTACCTCGTGTTGCAGGGCGACCTCCGGCACCTGTACGAGGACCTGCAGACCCGCTGGGTGTTCGGCTTCTTCGCACTCGGGACGGTCGGTCTGGTTGGCTTGCTGCTGGGCAACGGGGTCTACGCACCCGGGAGATCGTACGCTCCCGAAACCGTCTCGCTGTTCGCCGGAACCGTCGTTCTGGACGGCGGAATGGCCGAAGTGTTCACCGCTACCCGGTACGGCCTCTTCCAGTTCGTCTCGGCGGCCTCCTGTACCGGCTTCCAGACCGCCACCAACCTCGGGACGGCCTGGTCGGCCGAGGCCCAACTCACCGTCGCCCTCGGAATGGTCGTCGGTGCCGCTGCCGGGTCGACCGTCGGCGGGATCAAGCTGATCCGTGCCCTGACGCTCGTCAAAGGGACCGTCTTCCGGATTCGGGGCGTGTTCTACCCCGACAACGCGGTCCGGACCTTCCGGCTGGACGGGCGTACCCTGAACGAGGAGGAGGCCACCCGGGAGTTCGAGGAGGCGGCGATCATCGCGTTCCTCTGGGTCGTCACTCTCGGTCTCGGCCTGGTCGTCCTGCTGTTGACGGTCCCCGCTTCGTTCACCCTGGAGAACGTGGTCTTCGAGGTTGCGAGCGCCCAGGGCAACGTCGGCCTCTCGACCGGCATCACCGGACCCGGAATGCCGACGATTCCCAAACTCATGCTCGTGTTCAACATGTGGATCGGCCGTCTCGAGATCATCCCGGTCCTCGTGCTGCTTCGCGCGCTCTTCACCCGATTCGAGGTGTACCCATGACCGACGAACGACTCGAACGGATCGAAAATGCACTCGTCGAGTTGCCGATCGTGGGCGAAATTTTCGCCGCAGGTTCGACCGACCCGATTTACGACCTCCTCATGGTCGCCGGGCCGCTGTTGTTGCTCGTGATCCGCGTGGTCGGCCGGGAGTTCGTGACCCAGGCACTGGTGGGGCTCTATCTCCTCTCGTTTCTCGCCTACGTCGTCGTCAGGCACGTTCGCGAAGGACGAAAGCGTATGTGACGGCCCGGCTCTCGGGAACAGGTCAAAACACTCACGGTGGGCCACGTCCCGGTTTCGAGTATGTACGTGATCGTCGTCGGGGCGGGCCAGATCGGGTCGCAGGTGATCGATCTGCTGACGAAGTCCCAGTACGAGATCGTCGTCATCGAGAGCGATCCGGAGGTCGCCGAGGAAGCCAGCCGGAACTACGACTGTCTCGTGATCAACGACGACGCCACCAAGCGGGAGACGCTGCTGGACGCCGGCGCCGAACGGGCCGACGCCATCATCTGTACGACCGACCAGGACGCGACGAACATCATGATCCTCCTGCTGGCGAAGGAACTCGACATCCCCTCGCTGGTGAGCGTCGTCCAGAACCCGGATCACATGAACGTCTTCCGGCAGGTCGGCGCGAACGTCCTCGAGAACCCCCAGCGACTCATCGCCGAGTACCTTGTCCGGGCCGTGCAGCGCCCCTCGGTCAAGGACTTCATGGACCTCGCCGGGGACGCCGAGGTGTTCGAGGTCACCGTCGTCGAGAACGCGCCGATCACCGATCACACGATCCGTCAGGCGGACGAGGAGGGATTGCTCGGCCACGGCGAACTCATCGTCGCCGTCGAACGCGGCGAAGAGGTCATCCGCCCCCGCGGGGACACGGAGATCGAGGCGGGCGACCTGGTGACCGTCTTCTCGATCGAGGGAGCGGCGCCCGAAGTCATGTACACGTTCACCGGTCGGGAAGCGTCGGCCGAGTGAACGGGATACGGCGGTGGGTCATTCGATCGTCGCGGCAACTGCGATCCGGTTCGGGCCGTACAATCCAGCCAGCAAGAGTGACGAACCGATCCAGGCGTACATGACCTCGATCCCGAGTCGGATCGCCGGGTACGGGGCGTCGAGGGTCCCGGCGAAGTACCCGAACGCCGTTCGACCGGCGGCGATCAGGATCACGAACCCGATCGCGAAGAGCAACCCGTAACCGACCAGTCTCGCGACCGATGGAACCCCTCCCGCCTCGCGCGCGTCGGTGTCGTCCGTCATGTTCGTTCGACTGTAAGTCCGAGCGAAAAACGTTCCGAGTCGAGACGGCCTCCAGCACCGGGACGGCTCCGGGTCGTGCCGATTACCTCCGCGAGCCCCGTTCCGCGTCCTCGTCGTCTTCGTCGCTTTTTCGATCTTCGCCAGGTTCGTCGTCGTCGGCGTCCCCCCGCTCTCCCGTCGGTTCTTCACGGACGTCGGATCGAACCCGTCCGGACCGATCCCGCTGGACCCGAGTCCCGGGGCGGGGCCTCTCCCGTCGGTCCTCGCGTTCGAGGAGCACGTGACCGACGAACCCGCCTGCTGCACTCAGGCTGACCGAGTACACCAGGATCACACCGGCGCTGAACAGGAGGATGACCCAGAAAAAGCCCGTTGCGACGGGTTCGCCCTCGGCCAGCGGAATCAGCGACAGGAATCCGAAAACGAACGTGATGATCAGGACCAGTGGCGCTGCCGCCATGATCCCCGTGATCGCCCCGACTCGCAAGCTCTCGTTGCTGTCGTCTTTCTTGAGGTACGCCGCGACGGCGCCGCCGAGAACGGGCGAGAACGGAATGAACGAGAACACGACCGTGACCACAGCGCCGACGAAGGCGCTCGCCAGGCTTCCCGAGCGGGATCGGTTTCGGCGCGGTTCGTCGACTGGAGCGTCTGTCGAAGTAACCATACGACGTGTACCCTCTCAATTTACATAAAAACGTCCGACAACCCGGGAGTGGCTCGTCACGAACAGCGGGCCGTTCGTCGCACAGGATCGATCTTACCGGTCGTGATCAGTAGTGCCAGGGAACGTCGGAGAAGTCGGGATCCCGTCCCTCCACGAACGCCTCGCGTCCCTCCCGGGCCTCGTCGGTCATGTAGGCCAGGCGGGTGGCCTCGCCGGCGAAGACCTGCTGGCCGACCATGCCGTCGTCCGCGAGGTTGAACGCATACTTCAGCATGCGGATGGCGGTGGGGCTCTTCGCGTTGATCCGCTCGGCCCACTCGAGGGCGACGTCCTCGAGGTCCTCGTGGGGGACCGCCTCGTTGACCATACCCATCGCCTCGGCTTCCTCGGCGTCGTAGGTCTTCCCGGCGAAGAACACCTCGCGGGCCTTCTTCTGGCCGATCTGACGGGCGAGGTAGGCCGACCCGAACCCGCCGTCGAAGGAGGCCACGTCGGGATCGGTCTGGAGGAACTTCGCGTGCTCGCGGGAGGCGAGCGTGAGGTCACAGACGACGTGCAGGCTGTGGCCGCCGCCCACGGCCCAGCCGGGCACCACGGCGATCACCGGCTTGGGGAGGTGGCGGATCCGGCGCTGCACTTCGAGGATGTGGAGCCGGCCGACGTTCGGCGGCGCGCCGTCGCCCGTTCCGTTCGGCCCGTCCCCCTCGGCATCGAGTTCAGCGTCGTCGCCCTCGTACTCGTACCCGGATTCGCCACGGACGGCCTGGTCGCCGCCGGCGGAGAACGCCCAGCCGCCGTCCTCGGGCGAGGGACCGTTTCCAGTCAGGAGGACGGCCCCGACGTCTGTCTGGCGCTTGGCGTGATCCAGCGCCGCGGCGAGTTCGTCCACCGTGCGCGGGCGGAAGGCGTTGCGTACCGCCGGACGGTCGAACGCGATCCGGACCGTCCCCGATCCCGTCGCGCGATGGTACGTGACGTCCTCGAACTCGCCGTCGTCGATCGGTTCCCAGCGGTCCTCGTCCATCAACTCCGAAACCATACGCCACCGTCCGGTCGGGCCGCCCAAATAGGTTCTTGGAATCCCCGGCGAGACGTTCGTCGTCGTCGACCGATTCCTCGGCCACGAAGGAAGCCGCCGTCCCAATCCGCCCTCCGGAATACACGACAGTCCGGGAGTTGGGTTCCGGATTACCGCCTCCCGGTAGTCGTATCACTGCCGGAAGTGAACTACCCCGCCCTACCCGTCGCCTTCGGCGACTCCTGGAGGACGGGGCTTCCTGATTCAACGACGTGACTTGCAGACACCGAAGTGGTGTCCACAGCGGTCGCAGTCTCCACAGGCGTGTCTTCGGAGTGACCCACT
>JBLGCL010000193.1:0-4847 GCA_047617305.1 Natronomonas sp.
ATCGGATCAGGCCTCGTCTTCGACGCCGGTGGACCGCGACGTCGGCTGTTGTCCCTCCCGCCTCACCCGGCGTCGGACGTACCGATAGATCGGGAAGAACCGGTCCTCGAGCCAGCCCTTCACGCTCGCCTTGCCCGCGAACACGATGACCGGGACGTCGGCGTCCGCCGCGAGTTCGACCACGCGATCGGGCGTACTGCCGAACACCCACTGCCGGAGCCGTCGGGTCCGCGAGGCGCCCATGATCAGGACGCCCCCGTTTTCCTCGGCCCCGTCCACGAGTCCCTCGGCGACGCTGTCGGCGGTGACGTTGTGAACGTGGGTCGTGATGTCGGCGGTGAGCTTTTCGAGGGTGTCGCCCGGGGGCTCAGGAGATCCTCCGACCCCGACCGGACGGACGTTGATGAGGTGGATCTCGGACCCGGCTTCCCCGAGTGCGTTTACGACCGGAAGCACGCCCATGTGATGTGGCCCGCCGCCGGCCCCGACGTTGACCTGATCGACCGTCGTGTCTTCGTCGACTCCGCTCACGAAGAACACGCCACACGGCGCCTCGAATTCGACCCGCTCGGCGACGTCCTCGTGTTCTTCCGGATAGCCCATGAGGATGAGGTCCGCCTCGTCCTCCCGGGCGGTTTGGGTAATGTCGAACCCGACGTCGCGGCAGATGTGCCCTTCCACGGCGTACTTGACGCCGAGGTCGGCCTCGTCCAGGGCGTCCCTGATCGCCTCCGTATTGTCGGTCGCCTCCTCCACGGCGACTTCGTTCGGCGTCTGTTCGGGAATCTCGGTGACGTTGAGCACTTGGATGACAGGGTCCTCGCTTCGGGCGCGGGCGATGGTGGCCGCGAGTTGGACGTAGCCCGGAGCCCGGTCCGGCCTGGCGATGGGGACCAGCACCTTGTACCCGCCGTTCGGGACGGCCGCTTCCTCGGTCGCCGGCGGGACCACCTCCTCGAACAGTTCCTCGACTTCGGGCGCCCCACCCCAGACGAGGAAGGCCCCGACGACGCCGATCGTGACCAGGATTCCCACGCCCACGCCGACGGGTGGGAGATTCGTGATCAGCGCCAGGTTGGCCACGATGCCCAGGACCGGGAGCCAGGGGACGAGTGGGACGCGGAAGGGCCGCTCCATGTCGGGGTAGATCCGCCGCGAGAAGATCAGCGCGACGTTGACCGCCGACAGCGGGAGGAGGAGGTTGAACGTCGCGAACCCGGTGAGGGCAGTCAGGCCCAGGCCCACGTGGAGCGTGAACGGATCCGTGTGGGGCTGGAGCAGGGGGACGTCGACGGTCGGCACCTGCATGTGAACTTCGGGCGTCGAAAGCAATCCGGCCTCCGGCGAGAGCAAGGTGACGAACAGCAAGATCATCGCGACGATCGTTCCGGTCGCGGCCGTCACGCTCCAGAAGGGGGTTCCGTACTCCCTGTGGATCCGCGAAAACCGTCGCGGGCCGTGACCCTGACGGCCCATGAGCGAACCGATGCCGCTGGCGGCCAGCACGCTCGCGTTGGAGGCGCTGATCATGCTGAATATCGCGCCCGCGACGATCAGGTTCATCCCGATGGGACCGATGAACGCCGAGGCGACCCGGCCCATCGCGGTCTCGCCCTCCCGGGCGATGACCTCGGCGGGGACTGGCGAGTTCACCATCGCGATGATCACGAACGTGTAAAGGACAGTGACGGTGACGATGCTCGCCGCGATGGCCTTCGGGACCGTCTTTCGCGGTTCGATGATCTCCCCGGCACTGGCCGCGATGGCGGAGAACCCGAAGAACGTGATGAAGGCCATCGACGCGATCCCCAGGATCGGGACTGGCGCGGTCGTGAACTGGCTCGCGAAGGTGCCCATGGTCTCGCCCGGCGGGTGATAAGTGAGGGCACCGCCGATGAACGCGAGGAGGACGGCCACTTTCGCGCCCGTGACCAGCACCTGGAAGGAACCGCTCTCCTCCGTCCCTTGGGCGTTGAGGACGCCGAGGCCGACGGCCGCGAGGATGCCGACAGTGCCGTGGGGAAGGTGAATCGACGCCGGGATGATGAACCGGCGGACCCACTCGTCCATCGTGGCGAGGTAGAACGCGGTCGTGCCGGTGTACCCGAGAAAGAGCGACGCACCGATGGCGTAAACGAGGCGGTCGCGTCCCTCGAAGGTCCGCGAACTGAAGAGGTACCCGCCCCCGTTCTCGGAGTAGATCGACGCGAACTCCGAGTACGTGGCGGCTGTCAATCCGGCGACCAGCGCGGCGATGACGAAGGCGATCACCGCGCTACTGCCGATCTCCGCCACGGCGGTCCCGGAGAGGGAGAAGATACCGGCCGCGATCATCGTGCCGAGCCCGAGTGCGAAGGCGACCCGGAAGCCCAGCGTCCGAGTATGCTCGACCATCGTTCCCCAATATCCGGGTAAGTGCAATATGCTTTGATAAACGTGGTGAGGTCCGATTTACAGGGGACTCGGTCATTGATTCCGTCTTCGGGCCCGGTCGCGACTTCGACGGTCGCTCCCGGATCTTGGGCCGTCCTTCGGATCCGTCCGGAGGGCTCGATCGACGGTTCGGTGGTGGGACCGTTCTCGGAACGCGGTTTCCGAAGGCAATTCTGGGAAACGAGGCGGGCACCGGCCCGGTCCCGGTTTCGGGTCCAATTTCCCGAAGTGAAACGGCTCGATGCCGGGGGAACACGCTGGACTCGGTGCGTACCTATCTCGGCGATCTCATGGTTCGTAGCCGAGAGAACGGTTCCGACCCTCCCGTGGAATCGGCCATGAACGAACTTCTTCCGCCGGAGCGTTTGTCGAACATTCATTTGTCTCACCGAGCGAGTGTGATCCATGGATGCAGATCCCGGACCGGTGAGGACGCTCGCCGACGCCGGCGGTGCTGCCGACCGGTCGGACTTTCGGATACTCGTTTCCGTCGCGAACCCGGCCACGTGCGAGAAGCTGATCCGCACTGGATCGGCACTCGCCGCAGCCAACGACGGCGAACTGCTGGCCCTGAGCGTCGCCGTGACCGACGCTCCGGGAGCCATCGATTCGAGCGATCCGGAGGTGGAGTCCAGGCAGGCGGTCGTCGATCGGGCGATGGCCGTCGCCAAGGACGACGAAAACGACGTTCCGACGAGGGGCCTGGTCCGGGCCGCGGAGTCCCCGGCAGCCGGTATCCTGGACACCAGCGAAGCGTACGACGTCGATTGCGTCCTCCTGGGGTGGCACGGCGGCCGGTCGAGCGAGGCGGAGGTCGTCATCGGGAACGTCGTCGACGAAGTGAGCGCGAATACTCGCCGCGACCTGCTCGTCGAACGGGTCCGCGGCGGCATCAAGCCGGTCGATTCGGTTCTGGTTCCGATCGCCGGCGGGATCCATTCGAGCCTGGCGGTTTCGACGGCGCGCGACCTGGCCCTCGCCACGGATGCCACGATCACCGTCGCGACGGTCGTCGGGCCCGGGGCGACGCCCGGCGAGCGGGACTCGTACGTCGAGATGCTCGAGGAGGCGACCGCGGACGTCGACGACCTCCCGGTCGAAACGCGCCTTCTCGAGGGCGAGAGCATCGCCGAAACGCTCGTCGTCGAGTCCAGGGACTACGACCTGACCGTCATGGGGGCCACCGGAACGGGGTCGCTGGAGGAACTCCTCTTCGACTCGGTGACGGCCAAGGTCGCGAGGGGAGCGTCGGGGCACTTCCTGATCGCACGGCGATCCGACGGCAGCTCCGGCTCTCGAGCCCGTCGTTTGCTTTCGAAGCTCTTCGAGGGTCACGATCCCGGGTGAGGCCCCGCGAACGGCGGGCGATCGTCCGGTCGTCGGGCCGAACCAGTTTGGCCGCACTGAAAACCGTTATAAGCGGGAGGGCGAATCGTACGGACATGCAATCGAGCTCCCCGGAGCCGTCTCGGGACCTTCTCGAGCACGTCCTCGTGCCGGTCGCCGAGGACGAGGACGCGAGGGTTACGGCGGAGGCGTTCGTTCCGTACGGGCCCGAGCGGATCACGGTCGTCTACGTCGTCGAGAAGGGCGAGGGAGTGCCGGACAAAACGCCCGTCGAACAGTCCGAGGAAATCGCGACGGAAGCGTTCGACGCCTTCCGGGAGACGTTCCCGGAGGCCGAGGACGAAATCACCTACCGGCGAGACGTCGTGGAAGGCGTCCTCGACGTCGCGGCTGACGTCGGGGCCAGCGCCATCGCGTTCCGGCCCCGCGGCGGTGGTCGAATCCGCCAGTTGCTCGTCGGCAATCGATCGCTCCGTCTGATCGTCGAGGCGGATCGACCGGTGATTTCTCTGCCGGGTGAGACCGACGAATGACCGGCGACGACGAGGAACTCGCGAAGGACCTCTCGCTCCTCGCCGCACTCACGATCGGGATCGGGACGATGATCGGGGCGGGCATCTTCGTCCTGCCGGGACAGGCGGCGGCGGCCGCCGGGCCGGCCGTCGCCCTTTCGTTCGTCGTGGGCGGGGTCATCTCGCTGTTCACCGCGATGTCGGCGTCGGAACTCGGGACCGCCATGCCCAAGGCCGGCGGCAGCTACTACTACGTCAACCACGCCCTCGGCCCGCTCTTCGGCTCGATCGCCGGCTGGGGGAACTGGATGGGCCTGGCGTTCGCGAGCGCGTTCTACACGCTCGGGTTCGGCGAGTATCTCGCGACGTTCGTGCCGATCCCGGCCATCGCGCTGGGACCAGTGGGGCTCTCCTCGTTTCAGGTCGGGGCGCTGATCGCCGGCTTCGCCTTCGTCGCGATCAACTACATCGGGGCGAAGGAGACGGGCGGCGCGCAGATCGCCATCGTCGTCACGCTCGTCGCCATCCTGACGCTGTTTTCGCTACTGGGACTCA
>JBLGCL010000194.1:0-4842 GCA_047617305.1 Natronomonas sp.
GGCTCCTCGACAGCGCCGAACTGTACGGCAACGAACACCGGATCGGCGAGGTGCTGTCCGCGCCCGGCGCGCCCGATCGCGACGCCGTCTTCGTCATCGGGAAAGTCTGGCGGACGAACCACCGCCGCGACCACATGATCGAGGCTGCGACGGGGAGTCTCTCGGAACTCGGTCTCGAAGCGTTCGACTGCTACGCGCTCCACTGGCCCGAGGCCTGGGCTCACCGCGGCCCGCTGACGCGACTGGCGGAAAAACCGGTCGAACGACAGGAGGCGCTGACGTTCCCCGAGGACGACGACGGCGACGTCGCGACGGCGGACGTCCCGCTGGAGACGGCCTGGCGGAACCTCGAAGCGGTGGCCGATCGGGGATTGGCGCGCACGCTCGGCGTCTCGAACGTCTCGCGGTCCCAGCTGGAGACGATCCTCGAAACGGGGCGGCTCCGCCCGGCACTGGTCCAGATCGAGCGCCACCCGTACCGGCCACGGGACGACCTCGTCTCCTTTTGCCACGAGCGGGGGATCCGGGTCGTCGCCCACTCCCCGCTGTCCGCGCCCGGGCTCCTCGAGGAACCGGTCCTCCGGGAGGTCGCGGACGACCACGACCTCTCGCTGGCCGGGGTCGTCCTGGCGTGGAACGTGACCCAGCACGTCGTGCCGATCCCCTCGAGCACGACGCCGTCCCACGTCGTCTCCAACCTGGCCGCGGCCGCCGAACGGTTGGAGCCCGACGAGGTCGCGCGCATCGATTCGCTCCGGCAGCCCGATTTCGAACGCTGATCGCCGGTGTTCCGCCCGCACTGGGGGCGGGGTCCGCGCACGGGGCACCGTGTCGGCGGCATTACAATTATGTGACTGAGGACCGAGAACGTGATATGGCAGCTACAGAAACCGAGGGGGTCGCCCTTCGCACGGACTCGCTAGGGAGCCTCCACTGGGTGGGCATTCTCGCAGCACTCGTCAGCGCCGCGGTCCATCTCCTGCTCGGGATCAGGTCGCTCCCGGGGGGGTTGGGCATCAGTTTCACCCTCGCCGGGGTGGGCTTCCTGGGTGCGATCGGACTCGTCCTGATCGATTATCGCCGCCGGACGGTGTACGCCGTCGGCATCCCGTACACGCTGCTCCAGATCCTGCTGTGGTACCTCGTCAACTTCGCGGGCGAATCGAAGTCGTTCCCGGGCGATGTCGGGACGCTGGGCGCCGTCGACAAGGTCGCACAGATCGTCCTGATTGCCGTGCTCGTCGCGCTGCTGCGATCGTAATTTGGCGGTCGCATTAGGTACCTGCAGTGACAAGGCACGATACGGACCTCTCGAATGAACCAGTCGAGCGAGAACACCCGGGTCGAGTACGCGTCGGGGACGGCGTCCGGAGACGCCGACGCCGGGATGACCGGCCGGAGGACGTAGATGGCGAAGCCCCGCCGTGAGCGCGCGCTCCCTGTCGGCGTCCTGATCGGCCTCCCGATGCTGGGCGCCATCGGCCTCGTCATCGCCCTCCGCGGGGTGTTCCCTCCCGGCGGTATCGATGCCCGGATTCTCGATCCGGCGGCCATCGCCGGAGTCTGCTGGGCGGGCCAGCTCCTGTACGTCGGTCACACCCTCGATTGGGACCGGACGGTGTCACGGCTGTGGCGTCACGTGTTCAGTCTGGCGAACGCCCTGACGGTGTTCCGAGGGGCGCTTTACGCGGTCGTCGCCGGGTTCGTCGTCGTCCCGCCGACCACCGACCTCGTGTGGGTGCCGGCGCTTGCCTACGGCACGGGGGCGCTCCTGGACAAACTCGACGGCACGGTCGCCCGGACGTTCGGCCGGGAGACCGCGCTGGGGGAGCGCCTGGACATGGCCTTCGACACCTTCGGATTCGTGGTCGCGCCGCTGGTCGCGGTGTTGTGGGGTCTCCTCCCCGCCTGGTACCTTTCGCTGTCGGCCGCGCGATACGTCTACCGCGGCGGGCTGGCCTGGCGACGACGCCGTGGCCGACCGATATTCGACGCGCCGGACAGCGACCTGGGCAAGTATCTGGCCGGCGTGCAGATGGCGTTCATCACCGCGGCGCTCACGCCGGCGGTGCCGACGGGTCTCGTCCGGACGCTGGCCCCGTTCGTCCTCGCGCCGTCGCTGGCAGTGTTCGCCCGGGACTTCCTGGTCGTCACGGGACGGTTCCCCGGCCGGGAGAACTGACATAGGGTTTCGGCCATACGTTCAGCCGTGCTCTTCCCGACCCATCTCCTCGCGGGAGCCCTCCTGGGGCGAGCCTCGCGGCTGTCGACGCCGTGGCTGGTGGTCGGTGCGGCGGTCCCCGACGTTCTGGACAAGCCGCTCGCGTTGATCGGGCTCGTCGATCTCTTCCACTCGGTCGGTCACTCCGTTTTCCTCGCGGCGCTGTTCGTTCCGCTCGCGCTGTACAGCCGGGGTGGGTTCGCGGCGGCGGTCGGGTGGGGCTCGCATCTCCTGCTCGACGCGCTTCACGTCGTCGTCAACGGGCGGCCCGAGGACGTGCTGTCGCTGGCCTGGCCGGTCGCCACCCCACCCGAACCGCTGGCGCTTCCCCCGGGATCGTTCGCCCTGTACTACGTCGGGTCGCCGTCGTTCCTCCTCGAAAGCGGGCTGTGGCTACTCGCGGGCACGGCGTTCGTCGCGGGACTGGCGTCCGGTTCGCCCGACGTCCGAAGCCGGCAGTAGGTCCTATGGGAGGAATCAGAGGGTCCATGAGCCCCCGGCCGATAGCCACGGGTATTACATGGACCAGCTTTTCCACGAGGTCGTCCAGTTCGTGGTGCGGATCGACGCCCTCACGGTCGAACTCGTCCTCGCGCTTCGGAGTCCGCTCCTCACCAAGGCGATGAATTCCGTGACAGGTCTCGGATCCGCGTCGGCCGCGCTTGTGTTCCTGGGGCTGTTCTACCTGGCCGAGTGGCGGGCGGAGTTCCGGATCGCGCTGGTCGCGCTGGCCATCAGCGGACTGATCGTCGGGTCGCTGATGGTCGCCGTCCGACGACCGTATCCCCCCAAAGCGGTCTGTATGACGGGCGGTGCCGAGACGGTTGCCCACTCGTTTCCGTCCGGTCACGCGGCCGCCGTCACGGTTTTCGCGATGCTTTCCCGACGGTCGAACCGGTTGCCGTTCGGTGTCGTCTCCGCCGTCGCACTGACGATCGCGGTTTCGCGGGTCTATCTGGGGACCCACTACCTCTCGGATACCGTGGTTGGCGTCCTGGTCGGCGCCGGTTCGTTCCTGGCCGCCAGGCGGGTCCTCGGCGCGGCGGGGATCGGCCTCGAGTACTGATCGCCGGCTGATGATCGGTCGTGACGGCCCTGTCACTCCCGTATTGCGGAACGTAATGGCACGAGAAAGGCCGGTTCCCGGCCGGCCGAACGTCCGGACGAGGGTTCGTCCGGATCGTGTCAAGCGAAGCGAAACAGTGATTAGTTACCATCCCTCATCAGTCGCCAGTGACTAATGTGATTCAAGTTGCACTTGTACAGATCGACGAGTATGGCCCGTGGACCGTCACGCCGGCGCCACGGCGGGAGACGGACCTGCAGGCGTTGCAGGCGTCGCTGTTCGCCGAGTTCGCGGACTTCGTCGGGGAGTACGACGGCTACGCCTTCTACGGCCGCTTCGACAACATGTACGCCGTGGCCAACGAGATCGATCCAGGAACCTACGAACGCTTCCAGCGGCGGATCCGGAACCGCTTTCCAGTGACGTTGAGCATCGGGGTCGGGCAAGCGGCGACGCCCGCGGCCGCGCTGGGGGTCGCCAGCGACCGCCTCCAGGCGGCCGGGAGCGCCCAGGACGGCGACCGCCGCGAGTGCCTCGCCGTCGGCGACGCAGGCGAGGATTCGTCCCCGACCGGTCCGGTCACCGTCGCACACTTCGACGTCGTCGACGTGACCGGTTCGTTGACGGATAGCCGGAACGCGGCCGACGTGACGCTGGCGATCAGGCGCGCCACGCTCGAACTCGCGACGTACCTCCGCGAGGAGTACGATTGCCTCACCCACTTCGTCGGCGGCGACAACGTGATCGCGATCTGTCCCGACGTCGAGGCGAGGGCGTTCGAGGACGCTGTCGACCGCGTCCGGGGGGAAACGGGGATCGAACTCCAGGTCGGGGTCGGTCGGGGGCCGACGGCCCACGCCGCCGGCGACGAGGCGAAACACGCCCTTGAACGGTGTCGGGCGACCGGCGTTCGGGTGCGCGGTGCCGACCAGCTCCAGGCCAACGACTGATGGAGGGGCGCTCGCTCTATTTCACCGGTCGCGGGCAGATCGAACTCGGACGGACGTCGCTCGAGCGGGTGCCCGACGAGTTGCTCGTCGAGACGCGCGTTTCGGCCATCAGCGCCGGGACGGAACTGCTCATTTACAACGGCGACGCCCCGCCCGACCTGCCGGCCGACGAGACCCTGGACGCCCTCGACGGCGACCTCTCGTACCCGTTGCGCTACGGGTACGCCGCCGTCGGCGACGTGGTCGAGACGGGACCGGCCGTCGACGACGACTGGACGGGGCGGACGGTGCTGGCGTTCAACCCACACGAGACCCACTTTACCGCCGCGCCGGGGGACGTCATCCCGGTCCCGGACGGCGTCACACCCGGGGAGATGGCCCTGTTCCCCACGGTCGAGACGGCGACGTCGCTCGTGATGGACGGGCACCCGCGGGTCGGGGAACGGGTCGTCGTCTTCGGGGCCGGCGTCGTGGGCCTTTGCACGACCGGCATCCTCTCGTCGTTTCCGCTTGCGGACCTCCTCGTGGTCGATCCGGTGGCCGAGCGCCGCGAGCACGCCCTGCGGCTCGGCGCTGACGAGACTCGAGCCCCCGGTGATTTCCCC
>JBLGCL010000195.1:0-4812 GCA_047617305.1 Natronomonas sp.
GTCCGAGGAGATCGAGCCCCCGGCCGAGGAACCGGAACCGCCGGCCGGGACGGTCGACGACGAACCCGTCGAAGACGACGTCCCCGGGGACGAACCGCTCGAGTTCGAGCCGGAGTTCGAACCCGATACTGACGGCTCCCCGACGGAGGAGGGGACGAGCGCTCCCGCCGAGTCGGCTGACGCCGAGCCCCCGGACCCGATCGAGGCCGAACCCGCCGGGGAGGGCGCCACCGACAGCTTCGACATCGGGACCGAGGTCCCGGACGAGCCGCCGGCGGGCGATCACGGGGCGGAGGGACCGGAAGCCGACCCGGAGGACGACGAGTTCAACATGATCGGCTTCGACGACGTGACCTTCGAGGAGGAGTCGGGCGACGGCCCCGCTCCGGACGCGATAGACGACGGGGCGTCGGGTGGTCCCGACGGCGACGAGGACGGTGCCACGAACCTCGAACGCGAGGACGGAAACGGGGACACGGTCGACGAGGAAACGACAGAGGAGGACGACGGCGAAGACGAGGACGAGGACGAGGGGTTCACCTTCGGCAACTGAACCGACCGGGGCGACCGACACGGCCGCGTCGGTACCCTGGCCGGGGAGGGTTACGGACCGATTTCGTCGCCCTTCGCGATCGATTATCCACGTCGAGAGTGCGGCCGTTCACGTTACGGTCCACGGGTTTCCGGCGACGGATCGGGAAAGGAGCGTCCCTTATTCGCGGTCGCAAAGCGACCACAGCCGATCGTGGTCGCCCTCCATCGTGGAAAGGAGTCGACGGACCCGTTCCCGAACCGCGTCGTCGACGCTGACGTGGACCATGCCCTGGCCCGGCTGTCCGTAGACGACGCTGGCGCCGGCCGGCGCGACGAGGATGGCGGGGAGGGTCGCCAGGTCCTCCTCGCCGTGCACGTAGATGGTCGCCGGTTCACCCCGGCCGATGGCCGTGCAGAGTTCGCGCAGGAGGCCGTCGGTCAGGGTCGCCGGTGGATTGGTCACCTCGACCGCGGCGTCGGCGGCCACCGCCTCGCGAACCTCGGCGTCGACGGCCTCGCGTTCGGTGCGGCCGTCGACAACGGCGACGTCGGGACGACGGCCGGCGCGCACGAGGTGGTAGGTGACGGCGTCGCCGACCGCGATCAGCGGGCCGTCGACCGCCGCCAGCACGACGTCCGGATCCGGCTCGATCGGCCCGAGGGGTTCCTTGAACGCCGCCCGTTCGTTCTCGGGGAGCGTGACGACGACGTCGTCGCGTCCCGCGTCCGTCCCCCCTTCAGCCACGGTCATCGAACCTTCAGCGCGTACTTGCCTGGTTCGGTGATCTCCATTTCCTCGGCGATCCGGCTGGTCTCGGGGTGGGCGATGATCACGTAGCCCGCCCAGTCCTCGGTCAGCGAACTGGACCCGCACGACGGGCAGGTCTCCTCGTCGGGGTCCACGACCCGGTGGCACTCCCGGCAGACGAGGCGGTCCTTAGCCATGATTACTCACCGGCGGTCGCCTCGCGTTGCTGGCGCTCCTCCTCGAGCCAGCCGTGCTTGCCGAGACCGACCTGCTTGGCGGTCAACCCGATCTTGCTGTCCCGGGGGTTGCGCTCGTCGATGCTCTTGGTGACGATTCGTGTTCTGACGGCGTCCTCGACGCCGAGCGTCCGGTTGGACTCGTTCGAGGCGAGCTGCTGGTTCTCGCCGTCGAACGCGAGGTACTCGTCGGAGATCTGGGAGACGTGCAACAGTCCGTCCACGGGACCGATGCCGACGAAGGCGCCGAACTCGACGACCTCGACGACGGTGCCGTCGACGACCTCCTGCATCTGGGGATCGTACGTGAGGGCGTCGAAGTCGGCCTCGTAGTAGACCCCCGGACGGTTCGGGAGGACCGCGCCCTCGCCGACGTCGTTGACCTCGATGACGGAGACGACGCTCCCGACCTCCTCGTCCATGCGACCCTCCAGCTTGTCCTGGAGGAGCTTCTTCACGAGCTCGGGCGTGACGTTCGCGAGCTCCTCCGGCGGCACTTCGACCGTGTCCTTGAGCCTGACCCGTTTGTACATGTTCTACGGTTGAGTGATAGCGAGTTTGTTGCTGCCCCGTAAAGCAATTACGGGTACGGACGCGTCCAGCACGCGTTCCTGCAGGGGCTGATCGTTCGTGACGACGTAGTCGGCCTGTCCGTCGCGAGCGAGTTCGACGATGGCGTCGTCGGCGGACGACTCGGTCGTGTCGACGATGAGACACCGTTCGGTCGCCAGGTCGTGGCCGACGCTGGCGGCGATGCCCTCCTCGCCGCCGCTCTCGGAGAGGCGGCGGAGTTCCTCGACGACCGGCTGTGGCGTGACGGGTTCGTAGCCGTCGAGCACCCGTTCGAGTTCGTCGAACAGTCGGACGTCGAGCTCGACGGGCATCATGAACCCGCTCGTGTCGATCGCGACGGTCGCCACCATCAGCCTTCGAGCGTCCCCACGCCGATGAGTCGCCAGCGCGATCCGACGCGTCGGTTGATCGCGATCTTCGATCCCTCGGCCGCACAGACCGGGCGTTTGAGCTGGACCTCGCACTCGTCGTCGCGGGCGCTGGTGACCGAGCCGACGGTCGTCGCGGTGCCGACGGTGAGCATGAGCGGCTCGCCGGTCGAGATGTCCTCGACCTCGTCGCCCCCCATTTCGCCGACGACGCGGTCGAGCAGGTCGACGTGCATGGTGAAGGAGTTCCAGGTCGACGGCAGGGTTCCGGGCGGGCCGGCGACCTGCCCGGCGAGGGCGTCGCCTTTCGTCAGGGACGGATCCAGCCCGGTACCCACGCCGAGCAGTCCGCCCGGCGAAGCCTCGTCGACAGACTGGCCGCCGGCCTGGATCGACCGAACCGTCGTCTCGATCGAACGGTACTCGGTCGCGCCGCCCTCCTCGACCTCGCGCCCCGGACGAACCTCGATATCCTCGTCCACGTTCAGCCGACCCCGTGCGAGGCTGCCGCCGAGGACGCCCCCGGTGAGGTCGCCCCACTCGGTCCCCGGGCGGTTGATGTCGAAGCTCCGGGCGACTTGCATGCGGGCGTCGGCGTCGGGGTCCCGGTCGGGCGTCGGTATCTGCTCCTCGACGGCCTGCATGAGGAGATCCATGTTCACGTCCTGCTGGGCGCTGATGGGCACGACCGGGGCGCCCTCGGCGACGGTCCCGTCGACGAACGCCCGGATCTGTTCGTAGTTGCGCCTCGCCGCCTCCGCGTCGACGAGGTCGATCTTGTTCTGCGCGATGACGATGTTCTCGATCCCGATGATGTCCAGCGCCATCAGGTGTTCCTCGGTCTGTGCCTGGGGCACGTCCTCGGTCGCCGAGATGACCAACACGGCGCCGTCCATGATGGCGGCCCCCGAGAGCATCGTCGCCATGAGCGTCTCGTGTCCCGGCGCGTCCACGAACGACACCGTCCTGACGACCTCGGTGTCGACGTCGTGCTCGGGGCACGTCTCCGCCACGGTGTACGCCTCCGGTTCCTCGCAGTCCGGACAGCGGCGGAACGTGGCGTCGGCGTAGCCGAGCCTGATCGAGATGCCACGCTTCATCTCCTCCGAGTGCTGGTCGGTCCACTGGCCGCTCAGCGACTGGACCAGCGTCGTCTTCCCGTGGTCGACGTGGCCGACGAGCCCGATGTTCACCTCCGGTTGACGGTGTGTTCCTACCATGTGAGTTCCTGAGTAATCTTGCGTAGGGGTTGGCCCCGTGCGAGTGATAAACCTACTGTTCTGGACCAGCGCGCCGGGGCGGGGATGGTCCCGCGACGGCCTCGAACGGACGGTCCGGCCGGGGAGTCGATCGACGTCCCGGACGCTCGCACATCAGCCAGCCTACCGTAACTTACTTCAGTTAAATCTTTAGGGAAGCCGTAACATTGTAGCGCACATGAGCGAAGCCACGGGCCCCGAGTCGATCGACCACCTCGACCCGGCGGAGGCGTTCGCGGCCATCGGGAACGAGATCCGTCTCGCGATCCTCGAGGCGATCTGGGAGGCCGACGAGCGTCCCGTCGCGTTCTCGGACCTGCGCGAGGCGGTCGAGATGCGAGACAGCGCCCAGTTCAACTACCACCTCCAGCAACTGACCGACGGGTTCGTCGTCAAGGTCGATTCCGACGAGTCCGACGCCGATGGGGGCACGTCCTCGAACCGCCGGTCCGACGGCGGGTACGACCTCCGGAACGCCGGGGAGAAGGTCGTCCGGTCGGTCCTCGCGGGCACGTTCAACGAACATCCGACGATCGCGCCGTTCGAGATCGACGCCGACTGCATCGAGTGCGGAGCGACGCTCGAAGCCAGGTACGCCGACGAGCGCCTTGCCGTGGAGTGTCCCGACTGCGGGAAGTCACATGGCCGATACTCGTTCCCGCCGGGCGGGCTCAAGGAACGATCGAAGGAGGAGTTGCTGGGCGCGTTCGACGACCGGGTCCGTCACCTGCACTGTCTGGCCGCCGACGGCGTCTGTCCCGAGTGCAGCGGGCGGACGCACACCGAAATCGTCAGCGGGGGCAGCGAGTGCGACCTCGACCTCGAAGTACACGCCAGGCACGTCTGCGAACACTGCGGCCACGCCCTGTGTTCGCCGGTGGGGCTCCGCTTCCTGGACCACAGCGAGGTCGTCTCGTTCTACCGCGACCACGGGGTGTCCCTCTCGGACCGACCCTACTGGACGCTGGAGTGGTGCGTCGACGACGAGTACACGACCGTCGATCCGGGCGAGGAGATCACCGTCGAGATCCGGATGCCGGCCGGGGACAGCGAACTCCGGATCGTCGTCGACGAGGATCTCGAGGTCCGATCGA
>JBLGCL010000196.1:0-4809 GCA_047617305.1 Natronomonas sp.
GACGGTCCGGCGGACGAGGCGCCACCCCCCGGATCGGAGGCGGAGGACGAACCGGAGGGGGCGGAAGAAGAGGAGGAGACACCGGAACCGACGACGCCGTACGTGACCGAGGAGTACGCTCACGAAGTCGACGACGGGACGACCCTCGCGGTCCGAGTCTTTCGCCCCGAGGGTTCTGGCCCGGACGATCCCGTTCCGATCCTGCTCCAGCGAACCCCCTACGGCCGGCCGGAGGAACCGACGGGGAACTTCCGGTCGATGGCGATCGACGCCGGGTACGCCCTGGCCTTCGAGGACGTTCGGGGCCGCGGCGAGAGCGGCGGCGAGTTCCTGCCCTGGGTCCACGAGGGCGCCGACGGGCGCGCGACGATCGAGTGGCTGGCCGACCGCCCCTGGACGACGGGCGACGTGGGCACCTTCGGCGGGAGTTCGCCCGGGCAGGTACAGCTGTTCGCCGCGGCCGAGCGCCCGGACGGCCTGCGGGCCATCTCCCCGATGTTCACCCCGAGCGACCTCCACCGGGCCGACTTCTTCCAAGACGGCGCGATGAGCGCGCTGACCTTCCTCACGTGGTCGCTCGACGAGTCCATCGCCGGGCACACGGTCGACCGGATGGAGGACGACGGGACGCTCCCGGCCGACGTCGCCGACGACTGCCGCGACGCGCTCTCGGTCGCCCTGGACCGACTGCCGGACCTGGCCCGCCACCGACCGCTCGTCGACCTCGTCGACGACGTGTTCGCGGACGTGGCCCTCCCCGCGGACGTCGCGCCCGCCGATATCGTCCCCCACTGGGACGCGTGGACGAACCGCCCGGACTACGACGACTTCTGGCGATCCTTCGACCCCGAACCGGACTACGGGCGGATCGAGGTGCCCGGCCTCCACGGGACGGGGTGGTGGGAACTCTGCCAGTCCGGCACGCTGACGAACTTCGCCGGCCTGCGGGATCGCTCGACCGCCCCCCAGCACCTCGTGGTCGGCCCCTGGGCCCACCAGTTTACCGACGCCGAACTCGGGGACCTGGACTTCGGCGAGTTCGCGTCGCTGGGAGGGTACGGCTACGGCGAACTCCAGCTGGCGTTCTTCGACGCCCACGTCCGGGGCGAGGGCCAGTTCGTCGCGGACGGCGACCGCCTCGTGGAAACCTTCCGGACGTCGGTCGTCGACGGGGCGGGCGGCGGCGAGTGGACGGCCCACGACGACTGGCCGCCCGCCGGCGCCGCTCCGGAGCGGTGGTACCTCCACAGCGAAGGGGACGCGGCGACCGACCTCGACGACGGCGTCCTCGACCGGCGACGGCCGGGGAAGTTCGAACCCGTCGACGAGTACACGCACGATCCGACGGACCCGGTGCCGACCCGCGGCGGCCCGCTGTGCTGCGGCGAGGCGTCGCCGGAACCGGGGCCCGTCGACCAGCGGCCCGTCGAGAAGCGGCCGGACGTGTGCACGTACACGACGGAGCCGCTGTCGGACCCGCTCGAGCTGGCCGGTCCCGTGACCCTCCGACTGACGGCGTCCACGACCGCGCAGGACACCGACTTCACCGGCAAACTCGTCCACGTGACCGACGGCGGACCGGCGTACAACCTCTGCGAGGGGATCCGCCGGGTGCGGTACCGGCACGGGCGGGACCGACCCGCCCTCGTCGATCCGGGCGAGCCGTTTCGGGTCGAGATCGACCTCTGGGCCTGCCACCACCGGGTCCCGGCCGGGGATCGCCTCCGGCTGGAAGTCGCGAGCAGCAACCACCCGCGGTTCGATCCCCACCCCGGGACGGCTGACCCGTGGGAGGCCGGTAACGCGGACGTCCGAACGGCCGAGCAGACGGTCTTCCACGAACTGGATCGCGAGAGCGTGCTCGAACTCACCGTCCGGCGGTGAATCCAGAAGGAACGAGCGTTTTTCAGCAGTTCACGGGGTCGTTCCGGGTCGAAAATGGATCACTTTCAGGACGAATCGCCCGCCCGATCGGCGGCCGCTCGCACCGCGGCGTCCGGAACCCGGTACGGATCGGCCACGGTTCCGGCCGGCGAACCCCCGTCGTCTCCGTCCGCCAGTTCGAAGGCCGTCCACGCGGCGCCGGTTCGTCGCTGGACCGTTCGTGTGGCGCCAGCCACGGGGTCGGCGGCGGCGACATCGACCCCTGCCGCCGCTCTCGCCTGGGGCGCGACCGTGGCGTCCACGATCGAACCGAGGAAATCGAGGGTCGGGACCGATCGCTGGCCGACGGCTTCCCACCGATCGACCTCCGCCCCGTCACCGACCGTTGCGTCCTCGCCGGCCCGGGCCGAACCGCGGTCGACCGTCCCGTTCCCGGCCGCTGCATCGGTCGGTTCCGGGCCGTCCTCGTGGGCCGGACGGCGGAACCGCTCGCGGCCGGTAACGGTCACGCCGACCCGACTGTACGCGTCGATGTCCCCATCCAGCGACCGGCCGTCGATCCCGCCCGCCGTCGACGCCCCGGTCCAGACGGCTTCGGGACCGTCGACGAGGTCGAGCGTGGCCGAGACGACGTCCGCGGGATAGCCGTCGTCCTCCCGGACCCGGACGAGGGGCGTGTTCCAGTAGTGGTACGGTTCCGACTCGACGGGACCGGATCCGCCCGGGCGGATCGTGGCCTCGACCGGGGCGGCGAGGAACCGGCCGTCGGCGGTCGCGTCCGTGCCGGACGCACCGTCGGTGCCGAACCGGTCGGCCTCGTAGGGCGTGAGAACCTCGGCGACTTCGGACAGCCACGCGGGGAGATCGAGTTCCGACGTCCACTCGACGGTCGCCTCGTGCGTTCGGGTCACGGTCACGCCAGTCGGGTCGGGATCGCGGGCGACCCGAAACGCGTGCCGGACGCTGAACAGGCGCGCCACCGAGTGGCCACACGTCCGTTCGCGGGTGTCACGGGGGCGGGTGACCCACGACTCGTCGTCGCTGACGGTCATCCCCCGCCCCTAGCTTCGCGTCGATACAAACCACTGTCGGCGCCGTGCCGGCGAGATCCGAGCGAAGTACGGCAACGCCGCCAGTAGCGTTCGGTCGACGTCATCGACCAGGGTCGTCGGGAAGGCGTGGCGCGAAACTCGTCCGGTTGTTCGGGAGCAACGGGGCGGAGGTGGACGCCCGCCAGACTGCGTTTCGGGCTTGGAATCCGTGGAACGGGACGGGATCGACGGGAACCCCGAATCGGGAGCTCGCCGACGGGGACGCTTAATCGATCGCACCAATAGTCCAATCCATGCCGGAAGAACCTGCGTTCGGGGTCGTGCTCGACGCCGATCTCGACGAGGTCCTCGTCGTTGGGATGGCAGACCTCGGCGTCGGTGGACTGACCGCAGTCGACCACTGCGTGGCCCACCTCGAGTCCACGCCCGTCGGCCACGTCAGGTCGCGGGACCTGCCCGACCTTCCCCCGTTTTCGGACGGAGTCCCGCGACGGCCGATCCGTCTCTACAGCCTCGACGGGACCGGGGTGACCGTCCTGGTCAGCGAGGTGTTCCTCCCGGTCCGGGTGGCCGAACCCCTGGCCGACGCGCTGATCGACACGACCACCGAGCACGGCGTCGAGGAGATCACCGTCCTGAACGGGGGCAGTTCCCGCACCAGGGGACGGAGCACGCCGTCTATCACGTCGCGACCGACGAGTACCGTGAGCGCCACTTCGGGGCCGAGGGGGCGACCGTCCCGCCCCTGGCCGGCGGGTTCTTCGACGGGGTCACTTCGGAACTCCTCGTTCGGGGGCTGGACAGCGAGGCCCCGCCGGTCGGCGCCCTGGTGACCCCGACGCGTCCGCCGGGGCCCGACCTCGACGCCGCGCTCCGGTTTCTCGACGCCCCGGAGCCGATGTACGACCTCGAGGTCGACGAGACGGAGTTGCGCGAGCGCACCGAAGAGATGAATCGATACTACGAGGAACTCGGCCAGCGACTGCAGACGCCCCAGGAGGAGACACCCCGTACCGTGCCCGCAACTTCCCCGATGACCGGATGTACATGTAACGCGCCCCCGGGGACACCGATTCGCATGTGAACCGCCCGGAACGGGCGATCCGAGCCGTCGACGGCCCCTCGTCGCTGGAAGCTTGGACCTTCGGCTGCCTCCGGAGCGCCGCGAGACCGGCGTTCCACCGACCCGACGGTCTCTCCACGACCTGACCCTCCACGAACCGGAACTGCAGGGGTTCGGCCACCGGCCTACGGATCGACGGCCCCGACGGGACAACCGACCGGTTTCGAGGCCGTTCGATATCGCTTGCAGGTTGCCCGGAACCGAACGTTCTACTGTGCCCGCGGCAATGACCGAACGGGAATCACGCCGTGAGAGGCCCCTCGATCTCGCTCCCGGACGTCTCGACCGAGACGAAACTCGTCGTCGGCCTGATCGGCGGATCCGAGTTCGTCAACCACACCTATCTCGTGCTGTTTCCACCGATCCTGGGTATTCTGGCGACCGATTTCGACGTGACGCTCGGCCTGCTCGGGCTGGCGATGGGGCTGCAGGGGTTCACCAACGCCGCGTTTCAACTGCCCTTTGGGTACCTCTCGGACAACTACGATCGCCGACTCGCGCTCGGCCTCTCGCTGGGGCTGAGCACGGGGAGCGTCTTTCTCATCGCCCTCGCCCCGAGTTTCGAGGTCCTGCTCGTCGGGCAGGCACTGCTCGGGATCGGGATCGCCGGGCACCACCCCGTCCACTTCCCCCTGCTGGCCGCCGCGACGCCCGAGAACCTCCGGGCCCGGGCGTTCAGCGTTCGCGGGTTCCTCGGCAACCTCGGCTTCGGCGCGCCACCGGCCGTCATCACCGGCGTGATCGCGGTTC
>JBLGCL010000197.1:0-4790 GCA_047617305.1 Natronomonas sp.
TCGAGCAGTTCGGTCACGATGAATACCCGGCCGTCGGTGTCCGCGCGGTAGACGTTGTACTCGGAGAAGTCACCGGGTTCGACCGCTTCGACGAACTCGTCGGCGTCGTTCCCGGGGACGACGTACAGGAGGCCGAACTCCGTTTCGGACTTGCCCTCTGTTTTCCCCTGGGGGGTCGTGTCCTGGGCGCGGATAGTGACGACGTCATAGCCTCCCTCCTCCCGCTCTGCCGCCATCGAACGCATGTCCTCCAGCGTCTGGCTCCAGGCGTTCTTGTGTGCGTCCGCGGTCGAGGAGAGGCGCTCGTACTCCTTTTCTCGCTCGCCGATCTCTTCGGGTTCGTCCCCGACTCGTACCATGGATGTACGTGGTGGATCGGCCCTGAAGTACTCTTCGTTCGAAAGTTCGGCGGGAACGCTCACCCGACCCCGAAAACGATCTCCATCGCCAGCGACGCGCCCAGGACGGCGAGACTCAGCACCATGATCTTGGCGCCGGTCGGGAACCGCTCCGACTTCCTGATCCTGGCGAACCTGGCCGGCGGGAGTTCCTGGACCAGCCGCTGGAACTTCGTCTCGTCGGTCGACGCGAACTGCCTGTCGGCCTCGCTCTCATCGATCGACGCGGAATCGTCGCTCGGTAACTTGTCGCTGAAACTCATCCACCCCGAGGTACTGGCGTCGTCGCCCGGTAGGGACTGTGTTTTGTGAATCGACGTCGGGAACACGCGGATCGACCCGTACCCGAACATAATCCACCCCAGGTAGAACAGGCCCCACTTGACGCCCTTGATCCCGTATCCGCCGACCAGGCTCACGATACCCATTACTACGAACGTCAGGGCGGTTCCGGCGCCGGCGTAGGTCACGAGATCGAGGACGCCACCCAACCACTTCCGATCGGTCATGAGATCACGTGGTTTCGTAGATCTCTACCGATTTCCTGGGCTCCTCGAATTCGGCGGCGTGACGGTGACACTTGCTGTACCGACCGGTGTCGCCCACCGTATAGCTGTCCGGTTCATCGGCGTCGCAGACGCTCCCGAACTCGTCTTTCAGGTACTCGACCGCGGCCTCTTCGTTCCCGTCCTTGATCCGATCGGCGGCTTCAGCGATGTTTGACCGGACCTCCGAGGGAACGTCGAGGTGACCGAACGTATCTTCGACGATTTCGTCTACGTCCTGGTACGGGTCCGTTCCGCCGAGTGCGGTCTTGACGCGGGACGTCCACGAGCGTTCGATCCGTGTCCGTTCTCGAGCGATCTCCCGGAATATCTCGATCGCCTCCCACAGTTCGTCGTCGATGTCCCGGTACTTCTCCGGGCGGATCTTCATCGGGCATCGAGTGGTGAACGGACAGCCTTCGGGCGGATCTCTGGGGTTCGGCGGGGTTCCACGGAGCGTGATGCGTCGCTTCTCGGTCGTGGGATCGGGTTCCGGGATCGCCGACAGCAACGACAACGTGTACGGGTTCGCGGGATCGTCGAACAACTCGTCGGTATTCCCGAGTTCCAGCACGTGTCCCAGGTACATCACCGCGACCCGGTCAGTGATCTGCTCGACCACCGAGAGGTCGTGTGCGATGAGCAGGTACGTCAATCCGAACCGGTCCTGGAGGTCGTCCAGGAGGTTGAGGATCTTCGCCTGCACCGAGGCGTCCAGCGCCGACACCGGTTCGTCCAGAATGACGAACTCGGGCTCGAGCGCGAGCGCCCGGGCGATGCCGACGCGCTGTTTCTGCCCGCCGGAGAACTGGTGGGGATACCGGTAGTAGTGTTCGGGATGGAGTCCCACGATGTCGAGGATTTCGCGGACCCTGGCCCGGCGGTCCGCCGGTTCCTTCCACTCGTGGACGTCCAGGGGTTCCTTGACGATCTCGCCGACCGTCATTCGCTCGTTCAGGCTCGACTCGGGGTCCTGGAACACCATCTGGACGTTCTTCCGCCACTGCTTGAGTTCCTTCCCCGACAGCGCGGTGATGTCCGTCCCTTCGTACTCGATGCTACCCTCGCGTGCGTTTTCGAGTTGGATCAGCGTCCGCCCGAGTGTCGTCTTCCCGCACCCGGACTCGCCGACGACACCGAGCGTCTCGCCCTTCTTGATGTCGAACGTGACGCCGTCGACGGCCCTGACCGGTGGATCGGCGAACATCCCCTGGCCGCCGTAGTACGTCTTGAGGTCGTTGACCTCGACGAGCGTATCGCCGATCTGTGTTTCGCTTTCCTCCTGCTCCTGGTACATCGAGGATGCCTGGCTCATTCTTCAACCACCTCCTCGGTTGCGGTCGATCGGGAGCGATGCATCTCGACCGCCTCGTCGCGCGGAACGTCGTCCGGATACAGCAGACACGACGCCGTGTGGTCGGACCCGTCCTTCGAGACCTGTACGGGCACCGGGTGTACCTCGCTGCATCCTTCGAACGCCTCGGGACACCGCGGGGCGAACCGGCAGTCGGTCGCCGGCGCGTTCGCGGTCGGCACCTCGCCCTCCATCGTGGCCAGCTTCTCGCCGCGTTCCGTGCGGCCCGGAATCGACTCCAGCAGCCCCTGCGTGTAGGGGTGCATCGGGTTCTCGTAGAGGTTCTCGACGGGGGCGTTTTCGACGATCTCGCCGGCGTACATCACGTTCACCCGGTCGGATACCTCCGCGATGACGCCCATGTCGTGGGTGATGAACATGATCCCGATGTCGCGCTCCTCCTTGAGTTCCATCAGGAGGTCCAGGATCTGGGCCTGGATGGTCACGTCGAGCGCGGTCGTCGGCTCGTCGCAGATCAGCAAGTCGGGCTCGCAGGCCAGCGCCGTCGCGATCACGGCCCGCTGGCGCATCCCGCCCGAGAACTCGTGGGGGTACTCCTTCACGCGCCGCGGGGCGTCGGGAATGCCGACGGCCTCGAGGAGTTCGATCGCCTCCTCCGTGGCCTCCTGGCCACTGAGCCCCTGGTGGAGTCGGACGGCTTCCTTGATCTGGTTCCCCACCGTGTACACGGGGTTCAGCGACGAGAGCGGGTCCTGGAAGATCATCGCTATCTCGCCCCCGCGGTACTGTCGCCATTCTTCCTCGGAATTCCCGACGAGTTCCTCGCCCTTGTACTTGATCGACCCCTCGACGATCCGTCCCGGCGAATCGATCAGGCCCATGATCGAGCGCGCGGTGACGCTCTTGCCGGACCCGGACTCGCCGACGATGCCGACGGTCTCGCCGCGACTGATGTCGAAGCTGATCCCGTCGACCGCGCGGATCGTCTCCTTGTCGGTGAAGAACACCGTCTGCAGGTTCTCCACCTGCAGGAGGGCGTCCTCGTCCGTCTCCGCTTCGGTGGCGAACGTCTGGCTCATTTAGGCACCACCTCCAGAGACGGTGACTTCGTCGGCGCTGCCGCCCTCGGACTTGGGGTCCCTGGCGTCACGGATGCCGTCGCTGAGCGCGTTGAACGCGACGACGACCATCGTGACGGCGATGCCCGGCAGGATCGAGATGTGCCAGGACTGCGTCGCGACGTAACTCTGTCCCATCGCGACGGCGCGGCCCCACTCGGGCGTCGGCGCGGTGATGCCGATCCCGAGGAACGAGAGGCCGGCCGTCCCGATGATGACGCCGCCGATCGACATCGACGCGTAGATCAGCAGGTACGTGAGCGTGAACGGCGCGATGTGGGTCTTGACGAGGTCCCAGGTGGGCTGGCCGTACGACTCGGCGGCGTCGACCCACTCGTTCTCGGCGGCCTGGAACGCCGGCCCACGCACGACGCGCCACAGACCTGGCCAGCTCCAGAGTCCGAACAGGAGCGCGATGAGCAGGCCGCCGTTGTAGATTTTGGAGATCCAGTGGTTGGACAGCACCACCGAGAGCATGATGAGCACCAGCAGTCTGGGCATCGCCATGAACGCGTCGGCGGCGACCACCGTCACGAGGTCCGCGATCCCCTTGTAGTAGGCGGTGAGGATCGAGAGCGAGAGTGCCACGGACCCGGCGATCCCGATCGCCACGAGTCCGATGAACAGGGATATCCGGGACCCGTGTGCCATGAACGTGAACAGGTCCTTCCCGTTCGAGAGCGTGCCGAACGGGTGGAACCGGCCGAACGGGTCGTACGACCCGAGACCGTAATTCTGCGCCGTGCCCTGGGAGGCGGACCCGAGGTTGGCCGTTCCAACAGTCACCTCCCTCACTTCGCCCATGTCCTCGTCCCAGGTCTGGATGTAATTCGAGTACGGGGCCCTGAGGTTGGCCTGGGCGGTCGTCGGACCGAGGGCCGGGGCGAAAATCGCCATGATGACGAAGGCCGCGACGATGATCAGCCCGAACTGACCCCAGCGGTGGCCGCGGAAGCGGTCGACCACGTCGTCGGACGGGGTCCAGTCGGCATACCGGTAGTGTTCACGGAACACGAGGTAGCCGCGCCACACCCAGTAGAGCGTCACGGCCGAGTAAGCGTAAATCAGGAAGGTCCGGAATCCCCACGCAATCGCAGGGGGCAGTCCCATGAAGGTTCCCTGCCACCCTCTGGCCGGATGCTCCCAGCCCTGGTTCGGGATCACGTTACGGTTGAGCAGCGTCGGGAGCGAGGCGAGCGCATCGCCCACTGTCGCGGGTACCGACGCGATGGTCCGCCAGGCGTCGGCAGCGGCGGCGGGCAGGTTGCTCGCGATCCCGCCGACGACCATGTTCCACGGCCAGCTCATGACGAAGGTCATGAGGGCGCCGAACTCGAGGGCGAGAAGCGCTGCCAGTACCGCTCCCCACCGAACGGCGGGGCCGGGATTGTCTCGGATACGTTCCAACAGCGGC
>JBLGCL010000198.1:0-4772 GCA_047617305.1 Natronomonas sp.
CGCCTGTTCGATAAATCCACGGGGCGAGTCGCCCCACAAGAACAGGCGCGACCGTAGACCGGCAAATATCCCACCGCTTGCGGTGCGGTTCGGGAAGCCGCGTCCTTCAGGGCGCGGAGGAGGTCACGCGAGGTCGTGGATCGTCTCGGCAACCCGCTCGGCGAACTCGCTGGTGGCGACCTTCTCGCCGCCCTCGATCTGCCGGTGGAGGTCGTAGGTGACGTACTTCGAGGCGATGGTCTCCTCGACGGCGTCGCGGACGAGGGTCGCGGCGTCGTCCCAGCCCATGTACTCGAGCATGATCCGTCCCGAGAGGATCATCGCGCTCGGGTTGACCTTGTCCTGGCCGGCGTACTTCGGGGCGGAGCCGTGGACCGGCTCGGCCAGGCAGCTCGCCTCGCCGAAGTTTGCGCCGGGGGCGATCCCCAGGCCGCCGATCTGGGCGCCCGCCGAGTCCGAGAGGTAGTCGCCGTTCAGGTTCGGCATCGCCAGCACGTCGTACTCGTCGGTGCGGGTCAGGAGTTGCTGGAGCATGTTGTCCGCGATGCGATCGTTGACGACGACCGCGTCCTCGGGCGGTTCGCCGTCCCGCTCCTCCCAGAGGGTGTCCTCGGTGATGACCTCGTCGCCGTACTCCTGCTCGGCGACCTCGTACCCCCAGTCCCGGAACGCGCCCTCGGTGAACTTCATGATGTTGCCCTTGTGGACGAGGGTAACCGAGTCGCGGTCGTGCTCGAGGGCGTAGTCGATCGCCTCGCGGACGAGTCGCTTGGTGCCGAACTCCGAGATCGGCTTGACCCCGATTCCGACCGGGCCGTCGTGGATCGTGTCGTCGTGGCCCATCTCCTCCTCGACGAACTCGCGGACCTGTTCGACCTCGTCGGTGCCGGCCTCCCACTCGATGCCGGCGTAGACGTCCTCGGTGTTCTCCCGGAAGGTGATCATGTTCATCTCCGCCGGGTCGTTCACGGGGGACGGGACGCCCTCGAGGTAGTAGGTCGGCCGCACGTTCGCGTAGAGGTCGAGCGTCTGGCGCAGCGCGACGTTCAGGCTCCGGAAGCCCGCGCCGACCGGGGTCGTCAGCGGCCCCTTGATCGCGACGCGGTGCTCGCGGATCGCCTCGACCGTCTCGTCGGGCAGGTTCTCGTCGTACTTCTCGCGGGCAGTCTCGCCGGCGTAGACGCGCATCCAGTGGATCTCGCGGCCCGTCGCCTCGGCCGCCGCGGTCAACACGCGCTGTGCGGCCGGGCCGACGTCCTGCCCGATCCCGTCGCCGTAGAGGATCGGGACGATCGGGTCCTCGGGGACGTCGAGCTGATCCCCCTCGGCCGTGATCTTCTGCCCCGCGTCGGGGGCCTCGATGTGCTCGTAACTCATGCGTGGTAGACGTCACTCGGGTGACCGGCATAAGGACTACCCTTTGGGAAGCTGTCGCAAGTCTTGCCGACCGGGGAGCGACCACGGTCCGGACCGCGATCCCGGGTCGTCATGGCACATCCCCGATCGTTATGCCCCCGGTCGACGACGCTCCGACCATGCAGGTCATCGTTCACGGCGGCGCCGGAAGCGAACCGGACGAACCCGAACCGCGACAGGACGTGCTCGACGAGGCAGCCGAGAACGGCGCGGCGACCGAGACGCCGCTCGACGCGGTCGAGGCGGCGATCCACGTCCTCGAGTCCTCGCCGCGGTTCAACGCCGGCGTCGGCGGCGCGGTGCAGTCGGACGGCGCGATCCGGACCGACGCGGGCGTGATGACGAGCGACCTCGACGCGGGCGCGGTCTGTTCGATGCCCGGGGTCGAGCACGCCGTCTCCGCCGCGCGCGTCGTCATGGAGGAGACGCCCCACGTGCTGGTGAGCGGGCGCCACGCCGTCGACCTCGCCGAGGACTTCGGCGTCGAGGTGGATCGGGACCTCTGGAGCGAGCGAACCCGCGAGCGATGGGCCGACGAAGCGGTTCCGGACGGCCCACCGAGCGAACACCTCTCCTGGCTCTCCGGGCGGTTCGGAAGGACGGATCCCGGCGGCCGAGAAACGGAAGAGGGCGACGAGCACGATCACGACACGGTCGGCGCCGTGGCCCGCGAGGGCGACGCCTTCGCGGCCGCGACCTCGACCGGCGGTCGCTGGCTCGCCCTAGCCGGACGGGTGGGCGACGTCCCCCAGATCGGGAGCGGGTTCTACGCCAATCCCGCCGGCGGGGCCAGCGCCACCGGCGCGGGCGAAGACATCGCGCGGGTGACGCTCACCCGCCGCGCAGTCGGACACCTCCAGGCGGGCCACGACGCCCAGCGAGCGGCCGACCTCGCGATCGAGGAGTTCGGCGAGCTCACCGGCTCCGACGCCGGCGTGATCGTCCTCGACGAGGCGGGGGCGGGGGCCGCGTTCAACACGGACGCGATGCAGACGGCAGTCGCCAGACGGTAACGACGGCGTACGGCCGCGAACCGGTCGGATTCGACGATCGTCTATGGGCAGTTTTATTATCGACGAACCCACACGGTCGACCATGCTCAGACACGAGGCACCACCGACGAAGACGGTCTGTCCGAAGTGCGGAAGTCCCCTGGCGAACAGCCAGGGCGTCGACGCCTGTACGCGGTGCGACTGGACCTCCCGATAAGACGGATCGGTCGCGGCCGACCGACGCCGGGCGCGCCTTTTCGCGAGGAATAAACCCTTTTGCTCCCCTCGCCCGAAGCAGGGGCCATGAGCGAGGACGTCGATCTGGACGCCGAGCAGTACGAGAAACACCGCGAAGCGGGCGAGATCCTCGCGCAGGTCCGCGAGGAGGCCGCCGAGATGGTCGACGTCGGCGTGTCCCACCTCGAAGTGGCCGAGTTCGCCGAGGACCGCATCCGCGAACTCGGGGGGAAGCCGGCCTTCCCGGTGAACATCAGCGTCGACGAGGAGGCCGCCCACGCAACGCCGTCGGCCGACGACGACGCCACCTTCGGCGAGGAGATGATCAACCTCGACCTCGGCGTCCACATCGACGGCTGGCTGGCGGACACCGCCGTCACCGTCGACCTCTCGGGCAACCCGGAGCTGGCCGAGGCGCCCGCGGAGGCGCTCGATGCGGCCATCAACGTGATCGAACCGGGCGTCGAGACCGGCGAGATCGGCGCCGCGATCGAGGAGGCCATCGAGGGGTACGGGTACAACCCCGTCGTGAACCTCACGGGCCACGGCCTGGGCCACTGGGACCAGCACACGGCCCCGAACATCCCCAACCGCGAAGTCTCACAGGGGACGACCCTGGAGGTCGGGGACGTCGTCGCCATCGAACCGTTCGCGACCGACGGCACCGGCAAGGTCTCCGAGGGCGCCGAGGAGGAGATCTTCGCCCTCGAACGCGAGGGCAACGTCCGGAACCGGCAGGCCCGCCAGGCGCTCGAACAGATCACCGAGGAGTTCCGCACGCTCCCCTTCGCCACGCGCTGGATCGAGTCGGGCCGGGCCGAGATGGCGCTCCGACGACTGAAGTCCCAGGACATCGTCCACGGGTACCCGGTACTCAAGGAGGACGACGGGAAACTCGTCAGCCAGAAGGAACACACCGTGATCGTCACCCCGGACGGCTGCGAGGTAACGACCCGATCGCGGTGACCCCCGCGCCGCCCGACTCGGTCGCGGCATGTGCCGTTCGCTCTTCGAGGTGATTTCGACGCGGCACTCGCCCCTGAACCGGCGCCGGGAGCGACGGCTCGCGGCTCGACGGAACGGTGGGGGGAGAGATTACGGAAGGAAGGGGCAGGGGATCCCGGTCGGCGGCAACCGTCGCAGCGAATCGCCGCCGCTGGCACTTCAGCCCCCGTTCATCCGCCGGTTTTCCCGGTGCCCGCACGTCTGGCACTCACTGACCCGGTACGGTTCCCGCGAGAACTGCGCGTTGTCGGCCGCGGCGTTCTCGGTTCTGATCTGGATCGTTACCCGGTGGGCGGTCTCGCGCCCACAGACGTCACAGGGTTCCGTCCGTCCGGTCGGTGAGTCGCCAGTCGTTGCCATCCCGTCGCCTACTTCGCCACGTCGAATAATAAACCCGAACGGCTGTTCTGATCGTTTTCGGGGGACGGCGGAGGGATTGCTGGTAGAAAGGTCTCACAGCCCCGAAGATCGTTTATCGCCTCCGCTGTCGTTTTTATTCCAAATAAAAGGGAGAAAACCTAATTTCCGCCAACGAGAGAGCCCGGTCCCGACCGACCGTAACCTGGCAGCCTGAGGCGACGGCGAGCGGTCAGCCTTTTGACCGGGGGACCGAAGGGACGAGCATGGAACAGGTATTCGCCCCGTGGCGCATCGAGTGGATCGAACGGGAGGACAAGAACGCCGACGTCGACGGGTGCGTGTTCTGCGAACTCCCCGAATTCGGGGCGGACCGCGAGCGCTACGTCGTCGCCCGGAGCGAGCACGCGTTCGTCATGCTCAACAACTACCCCTACAATCCGGGCCACGTCATGGTGATCCCCCGGCCGCACACGGGGGCGTTCCAGGACCTGGACGACGAGATCCTCCTCGATCACGGACGCCTCAAACGGCGGACGTTCGCCGCTCTCGAGGCGGCCATGGACCCGGACGGGTTCAACGCCGGCATGAACCTCGGGCAGGGGGCCGGCGGATCCGTCGGTGACCACCTCCACACCCACGTCGTCCCGCGCTGGAAGGGGGATAGCAACTTCATGCCCGTCATCTCGGACACGAAGGTCATCGTCGAAGCCCTGGAGGACACCTACGATCGCCTGCACGACGCCTTCGCGTCACAGGAGGGCA
>JBLGCL010000199.1:0-4770 GCA_047617305.1 Natronomonas sp.
CTGACCGTTCAGGTTCTCGAAAACCTCCTCTGCCACCTCGCTCGGGACGATAAGGGTACCCGAGTTTCATCGATAATTGTCCGGCAGAATGGCCTTGGAATGGCTATGGACCGCTGATCCGGAATCCAAACTCCGTCGCGTTTGTGGTTCTCGATGTTTCGTCGGGGCAAATGAAACGGGGTCTCGAGTTACGAGGGAGCCATAAATTTTCCACACTGTCGCTGACTTCCTCCGAACGCCAGCCGGGCCGAACCCAGGAACCGACGACCGAGTTAGGCATTAAAGTCAAGTTACGGCCCGTAAAAGATGGCAAAGAGGACAGTTCAATGCAAATTTCGGACCAGCTTCAGTGTCTGTTTTCTGCCCGGATCGAAGAGAACGAGGAGTCGTACTATCTCGAGGTGCCGGACCAGGAGCTCCAGTACGGGGAGCTCCGGCCGGACGAGACGTATCGCGTGGCCGTCTTCCCGGCTCCAACGTCGACGAGCACGGACGCGTCGGAGACGGCGGACGAGCACGCAGCACCCGCCGAGACGGGGCACCCGGAACCCCCCGTCGAGGAGGGCGAACACCGAACCGTCGAGATCGAGGACATGGGCGACCAGGGCGACGGCATCACCCGCGTCGAACGGGGCTTCGTCGTCATCGTCCCCGACACCGAGAAGGGCGAACGCGTCACCGTCGAGATCGCGGACGTCCGCGAGAACGTGGCCTTCGCCGAGGTCGTGAAACGGCTCGACTACTACGAGTAACGCCGACGGACGACGGTCGTCCCGGCGTCGCGACGTGCGGTCCACCTCCTTCGTCGCTCCTGATCAGGTCACCGTAGCCGAGGCGCTCACGTGCTGAAGATATCCGACGTCGACTCAGCTTCGTCCAGGTCCGGGCTCATATTGTTCATCACCTCCTTCCTGCGCTCAGGTTTGTGATCGATATGGCTGTTGATCCGCTCGGAACTGTCTTGTTCGTACACCTCTTCGAGCGTCGCCGCGCTCTTCCAGAGGTCGGTGAACACGCCCCGAAACCACTGGTCGATGGTCTCGTAATTCGGTGCCCCCTGGGTGTAGACGAACATCGGACTGTCTTTCTCGGTGCCCTGTGCGCGGGGTTGGCCGTCCGAGGAACTGATCACGTACCAACCGACGCCGATACCCTCATCAGAAACCTTGACGGCGTTTACGCACGCTGGAAACCGATAAAACCGGATCGAGAGGTTCTCGTATTCGTCGTACAGTGCGGGGGGCAAGACTTGCTCGATGAAGGCCCCGACCTGCTCGTTGATTTCGTCGTCGTCGATCGCCGTTGAGTCGTCGAGCGTCGAGGGATATTTTAGTAATAGATTAACGTGAAAATCGTTGTTCACTGCGGTCGTGATTAGTTCACGGATGTCCATTCGGCCGTAATAACTGATTAGATACACCTCGTTGGGACCGCTGGGTTCGGACCCGATGAACTCGGCCAGCCGGCTGTAGGCCTGTCTCGGTGTCTCGTACAGTTGGGATTGATCCTCGGTCCGGACTTGGTCCTCGATATCGTAAAGTTTCGTCTCGATCAGCTCCAGCGAAACGAACGCGAGGGCCACCAATATGAGGATGTTCGCCTCAACGGAAAGGAAGAATCCGATCGTCTCGAGGAAGAGCAACCCCGTGATTCCCCCAACGACGACGATGGCCTTACCAATCCGCCGGATACGCCGCTGGCGATAAAACGCGAACAGTTGCCTGATGATTTGGCCGACTGTCATATGGTACCATGTACACTAACGAACTAATCTGTTCTGCCCCTTCACTGTCCGGCTACCGCTCTGGGCGCTGATTATCATCGACAGTCGCAAAGACCACCTCACGTCGGATACGTGAGCAGGGGGATAACCGGTCCAGAGGTCGTCACCTACGCCCGTCGTGACCGCCGGGATTCCCTCGCCGTCAGAAGATGGTTGCGCTCCGTCGCCGTCGCATACGAGCCGCTTCTCCGAACACGACCCCGTGACTCCCGGAACGACCGCTCGTGGACGATCGGTTGTACGCTACGTGGTGGCCGACCCAGTATCCCACCGTGTCCAACCCGAATTTCGACGATTTCGATCACGACTCGCACATGCGCAGGGGCTTCGAACTGGCTCGCGAAGCCGCCGACCGCGGCGATCGCCCGTTCGGGAGCGTGCTCGTCCGCGACGATACGATCCTCATGGCCGAGTCCAACCGCGTGATCACGGCAAACGACGTCCGCCGGCATCCCGAACTCCACCTCGCGTATCGGGCTTGTCGTGAATTCGACCCCGACGAACGCGCCGAGACCGTCATGTACACGAGCACGGAGCCGTGCCCGATGTGTGCCGGCGGCATGACCAGCGCCGGTTTCGGACGCGTCGTCTACAGCGTCGGCGGCGACGAGATCGCGGCGTTCACCGGCGCCGACCCGTCGCCCCGATCGGGGGAGATCCTCGACGGCGTCACCGAGGTCGTCGGTCCGGTCCTGAACGAGGAGGGGCGTCGGGTTCACCGCGACTTCGACTGGTGAATCAAGGGCGGCGGCACGCCGTCCGATGGGAAGACGACCCGCACTGGACGGGCCGAAGAACGCGACCGCCGAACTGAGACACACGTACAGTTGTTGCCACGAACCCCGGACATGACTACTCTGCCACGGCCTGGCTCGTGAAGAGATTCGCGTCCCTGGCCTCCGTTATCTGGTAAGAGCGTTACTGGGACGTGATCCCACCGACAGCTCGACCATTCGTCGAATCACTCTCGAACCGTTCCGTCGACCAGTCGGCAATACTCCGCGGCAGCCTCGGCGGCCGTCTCGCCCTCCCCAACGAGATCGACGCCGCATTGGGTCGCGAACCACTCGCCCTCGCCACGCTTGTCCAGCAGGACCGTCGTCATCCGCGCGTTACGCCACCGTCGTGCGGTCTCTTTGTAGGATTCGTCCACTCGATCGGTCGGGTCCGTGGCTTCGGTGTTCGTCCCCATCTCGTCCCGGGTCATCTCTCGGGTGGGAAAAAGATCCGAGCCATGGGCGGACCGGAAGTGAAACTGGAACTGGGCCCGGAGCGGAACCGGGCGCCCACGGGGAACGAGGGGGTGGTAAAGCGGACCGACGGTTCGCTTCCTGGGGGGACGGCGTGGCGCAACAAGCGCTCGAGACCGTGACCGCGGAATTCGCTGCGCGCTGGTGTCGCATCGCGGTCGACGCGGGCCCACCCATGGACAACGCTGAAGACGGATCGGGAGAAACAAACGAGAGTACGAGCCACCGCATCATGACAGCTTTCACCGTCGAAGTTCCGGAAGGGGAGGAACGGGGGATTCGAGTCCGCTGCGAGGACCACGGTGAATCCGAGGAGTTCCAGCCAGGCTACCGAACCGTGGCGTTCTACTGCGAGGGCTGCGGCTACGAGGTCGAAATCACGCTCCACGACACCCACGACTGGCGGGACCTGGGCGAGATGTGTTGAGGGTCCGCCGACCGACGGAACGGAACCACGTTACTCGCGGGGAGGCGATTCGTCGTCGTTCGAATCCGTCCCGGCCCTGTACCGGCCGGCGTCCGACGTTTGGAACCCGGACGCCCGGCGTATGACAGCCGGAGTCCAGCGAACACGTGTGGCCCACTGGCCGTGATCGGACAACGTTTACCGGGGCGAGGGCGAAGGGCAGGGAAAGGATGGCAGGCGAACGGACCCACCCGGACGTCCTGGTGACGGGGGCGGCGACGGCCGATTTCTATCCTCGGCAGCCGTCCGACGGAACGCTCGGGGTGGAGTTCCGGTGGGCCCCCGGCGGGATCGGCGTCAACGTCGCCCGGGCGCTGGCACTCCTGGACCAGCCGCCGTATCTGGCGACCCGCCTCGGCGACGACAGTTTCGGGACGGCCATCGCCCGCCAGTTGGACGCGGTCGACGTCCCACGGACGCTGGTTACGGAGACGAGCGACCACACGCCCCTCCTGTTCTACGTCCCCGCGGACGCCGGCGGGCCGCGGTGGGAACCGAGACTCGAAGGGAGTTGCTTCGGGTTCGAGCTGCCCGAGGGGTCCGAATCCCTGTTCGCTCGCCTCTCCGTGCTGCACCTGACCGGAACCACGCTGCCGCCGACGGTCAGCCTCGACGCGATGCGAACCGCCGTCGAATACGCCAGGAACCACGACGTCGACGTCTCCTTCGACATGAACTGTCGGGCGAACCAGTGGGACGACCGCTCGCGGTACGCCGACCTCGCCGCGGAGATGCTGGACGCCGCCGACGTGGTGTTCGCGAGCACGGACGACCTGGCCCTGGCCGGCTACGACGACGGGATCGACGGCCTGCTCGCGGCACTCCCGGAGCGGGCCTCGGTGACCGCCTTCCTCACCGAGGGCGCGGCCGGTGCGACCGCCGTTCGAACCGAGGACGGGGCGGTAACGGCGACGCACTCGCACGGGGGCTTCGACGTCGAGGCCGTCGATCCGGCAGGGGGCGGCGACGCGTTCGCGGGCGCGGTCCTGGCGGCGCTCGGGCAGGGGGCCACCGACCTCGAGACGCTGGTGGCAGCGGGCAACGCCGCCGGGGCCGCCGCGGTGACGTCGGTGGGGCCGTTTCGAGGGCGGGACGTCGAGACGCTGACGTCGCTGACCGAGTCGTGGCCGCCGGAGTAATCGGGCAGAAAAGACCCGGACGTCCCGCCGCCCTCCTGGAGAGAAGACACGCGCCGAAGCGACGGCTGACGGGGGCGCAAACAACACACGTATACATCACAGTCCCGGTGATTCAGTACGATGGCAAACGTT
>JBLGCL010000200.1:0-4720 GCA_047617305.1 Natronomonas sp.
GGGGATGCGGGGACGTTCCACGGCAGCTGGACCGTCATCCGAACCAACCGCTCTCCCGGAAGCCCGAATGACGGTCGGGCGGTGTACCTCAAACGCCGATCTCGCAGTCCGAGCAGTACGCGTGGTTGCGATACGTCGTCGACTCCTCGAGTTCCTTGCCGCAGGACCGACACTCGTTGTAGGGTTCGATGTACATGATTGAGCCTTCGGTGGGGTACAGGAACCACCCATATTTACCGGTTTCAGAACGGGCGGTTTCTGCCTCTTTTAGGCCGCCCAAAACCATCCGAGGGTCGAGCGGTCCCGTCGTTCTCCCTACCGAAAGACGACCCCTGCAGGGCGGTTCTCCGGATCGCCAATCTTTATTGGAACGACACGAGAATAATGGACCGTAACTATGGATGCCGACGAACTCCAGGCCATGCTCGAAAAGAACGGCGAACTGATGGTTGCCGTCGCCGAGTTCGATCAGCCGGTCGAGCTCCACCTCCACGACACGGAGATCGGCGACGAGATGGTGCGCCTCGAACTGACCGACGGCGTGCTGAAGTTCGACATCGACGAGGTCGCCGGCGCGTGGCAGCACACCCACTCGCTGGCCGACCTCGGGCTCGAATAACGCCGGCCAATCCGCGGTTCGGCAGGGTGCTCGGTCGGCCGGGGACCGGCCGGGACCCCAGTGCTACACCCTCAGCGGAGTTTTTTTCGGACCGACGTCGAGGACTCGCGAGACGCGACTGGCGACGTATTGCCGCTCGACGGCGTCACGTTCTCGGGCCCGCTCATCGAGGTAGTTGGCTTCCGTCGGGGCCCGAACGCCGCAGATCGGGCCGCTACGCTGGCCGTAACGGAACGGCATGCCGCGAAACGACGGCGAAAACGTGGCCCCGTCGTCGGTCGGATCAGGCTACCGATCGGGAGGGAACGGCGTCGGTTACTCCTCGGCCGGCGAGACCGAGGGGGTTTCGTCGACGGTTTCGACCTCGGTTTCCTCCTTGTAGAAGATCTTCCAGCCGGTGGCGCCCATGAACAGCAGGATCAGGGGCGAGAGGAAGCCGAAGAAGTAGTACGGGGCGTACTCGATCACCGGAACTCCGAGCGCGGCGGCCATGAACACGCCGCCGGACCCCCACGGGACGAACGCGGACGTGGTAGTCCCGGCGGCCTCGACCGCCCGGGAGAGGTTCCGGGTCTCCAGGTCGTACTCGTCGTAGAGGTTCCGGAGCGTCATGCCCGGCACGACGATGGCCATGTACTGCTCGGCGGCGAGGACGTTCATCGCAAACGTGCCGGCCGCGGTCCCGGCCGTGAGGCCGAACACGCTGCTGACCGCCTCGCCGATGTAGTAGGCGATGGCGGCGAGCACGCCGGTTGCCTCGAGGATCCCGCCCAGCGCGAGGGCCGCGACGACGATCGACACTACCCAGATGGATCCGGAAAGGCCGCCGCTACTGAGGAGTGAGTTCGTGAGTTCGACGCCCGTCTCGGGACTGGTGCCGTAGTGGACGACCCCCCAGACTGCGGTGGCCCCGACGCCCTGGAGCGTCGTGGCGACGCCGACGCCCGCGAAGATCCCCGCGCCCAGCGACGGCAGGGCAGGGTAGCCGTAGATCGCCAGCGCGAACGTGATGACCAGCGGAATCAGCGTGAGCAGCGAGATCGCGTAAGTGCCCGAGAGGGCGCCCTGGATCTCCGCGATCCGACCGGCCGGGATCACCCCGGCGGCGTCGAGTCCCAGGAAGACGAACAGGACCAGCGAAATGGCGAACGCGAGGAGCGTCCCCGGACGCATCGCCCGGACGTGGTCCATCAGTTCGGTGTTGGTGACGGCGGCGGCGAGGTTCGTCGTGTCCGACAGCGGCGAGTTCTTGTCGCCGGTGTAGGCGCCGGACAGCACCGCACCGGCGGTCATCGGGGCCGGGATGCCCAGCCCGGACCCGATGCCGATCATGGCGACGCCCAGCGTCCCGGCCGTCGTCCACGACGACCCGATGGCGAACGCGACGATCGCCCCGAGGATGGCCGCGAACGGCAGGAAGATCGTGGGCGTGAGGAACTCCAGCCCGTAGTACATGATCGTCGGGATGGTCCCGGCGCTGATCCACGAGGCGATCAGCATGTAGATCACGAAGAGGATCAGGATGGCCTGCAGGCCCATCATGATCCCCTGACTGATGCCCTCGTAGAGTTCGTCCCAGGAGTAGCCCCAGTAGTACCGGCCCATCAGGCCCGACAGGACGATCCCCCAGAGCAGGGGCATCTGGGGATCGAGTTCCCATATTGCGATCCCGAGCGAGAGGAAGACGAGCATCCCCACGACCGGGACGAGTGCTTCACCCAACGAAGGGCGTACTTCCGGATCGATTTCGTCGTACGTCTGTGGCTTGAAATCGAGCGCTGGCATACGACGATCTAGATAAAGGTTACTCCATTACAAATATAGTCCCTCGATATGGGCGATATTTTAAACCACGATGGAAAATAGTTTAGATACCTGGGTAACATATGACAAAGTGTTCCAAGTTTCCAAAACCCATGGGGACAGTTACCGCCGGACGAACCCCGGAGTCTCGATCGGATCCATCCCGGCCGGGGCCTCGGAGTCCCCGTTTTCCGGGGCGACTCGGAACCGGAACCCGCGCCACCGGGTTCGGGATCGCTTCACCGGTAGAGGCCGAGCGACCCGTAGCCGACGACCTCGCGTTGCGGGCCGGCCGTGTCCCCGCTGGTGGCGTACTCGAACAGCGTCGCGTCCGACGCGCCGAGTTCCCGGGCGGCCACGAGGACGGCCGCCACCGGGCCGTAGCCGCACATGCTGACGCCCTCGACGGTGGCGACCTCGACGACGCCCTCGGCGTCGAACGCCGTCATCCGGTCGATCGCGCGCCGATCGTCCCGTTCGGCGGTCTCCTGGGGCTCGTAGTGCGTGAGGTCAGTCGAGGCCACGAGGAGCGCGTCGCGATCGAGGTCCCGGACCGCGTCGGCGATGGCCCGCCCCAGTCGCTCGCTGGTGCCCGCGTCCTGGCGCCCCATGCACACCGGAACGATCCGGAAGTCGGTCTCCAGGGCGTACTGGAGCAGCGGGAACTGGACCTCGACGGAGTGCTCGTCGCGGTGGGCCGCGTCGTCGATTTCCCCCACCTCGTCGGCCGACAGGATCGCCTCGGTCAGGGCCGCGTCCACCGCGAGTTCGCCGAAGGGGGTTTCCCAGCGGTCGGCGCCGGCGAAGGCCACGGGGGCGCCGAGGCCGGAGTGGTTCGGCCCCAGGGCGATCACCGTCTCCGGGGCGCCGTCCTCCGCCACGGCCGCGGCGCCGTGGGCGGCGACGGGCCCGGAGTACGGGTAGCCGGCGTGGGGCGAGACGATCCCGACCAGATCCCGGGGGCCCGACCCGGGGGACGGGATCGATCCCGGGCCGACGTCGTGGGCGACCGCGTCCTCGATCTGTCCCCGGAGACGCTCCGGATCGGCGGCGTAGAACTGCCCGGCGACGGCCGGCGGGCGGACGCTCGTCATCCGGACCACCACCGGCCGACGCCCGTCGATCCTGCCGATCGCGAACGAACGTGCGGGCGCATACCCGATTGTAGGCCCGATTCGCCCTTCAGCGTTCCCCTCGTCGGATCGGTTCACGACCGTCACGGTAATCCGACCGGCGTTCGAAGTCCGGACGAACGCCGATGGACCGACGCGACGCGCTCCTCCTTGGCCTAATCCTCGCCGCCGGAGTGATCCTCCCGGGCGTCCTCGATTACCTCCTGCACCAGGCCGGGCAACCGGCGCTCGGGTCGGCCGTCTGGCTGGCCGGGTTCGGGACGATGGTTCTGCTGGTCTGGTACCTGTGGATCCGCCCGCTCGATTTTCAGGGACCCGACAAATAGCGGAACTTTAAAGACCGACACGTTGAGAGATGCGGGTAGCTATGATGGCCGGGGTTTCGCTACAGGTGTTCGACAACTTCATCATCAACTACAACGTCGGGCAGGTTTTGCTGGTGGTCTTCGTGCTCACGACCCTGGGGGCGCTGACTCGGGGGGCGAAGATCCTGGGGGTCAACACCGTCATGTTCGGGCTCGTTTTCGTGCTGACGCCGAACTCCGTCTCCCCGTTCCACTACCGGCTGCTCGGTCTCCTGTTGCTCGTCGTCGGCCCGCTCGTGTACGTCATGAGCGGCCGGTGAACGCCCGCCTTCGACGTCCTCGGGAACTACTCACTACCCACCGCCCCCTCGCTGCCGATCGCCGTCCTCACCCCTCGTCGACGATCGCCACGCTCGCCAGTCGATCCCCCGCCGTCACCGTCGCCTCCTCGGTCAGCGCGTAGAGAACCCCGTCGTTGGGGGCCCGGACCTCCTGCAGGCACTCGTAGGTCGTCGGATCGTAAAGCGTCCCGAGGCGACGACCCTCCGCGATGCGGTCCCCCAACTCGAGGTCCGGCGCCGCCCGGAACAGCCCGGCGTCGACCGCGTCGACCGTCCCGAGGTGATCGTGTGCGATCGGGGGATCGTGCTGCGCCGGCTCGCCGGGCAACACGTCACGGTCGCGCAGGACGTTCAGCACGCCCTCGACCCCGGTCTCGACCGGTCCCTCGAGAATCTGCCTGTTGTGGCGGAGTTCCGGCGTGATGGCCGGGATCCCCTCGTTGACGGCCGCGACCCGGAACTTCCCGTCGAACCGCCGGCGTTCCCACTCCTCGGGAGCCTCGTCGCCGGCCCGCTCGG
>JBLGCL010000201.1:0-4674 GCA_047617305.1 Natronomonas sp.
TCCGCGATCGCCTCGGCCGCCCGGACCAGCAGCCGTCGAAAGGCGAGCATTCGCCCCTCGTCCATCCGGTCGGCGAGGTCCGACAGCGTCTCGCTCACGTCCAGGACGTACGGCCGGAGGTCGTAGTTGGGCGCGTAGTCGGCGAGGCACCGGATCGTCTCGATCGCCCGGGCCTCGTGGTCGGGACCGCCGAACTCCCCGAGGCGGGCGTAAATCGGCACGATCGGCGACCCGCGGCGCATCGCCTCGTAGGCGGCCACGGGCGAGTCGATGCCGCCGCTGACGAGCGCTACCAGCGGTGCCTGGCTTCCCAGGGGCAGTCCGCCGGGCCCCGATCGCTTCTCGAGGAAGAGAAACGCCACGTCCTCGCGCACCTCGACGGAGAACGTCATGTCGGGGTCGTCGAGGTCCACCGTCGGTTCGAACCGGTCAGCAACGGCCTCGGCGACGGCGGTACCGCCCTCCTCCGCGAGGTCCTGGCTGGTGAACGGGTGCTCCTTGTGGGCGCGCCGGACGGACACGGCGTAGGACCCGTCGTCGTACCGCTCTCCCGCGGTTTCGGCGAGGGCGTCGACGATCGCGTCGCGTTCGGGAGCGACCTGCCGGGCCGGGCTCGCGGAGACGACGCCGAACGCGTCGGTGACCGCGTCGATGGCCGCCTCGACCGACGCCTCGTCGGTGTGGACGATGGGGCGCGTCCGCCGGTATTCCACCTCGGCCTCGACCCCGCGGGCCTCGAGCAGGGCCGAGACGTTCCCGATCAGTCGCTGCTCCATCGAGCGGCGGACGGATTCGCTCTTGGTGTTGAGGTCGCCGTCGCGGACGACGACGGTATCGGCACCAGGCGGTTTCACGATCGCGGGTAGACGATCCGCCGGTAAACGCCTTCCGGGTCCACGGGACGTCCGCCCCGGCAATCAGAAGGTGTTCAGTTCCCCGTCGATGGTCCGGCGCGTGACGTCGGTCACGTCGGCCAGTTCGCGGTCGACGATGGCCTCGACGTCGTCCTCGATCGCCGCCAGTTCCACGCCTGGCTCCGTCTTGACGAACGCGTCGGCGACGTGTGGCTGATCGATGGGCCGACCGATCTGGGAGAGCACCCGAACCCGGAGGTCGCTGATGCCGTCCACCTCCTCGACCACCCGATTGGCTATCTCCGTCGAGAGGAGGTTGTAGATCTTCCCGATGTGGTTGACGGGGTTCTTGCCGCTCGAGGCTTCGAGGCTCATCGAGCGGTTGGGCGTGATCAGTCCGTTGGCGCGGTTCCCCCGACCGACGGAGCCGTCGTCGCCGTGTTCGGCGCTCGTGCCGGTCGTCGTGAGGTAGATGGCGCCCTCCTCGTAGTCGTCGCCGGTATTGACGTGGACCGAGACCTCGCGGTCGGTGTACCCGGTGGCGACGTCGTGGACGTACTCGCGGATCCGTCCGACGGCGTCCTCGTAGGCGTCGATGTCCGGCACGAACTCGTCGATCAGCGCGGCCGCGACGGTCACGTCGACGTGGTCGCCCTCGCGCTTGCCCATGATCTTCACGTCCGGCCCGAGGACGGGGTGATCGTCGGCGAACTCCGTGTTCAGCCGTCGTTCGGCGTTCAGGACGATCCGCTCGGTCTCGGTGAGCGGGGCGTGGCCCACGCCGAAGCTGGTGTCGTTCGCCTCGGGGACGGTCGCGCCGTCGGTGCCGAAGACCTCCTTGAGGTCGCCGCTGCCCTCGCCGAGACGCACGTCGACGACGATGTCCTTCCCGAAGTCGAGGCGGGGGATCTTCTCGTCGAGGTACTCGCGGGCGGCGTTCAGCGCGATGGTCTCGGCCGGGATGTTCGTCCCCTGGTAGGACTTCGTCGCCCGGCCGACGATCAGCAGGTAGATGGGTTCGAGCATCTCGCCGCCGCCGAACGCGGGCGCGGAGCGGCCGGCGACGAGTTGCGTCTCGTCGGTGTTGTAGTGGAGAACTCGCCCGACGCGATCGAGGTACTCCCGGGCCAGCGCCCGGGAAACGCTTTCGGCCACGCCGTCACAGATCGAGTCGGGGTGCCCGATCCCCTTCCGTTCGACGATCTCGACGTACTGTTCCTCGACCGGCGTCTGGTCGTATTCGTCGACCCGGATGTTCCGCGTTGTCATTGACGGCCCTTCTCGACGCCCGTTTCTATAACTTGCGGAAACCAGGGGAGACAGTTTGATTACCGTGAATTATGCCACCGAGTGCCAAACCCGGGGCGTTCCCGGTCAGGCCTGGCCGGTCGCCGGGTCGGCATCGCTCGCCTGCGTCGACGGGGCGGCGCCCTCGACGGCCTGCAGCATCTCCTGATAGCGGTTCCGGATGGTCACCTCGCTCACGTCGGCGACCTCCGCGATCTCGCTCTGGGTGACGTGTTCGTTCGTCAGCCGTCCGGCGGCGTAGATGGCGGCCGCGGCCAGGCCGACCGGGGACTTCCCGCTGTGGACGTTCGCCTCGCGGGAGGTCTCCAGCAGTTCCCGGGCGAGCGACTCGGTCTCGTTGGACACCTCGAGCGCGGACACGAACCGGGGCAGGTACGCCTCGGGGTCGGTCGGAGCGATCTCGAGGTCGAGTTCGCGGACGATGTACCGGTACGCGCGCTTGAACGTCTCCTCGTCGACGCGGGAGACGCCGGCGAAGTCGTCGATGCTCCGGGGGACGTTCTCCATCCGAACCGCGGCGTACAGCGAGGCTGTCGAGATGCCCTCGATCGACCGGCCCGGGAGGAGGTCCTCGTCGAGCGCGCGCCGGTAGATGACGCTGGCGGTCTCGCGGACGTCCTTCGGGAGGCCGAGCGCCGAGGCCATGCGTTCGATCTCGCCCAGGGCCTGCTTGAGGTTGCGCTCCTTCGAGTTGCGGGTGCGGAACCGCTCGTCCCACGTCCGCAGGCGCTGCATCTTCTTTCGCTGGCGCGACGACAGGCTACGGCCGTACCCGTCCTTGTTCTGCCAGCCGATGTTCGTCGACAGTCCCTCGTCGTGCATCATCTTCGTCGTCGGCGCGCCGACGCGGGACTTCTGGTCCTTCTCCTCGGCGTCGAACGCGCGCCACTCGGGCCCAGGGTCTATCTGTTCGCCGTCGACGACCAGGCCGCACTCGCTACAGACGGACTCGCCGTGGGCTTCGTCGGTGATGACCCGACCGCCACACTCCGGGCACTCGTCCACGCTGGTCTCTTCGTTCGTGTCGGCGGTCTCTCGTTCGTTCGTTTCCGGGTCGGTTCGTCGGGTCGTGTGGGTGAACGTTCGGTCACTCATGGCTGATTGGTTGGAGGTGCGAACGTGAAAAAACGGTTCGCGGGGTTTGATTTCACCGTACGTAAACGTCGATACCATATAAATCTTTTCCCAAAAATCCGGGGCGTTTGTTTCGCCACATCGGGGGATTCAAACGGCCGGCGATCCTACGGTCGAACCGAGATGATTCCCGACCTGGCGTCGCGGCCGGTGATCCTCGCGTTCACCGCGGTTAACGTCGTGTTCCTCCTGTACCTCCTGATCCGCTGGCGGAGGGCCAGGGGTGACGCGTCTGGGCCGAAGGGTGCCGTGGACGGGGAGGCCGCCGGCGAACGAATCGTCTGTTCGGAATGCGGGGCGCCGAACGACCCACGGTATCGGTTCTGTCGCCGGTGCGTCGCCGAACTCCCGTCCGGAGTCAGCGACGAGGTCCCGGGCTCCGGCGTCAGCGGTCAGAAGTCCTAGCCCGCAACCCGCTCGCCGGGAACCCGCCACTCATTCGTCGTCCGCGTTCGACTCCAGGAGCAGTTCGAGGTACGAGGTTCGCAGTTGGGTCCGGGGGTCCAGGTCGAGCCGCTCCAGGATCTCGACGGCGCCGCTTCGTTCGACCTCGAGCGACGACGCCGGGGCTTCCGTCTCTACCTCGACGAACTCGCCGAGTCCATCGACGGCGTCGAGTACCACCTCGTACCCGCCGTACGCGTACCGGTCACGTTCCTTCCGGACGGTCGCTACGGGATCGTACCCCAGGCGTTCCAGGATGTTCCCCATCGTCTCGCCGTCCTCGACGCCGGTCTCGAACTCCTCGCGGGTCTTCGATTCGGATTCGATCAGCGGGCCCTTGTACGTCAGCCGGGCCGTCGTCCCGTCGGTTCCCTCCCGCCTGATCCGGAGCGCCTCGTCGGTGTCGGCGAAGTCCCGGTCCGGCGCCCCGTAATAGGTGTCCTCCTGGACCACGGTTCCGACGTGCGTGGCCTCCGTCCCCGCGAGCGCCTCCCGAACGCGTTCGTGGTCGGCACGCACCTTGACCTCGACCTCGTACATACCGTTCCGATGGGTCCCGGTCTACAAAAAACCGTGCCGCGGTCGGGGGGACGGCGATCCGTCCAGCTGAAGGCGCCGAAACCGTGGTCGGCCCGAATCAAGACCCTTATATGCGGAAGGACAGAGGTGTACAGTATGACCGACGATCAGGAAGCGGAGGACGCGGACTCCGAGGTAGCAGCGGAGGAGGACTCGTCCGAGCCATCCGGACTGCAGGAAGGCGATTTCGTCGAACTCGATTACACGGCCCGCACCGTCGAGGAGGGTACCCTCGTCGACACGACCGACGCCGAGGTCGCCGAGGAGGAGGGGGTCGACGACCAGGATAGGGAGTTCGAGCCCCGGACGGTCATCCTGGGCGAGAGCCACCTGTTCGAGGCCGTCGAGGAGGACG
>JBLGCL010000202.1:0-4632 GCA_047617305.1 Natronomonas sp.
ACCCGACAATACGGACACGGGAACTGCCCACCGTCGTAATCAGGAGGGAACGGGGAACCGGACGTCCGACGCAACGCTGCCGGAAGTTACCCCGGCGCGTCAAGTCCTGATCGTCGGCGACACCATCCCCGGGTTGGCGCTCGCAACGTTTCTAGAGCGATCGGGGCACGACCCCGTGCTGTTGCAAACCCCTGGCGGTCGGCACCCCTCGACGATCACGACGGTCTGGGCGCCGGCACTCGACCTCCTCGACGTCGAGGATATCGACGACGCCCTTCGGACCGCCGGACGATTCCTCGACGCTGTCACGGTCCGGCAATCGAACGGTTCGGCTACCGAACAGCGCCTCCTTTCCGCCGACGCCGATCAGGCAGTCCCGCTGGTCATTGGGACGAAAGCACTTCGAGACGTTCTACGCGACCGGATCGGCCCCGAAACGACGCTGTTGTCGTCCCAAATCACAGGAGTTTCCGACCGTTCCAACGCGATCGAAGTCGAATTCGAGAGCGGCGTTCGGGAGTCGTTCGACCTCGTAATCGGTGCCGACGGGCCCGAATCGTCGGTGCGATCCGGGACTGACGGGGACCTTCCGCAGTGGACGACCGTCGCGCAGATGGAAGGCGTCCTCCGCCACGCCGACGACTCCACGACGACTGTGCTCGACAACTGGTGGGACGACGCGTTCGGACAGTTGGTCCCTTCGCCAACTACCGACGGCGAAAATATCGTTCGTCTCACGACGGCCGAATCGAACGGTTTCGACGACGGTCGGGCAACCGAGATCGCTCGTTCCATGCTGTCGGTGTCCGACCTGGAAGCGGACGGGGAGGCGGTCTCGGTGCACCCACTCGGCAGTGACCGGACGCACGTGTACCAAGCCGATAGCGGGACTGGATCGTGGGGCGATGGTCGGGTTGCGTACTGCGGTTCGGCGGCCTTCCCGGTGCCGCCGGCGACCGGCCTCCAGACCGGCCTTGCCGTCGAGGACGCGTGGGTCCTCGCCGACGAACTCTCCCGCCGGCAAGGATCCGCGGTCGACGTGGTGAACACGTATGGGCAGCGACGCCGACGGCGAATCCGAACCATCCACCGGCGTTCGTCGGCGGCCCACTCCCATCACTCGTATCCGCTGGCCCGAACTGAACCGCTAACCACGCTGAGTCAGGGGCGGACGACCACTCTCGGCCCCCATTGTGCGGTATCGCTGGCAGAATTACAGGAAGAGGTCCCGAATCGCCTGTGAGGTATTGAGAGGAGGGGGTCAGGCCTCGTTCCCGAGGAGTGCGCTGAAGGTCTTCCGTTCAGCCATCCGCAGGTGCTTGTTGAACGTCGGCTGGGTGATATCGAGCCGGTTCGCTACCTCGCCCCCGTCGTTCTCCCGTGGCCACTCGAAGTACCCTGCGGCAAAGGCCGTCCGGAGGACTTCGTGTTGGCGATCGGTGAGGCGCTCCTCGATCCGGTTCCGGAGTTCCTCCCTCGTCCGTTCCGACCCTTGATGCTGTCGCTTGGCCTCCAGCCCGAGTGACGGGGCGAGTTCCCGTAGTCGCTCGGTGAACGACCGGACGTCGGACCGAACCGGCAGTTCGACCACGAGGGTCGTCCCGTCGGGCGTCGCCTCGGCGCGACGGAGGACCGCCCCGAACTCGGCCAGCGGGGATCCGAACCAGGAGTCGGTCACGACTTCGACGAGGACCGAGTCCGACCCATCGCGCACGATGTCGACCCTGCCGGGGAAGGATTCCTTCGCCACATCAGTGATGTCGTCCGGGGGATCGCCGTCGAACAGGTAATACACGCTTACGCCACCGTCCTCCCTGTGTACGGTCCGCTCGTGTCGGACCGTACAGCCGGCCTCGCTGGCCGCCTGCGCGAACTGCAACGCCGTGCCGCTCCCGACGAACTCCAGTTCGACGGTTTCGTCCGATTCGAGCGCCTGTCGACGTTTGATCCCCGCGAGCGCGTGTCCGATGGAGGTCCCGAGTTGTTCCAGGACCGATCGCGCCCGGTCACCGAACGCGTTGGGCGAGTCGGCCGCGATCGTCAGGACGCCGTGCGTGATTCCGTCGTAGGTGAGCGGGACGCCGATGATCGACTGATAGCCGCGTGACAGCACGTGTTGGCGCCACTCGCCCGCGGGCCCCGCCCCGACGAGCGAACTCGCAACCTGGACCGCGTCCGTCTGCCAGGCCTCGACTGCGGGGTGGCGATCCGCGGCGTCGTCGGTCGTCATCAGGTCCATGGCGCCGACGTACCTGCTCGACTCGCCCACCACGGTTCGGGGGTCGAGCCGGTCCGTCCCGACCTCGACACCGCCGATCCATGCCACCTCGTACGGATCAGTGTCGGCCAGCCGTTCACAGACCGCCCGCTCGACCTCCGAGGGATCCGATCCCTCGGTGATGGCGGCCTCGACCTGCTGCGTAAGTCGGGCGATCCGGTCGAGTCGTTCGGCGCGCTCGGTTTCGGTCCGGAGCTCCGCCTCCCGGCTGGCGAGTTCCCGTTGCCCCCGGAGGTGATTCAGCGCGGCTTCGAGGGTGGCACCGAGGACGTGTGCGGACTGGATGGTGTCGGGGTCGAGCGAACTGTCGGCGGAACCGACGAAGAGTACACCGTGGTTTCCCAGCGGAACGAGGCGCCAGTCTTCGAGGATCCCGTCCGCGTCGGCCGTGGCGTCGTCATCGACGTCCGGGACGCTCAGATCCGTCCGGTCGGGGCCCAGGACGTCCCCCGTCGCGAACGCATCCCAGAGCGATCCGTCCTCGGGGCCCACGGCGGGGCTGCCGATCACGTCCGGGAGCGCGTCGGAACGCACCTCCGGTTTCAGGACGCCCTCGTCTTCGTCGTAGAGGAACACCCCGACTGCGGAGAGATCCAGCGTGTCCGTCGCGGCGTCGACGGCCGTTCGCGCGGCCTCCCCCGGCGCGTCCACCGTCGCCAGATCGTCCGTCGCCTCCTCGAAGGAGACGAGCCGTCGCTCGCGCTCCTTGCGTTCGGTGACGTCCCGGCTGACGATCACGATTCGCGGCGGCCCGCTCTTCCATTCGACGGGGTAGAAGTCCGACTGGACCCACCGGACGGTGCCCTCGGGCGTTTCGATCCGGTACTCCGTCGAATATCGGTCGGACGCTGACTCCCTGTCGATGTCCTCCACGATGCCCTCCACGAACGCCCGGTAGTCGGGTTCGTCGTCGGGATGGAGCGTTCCGAAGAAGCCCTTCTCGTATCGGTCACGAATGCCGTCGAGTGGCTGTCCCCAGATGTCCGCGTAACCCGCACTCACGTAGTCGGGATCCTGTGAGGCCTGGGTAATCTCGTGTGCCCGGGACAGGAAGATGGCCTCGTCGATGCGGTCGAGGATCGCCCGGAGGCGTCGTTCCGATCGCTCTCGTTCCGTCACGTCTCGGGAGATCGTCAGCACACGATCCTCGCCGTTGATCCTCGCAGGAGTGGCCTTGACCTCCAGCCAGCGACGGTCGCCGTCGGCCGTTTCGAGGCGCCATTCCAGTTCGCGAGACTCGCCGGACTCCATCACCTCCTCGATCAGTTCCCTGCCCCGTTCCGCCGTGTATCCCTCGTCGACCGCGCTGACGGCATCCAGACCGCCGTCGAGAATGGTGTCCCGGTCGTAGCCAGTCAGTTCGCACATCGTGTCGTTGACCTCGAGGAGTTCCGCCGTCTCGGGATCGAAGACGTTGATGATGTCCTTGACGCCGTGGAAGATCTGCTCGAACTCCCGCTCGCGGCGCTTGCGCTCGGTGACGTCCCGAACGCTCGCGAGGACTCGTTCTTCCCCTCGGACTTCGACGACGCTCAAGTGGACCTCGACCGGAAAGGTCTCGCCGTCCCTGCGCTGGTTCCGCCATTCGAACAGTTGGGAACCGCGTTCACGAGCGCGGGCGATGCGATCCATGACGTCCTCGTACGCGTGGTCCGGGCCGGTGACGAGGTCGACCGTTTCGCCGAGGAGTTCCTCGCGGTCGTACCCGTTCATCTCGCAGAACCGATCGTTGACGTCGTCGATCTCCCCCGTTTCCGGATCGTGAACGACGAGACCGTCCGAGACGTTCTCGAAGACAGAGCGATACGTTCGCTCCAGCTCCCGGCGCTCGGTGACGTCCTCGACGATTCCGACGAACTGGCGATCCCCGCCGTCGTACTCGACGGGGTACCCGGTCGCCCGAACCCATCGGACCTCGCCGTCCGGTCGGCGGATCCGATACTCAAACTCGTAGCTGTCGTCCGGGTTCCCCGCCTCGAAGTCCGCGAGCATCCGCTCGAAGTCCGCCTCGAATGCCTCCCGGTCCCGCTGGTCGATGTAATCGATGAACCCTCTCGGGGCGTCGAGGAGTTCCTCCACGGGACGCCCCCAGACGTCCTCGTACGCGTCGTTCACGTAGAACGCCTCGGAGAAGTCGGGTTCGGCGAGGAAGATGACCTGGTCGATCCGCTCGGCGATGATCCTGAGACGGCGCTCGCTCTCGCGAACCTTTCGTTCGCGTTCGATGCGGTCGAGGGCGGTCGCCGTGTGTTCGGCCAGCGTCCGCGCGACGTCGAGCGTGACTGGATCGTACTCGGTCCGATCCGGCTGCCCGGCAGCGATCAGGCCGTGATCGGCCAGCGGGAGCAGGATGG
>JBLGCL010000203.1:0-4626 GCA_047617305.1 Natronomonas sp.
ACTGCGCTCCCTGTGGATACGCCTGTATCTGCAAAGCGCGTCCTGGAAGCAGGAAGCCCCACCCTCAGCGAGCGCGTCAGCGCGAGCAGGGTGGGGTAGTTCACAGCCGATCGACTGGGGTACAGCCCATATACCCCTCGAAGCCTTCCCCTACAGTACGAATGAACGAGGGGGACACCTCAGTCGCGGTGATCGGCGGGGGGATCGGCGGGCTGACGGCGGCCCACGAACTCGCGGACCGTGGGGTCGACGTGACCGTATTCGAGGCGAACGAACAGTTCGGTGGGAAGGCGCGATCGATGCCCGCCACCGGCGGCCCGAAACCCCTGCACGGCGAGCACGGGTTCCGGTTCTTCCCGGCGTTCTACCGGCACGTGACGGACACGATGGAACGGATTCCGGACGGGGACGGAGCGGTCGCGGACAACCTCGTCCCCACCGAAGAGACCCTGATCGCCCGCGTCGACAGTCCGTCCCGGATCGCATCGACACGGCAACCCGAATCCGTCCGGGAGTGGATCCGGATGGTTCGGCCGGCGTTCGCCGAGGACCTGCCGTCGAGTGACGTGCGTTTCCTCCTGGAGCGACTGCTGTACGTCCTCACGGCCTGCGACGAGCGACGCGAGGCCGAACTCGACGACGTGTCGTGGTGGGACTTCATCGACGCCGACAACCGGTCGCCCGAGTTCCGCGACCGGTTCGGGTACTCGGTGCAGTCGCTGGTCGCGTTGCGGCCGGAACTCGGGAGCGCCCGGACGATCGGAACGATATACCTGCAGCTGCTCTTCGGCCAACTCGACCCGACGAAACCCGCCGAGCGAATCCTGAACGCGCCGACCTCCGAGGCCTGGATCGATCCCTGGGTCGCCCACCTCGAGAGCCTCGGGGTCGAACGCCACGCCGACACGCCGGCCCGTCGGCTGACGTTCGACGGCCGCCGGATCACCGGCGCCGTCGTGGGCGGCGCTGGGGGCGAGCGGACGATCGAGGCCGACCAGTACGTCCTGGCAGTGCCCGTCGAAGCGGCTCCCGAGTTCGTCACGCCCGACATGGCTCGCGCGGCCCCCGAACTCGGGAGAATCCGGCACCTGGACACCGCCTGGATGAACGGCATCCAGTTCTTCCTGCGCGAGGACGTCGACCTCTCGCGGGGGCACCAGATCTACGCCGACTCGCCGTGGGCCCTCACCTCGATCTCACAGCGCCAGTTCTGGACGGACTACGATCTCGACGGCCGCGGGCCCGGCGAGGTCGAAGGGATCCTGTCGGTCATCGCCTCGGACTGGGACACGCCGGGAACCCTCCACCGAAAGCCCGCCCGCGAGTGTACCCGCGAGGAGATCGCCAGGGAGATCTGGCACCAGTTGCGCGAGCATCTGGACGACGACGGTGGCCCCGCCCTGACGAACGACCTCCTGGTGGACTGGTTCCTGGATCCGGCGATCGTCGAGACGGACGACGGCGTCGAGAACCGCTCGCCGCTGCTGGTCAACACCGTCGGCTCGCTCCGGAACCGCCCGCCAGCGGACGTCGGGATCGAGAACCTGACCCTCGCCGCCGACTACGTCCGGACGAACTCCGACCTGGCGTCGATGGAGTCGGCCAACGAGGCCGGGCGCGCTGCCGCCAACGCGATCGTCGAACGGGCGGGCAGCGCCGCCAGGGCGGCCCGGATCTGGGAACTCGACGAGCCCGGCGTGTTCGAACCGGCCAAACGCGAGGATCGACTTCGCTACCGGTTCGGGTTGCCCCACCCCGCCGAGGTGACGCAGTCGATGCGATCGTTCACCCGCCGCCTCCGGACGATCGGCGGCCTGTAGCTCGACTCTGTGGCCCGTAGTTCGACCGGGTGTCCCCTCGATCCGCGCCGACCGTGGCAGATCACACGGGACGATATCGCGCCGAAGAAAGTCACGCCGTTCTCGTCGGGCGAACGTCGAGGGCAGTCGGTAGTTCTATCCGGGAAGACCGCCACCACCCACCGAACGTGACGCCGGAGAGGGACGCAGCACTGAGGCGGGTCGACCTCGGCCGCCATCTCCGTCGGGCGATCGACGACGAACCGGAGCGTGGGACCGTGACGTTCGGAGAGGTCCGCACGGCCGCCGACGAGGGGAGGGACGAACCGAAGGACGTGATCGTCCCCACCGAAGACGACGATCCGGCGTTCGTCGTCGCGGGTGGCCCGGACGACGTCGATCCCCGGAAACGCGATCCGTACGCCCGACCGGGCGTTCGTCAAGCGCTCGAGGCCGCCCGCGAGCGCAACGCACCCCTGGCCGGAACGGTCGGGACCGGCCGTGTCGTCATCTTCGACGCCACTCCCACGGACTCGGGAGCGCTCGACCGCCGTTCGAAGGCGTTCCCGGCGGACGAGGGCGAGGAGGTGGCCGACCGGCTTCTGGGCGAAATCGAGCGGTTGCGGGCCGGCGAAAATCGGTGGGATCACCCGGAGGAGGCGTTCGTCGACCGTGTGCGAGCCATCCACGATGCCCTGTCCGCCCGCTTGACAGCCTCCCTGAACGAAGGTGGCGGGGCGACCGATCCGACCGCGGATCCTTCGAATCCAGAGACAACTCGACGGGAATTCGCCGACCGAGCGGTCGGCCGTCTCCTCGTGGAGGTTCTCGCCGCGAAGACGGCGGAGGCCGCCGGGGCGGAGGAAAAGGAGTTCGATCCCCTCTCCGTGACGCCGGAGGGAATAGGGGCGGATCTCGAAGCGGGCTTCGAGCGCGTCGGTGAGGCGATCGACGCGAACGCTATCTTCGATGGCGAGGGTCCGATCGACCCCCGCGTCCCCCTCGACCCGATAGCGGAGCCCATCGGCGAGTTCGTCGCCGAACTCGACGATCGGGACCTGACGACCTTCGAGGGCGACGTTCTCGGTCGAATTTACGAGGGGATCATCCCGCCCGACCGGCGGGCGGGAATGGGCGAATACTATACCCCGACGGCGGTGTGTGACCTGGTCAATCGACTCGCGGTAACCGACGCGGAGGACGCGGTCCTCGATCCGGCCTGCGGGACCGGAAGCTTCCTCCTCGGCGCGCACCGGCGGATCCGCTCGTTACGGGACGACGCGACCGGTGGCGAGGGCGGGGTCGGCGGCCGTCTCGCCGGGATCGAACCGAATCGAGTGCCGGCTTCCCTCGCCAGGATCAACCTGGCGGTCCGAAGACAGGATCGCGATCCCGAGACGGTCGACCTCCGCGTCGGCGACTTCTTCGACGTCGCGGTCGACGACTTCCCTGAAGTTACCTCGGGCGACGGATTCGACGCGGTCGTGGGTAACCCGCCGTACGTCCGCCAGGAGGACATCGACGACAAGGAACACGTGCGGCGCCACCTGGAGACCCACGCGCTCGACGCCCCCGACCTCTCGCGTCGATCGGACCTCTACGCCTACTTCCTCACGCACGCCACGGCGTTCCTGCAGGACGGCGGCGACCTCGGGTTCGTCACGAGCGATCGCTGGCTGGACACGCGATACGGCGAGGACCTCCAGCGGTTCCTCCTCGATCACTACGCGATCAGGGCGGTGATCACGTTCGACCGGCAGGTGTTCGACGACGCGCTCGTTGACTCGAGCGTCCTGCTCCTCCGGCGCGAGACGGATCCCGCCGCACGCGACAGCCACGTGGCGACGTTCCTGCGGGTGAAGGAGGAACTGGACGTCGAGGCGATCGCGGCGCTCGTCGAGGCCGACCACGATCCGAACCGCTTGCACTCGACGGACGAGTACCGCCTCGTGACGCGCCGCCAGGCCGCGTTGCGGGAGGAACGGAAGTGGAACGTCTTCTTCACGGCGCCACCGGTCTACTTCGACGTCCGCGCGAGCCCGAACGCAGTCGACCTGTCCGCGGTTGCCGACGTCACTTACGGGGTGAAGACCGGGGCGAATCCGTTCTTCGTCGGTCGGACGGTGGAGATGGAGGCGGACGGGCTCGAACCCTACGTCTCGCCGCTCCTCAAGGCCTCGGGCCAGGTGGAGGCGATCCGGGTGACCGACGACGTAGCGGAGGAGTGGCGGATCCTCGACGTGCACGACCTGGTCCAACGGGCGCTCGCGGAGACGGTGGAGTCGGACGGGGAGGCCCCCGAAGCCCGGGTGAAACGCTGGCTCGCCGAGAACGGGCACGACGCCCTGCTCGAGTACGTCCGGTCGGGGGAGGCCGAAGGTTACCACGAGCGATCCAGCCTCGCCTCGCGGGACGTGTGGTTCGACCTGGGCGAACTGCCGCGGCCGCGGATCCTCTCGACGATGTTCACCTGGCGGACCCACCGCGTCTACTGGAACGCCGCCGAGGCGCCGACGAGCGACCAGTTCTACTACGTCGATCCGAAGCCCAGCGTGGACGCGGAGGTGCTCGCGGGGATCCTCAACTCCCGGATCGTCTGGCTGGCGAACGAACTTCTGGGCCGCCGGGCCGGCGGCGAGGGGATGACGCGCCTCCAGACGAAGGTGTACGAAACCGAGCGCTGGCCGGTTCCCGATCCCCGGGAACTGGACGAAGACCGGCGTGAGGCGATCCGGACCGCGTTTCGCGACCTGCAGGAGCGGGAACTCGCGGCCGAGGCGCCGACGATGGACGCGGCGGCTCGCGAACGCGACGAACTCGACCGGGC
>JBLGCL010000204.1:0-4612 GCA_047617305.1 Natronomonas sp.
CGACGTGAAGGACACCCATGCGAAGTTACACGATCGCGCGGATCTGGGACATTCCGATCAGGATCAACGTCTCGCTGGTCGTCTTCCTGCCGGTACTGGCGTGGCTCATCGGGAGCGGCGGGCAGATAGAGCTCTACGCGGGGGTACTGGAGGGCCTGACGGACGTCGCCTTCGACCTCGACGTGCTCACCGCCGGGAACACGCCCTGGGCGATCGGGATCGCCGCCGCGGTCGGGCTGTTCGTCAGCGTGACCCTTCACGAACTCGGCCACTCGTGGGTCGCGATCCGGTACGGGCTGTCGATCGATTCGATCACGCTCTGGATCCTCGGCGGCATGGCGGCACTGAGCGAGATGCCCCGGGAGTGGGACCGCGAGTTCTGGATCGCCATCGCGGGGCCCGTCACCAGCGTCGCGGTCGGCGCCGTCTGCTACGTCAGCGTGCTCGCGCTGGGGCCGTCGCTGCCGGTCGTCCGGTTCGTCCTCGGCTGGCTCGCGCTCACGAACGGGATCCTCGCCGCGTTCAACCTCCTGCCGGCCTTTCCGATGGACGGCGGCCGCATCCTCCGGGCCCTCCTGGCGCGCAACAGATCGTACGCGTCGGCGACGCGGGTCGCGGGCCGGATCGGCGTGATCTTCGCGATCCTGTTCGCCGTGATCGGGGTGCTCGGGTTCAACGTCATCCTCCTGCTCCTCGCGCTGTTCATCTACGGCGCCGCCACGACCGAGTCCCGGACCGTCCTGCTGGACGAACTCCTCGAGGGGGTCGTGGTCGGCGACGTCATGACCCGGGACCCGCCGACCGTGTCCTCGGGGACCACGGTCGCGGAACTCGTCGACCGGATGATGCGTGATCGGAAGACCGCGTATCCGGTGGTCGACGACGCCACCGGCGACGTCGTCGGGGTCGTGACCCTCGAAGACCTGCGGGGCGTGCGCGAGGTCGAACGGGACGCCATCCTGGTCGGGGAGATCGCCCGGGAGGTGCCCCGCGTCGATCCCGGGGCCGACGCGTTCGAGACCCTCTCGACGCTCACCGGCACGACGGGGAACCTCATGCTGGTGGGCGACGAGCGGAACGTCGTCGGCCTGCTGACCCAGGGCGATTACGCCCACGCGCTGTCGATGCAGCGGGAGTTCCAGAGCGGGGTCCGCTGAGGCCGACCGTGGACTGCCGCATCCGGAGAGCTTAGAGGTGCCGGGCGGCCATGCTCGGCCATGGACGAGTCCGACGTTCGCCGCGGTGCGCAGGACGCCATGCCGCTGTTGCTCGGGATCGCCCCGTTCGGTCTCGTGGCCGGGATCGCGGCCGTGGATGCGGGACTCGACCTCTCGCAGGCCGTCGGGATGTCCGTAGTCGTGTTCGCCGGCGCGTCCCAGCTCACCGCCCTCGACCTGCTGGGTCGGGACGCCCCGCTGGCGGTGATCGTGGTGACGGCCGTCGTAATCAACCTCCGCATGCTGATGTACTCGGCCTCCATCGCGCCGTACTTCCGGCGGTTTTCCGCGAAGTGGAAGGCCCTCCTCGCGTACGTCCTGACCGATCAGGCGTACGCCCTCTCGATAGCGAGATTCCGCTCGGACGGGGCGGTCGACGCGAAGGCCTACTACGTCGGCGCTGCCGTCACGATCTGGGCCGTCTGGCAGGTCGCGACCGTCGCCGGCGTCCTGCTAGGCGCGGGCGTCCCCGAGGCGTGGGGCCTGGAGTTCACGGTGCCGCTGATCTTCCTCGCGCTGCTGGTCCCCGCGATGGAGGACCGGGCGACCACCGTCGCCGGCGTCGTCGGCGGCGCCGTGGCGGTCGCCGGGGCCGGGCTCCCGCTCAACCTCGGATTGCTCGTCGGGGCCACGCTCGGCGTCGCCGCCGGCCTCGCGACCGAAACCGTCGCGGAGGGCGAGGGGGAGGGGGAGCATGCCCACTAGCTACTCCGACCCGGTCGTCGCCGGCCTGATCGTCGTCATCGGCGCCGCGACGTTCGTCCTTCGGGTCTCGTTCATCGCGCTCTTCGGGCGCCTGGACGAAATTCCGCCGGGGCTGGAACGCGCCCTCCGGTTCGTCCCCGCGGCGGTGCTGGCGGCCCTGGTCCTTCCCGCGTTCGTCACCCTCGGCCCGGAGTCCGGCGGGATCGCCGTCGATCGCCTCGTCGCGGGCGGGACCGCCGGCGCCGTCGCCTGGCGCACGGAGAACGTGCTCGCGACGATGACGTCCGGGATGGTCGCGCTCTGGGTCGTCCGCTTTCTCTTGTAGGCGCCGACCGTCCTGCGGAGCGACCGCCCTCAGTGCAGCCCGATCTTCGACAGGAGCCACGCGCGCTGTTCCCGCGAAACCTGGACCAGCGTGACGCCCGCGAGGACGAGTGCCCCGCCGACGACGGTGCTCGGGGCGAGGGTTTCGTTCAGGATCGTGACCCCGAGCGCGACCGTCGCCACCGGTTCGGTCGTGCTGATGACGCTGACCCGGGTCGCCTCGAGACGGCCCAGCCCCTCGTAAAGGAACACCAGCGGGATACCGGTCCCGACGAGGCCGATCCCCAGGACGATCCACCAGTGAGTAGGCGTCCGCGGGAGGGACGCGCCGGCCGCGATCCACCGGACGGCCAGGGTTGCGACGGCCGCCAGCAGCACGTGGGCCGTGAGCACGCTCGGGTTGGTGTCCGCGGTCAGCACCCGGCCCGCGACGTTGTAGGCCGCGTATCCGAGCGCCGCGGTCATGATCAGGGCCACCCCCCGAAAATCGACCGTCGCCGACTCCACGCCGATCACGAGGACGACCCCGGCGAGCGCGAGGGCCAGCGACCCGACGACCGGCAGCGTCAGGCGCTCGTCGAGGAACGCCGCCGAGAGGGCGAACACGTAGATCGGGTAGGTGTAGAAGACGATCCCCGTCAGGCTCGCGGTGAGAAAGGACAGCCCCCAGAAGTACGCGAGCGTGAGGCCGGCGTAGATGACGCCCAGCAGGACCGTCGCCCGGAATGGTTGCCCCTGGAGACGGTTCGCCTCGCCCCGGACCAGGAGGACGCCCCAGACGATGCTCGCCCCGACGAGGAACCGAAAGAACAGCAGCGTCGGCCGCGTCAGGGCCGCGGCCTCCGCGAGTTTTCCGAAGATCGCCAGGGTGCCGAAGCCCAGGGCCGCCCCGAGCACCAGCAGTCCGCCGACGGTCGTTTCGCGCATTCGGTTCGGGGTTCGAGCGATGCGCGGTTATGTGTGGCTATGGCGGCAGGACGATCGGCGGGGACCGTCGAAACCGTCGAAACCGTCGGCTATTTGACCCCCCGACCGGGAGACGTGGCCATGTCCCCGCGCGACGTCAACCTGGCGGAGATCGAGCGCCGTCGCGACCGCCTGTTCGATCGCTACGGGGAGGCCCCCGTCCGGGAGCGCCACGATGCCCCCGATCCCGAGACGTTCGAGGAGTGGCGGGCGATGTCCGAAGCGGGCTACATCGGCAGCGCCTACGCGCTCGTCCGGCGGACCCCCGACCAGTTGCCGCCCCTCTCCGAAACGATGGCGGTCGAGGGCGAAGAGCGCGAACGCGTCCTCCTGATCCTGGTTCGTGGCGGGTCGAAGTGGGGCGTTCCCGGCGGCGGCCAGGAAGGCGAGGAGTCGTTCGAGGCGACCGCCAGGCGGGAGGTCGCCGAGGAAGTGAACCTCGACGTCACCCTGACCGGTATCGATCACCTGCGCCACGAGATCGCCACCTGCGAGGGGTACGACGATCGGCTGCACGTGATTCGCGTGTTCTTCACCGCGGACTACGCGGGCGGGTCGATCGCTCTCCAACCCGGCGAACTCCAGGGCGCCGCCTGGTTCGCCGACCCGCCCGCCGAGAACCGGTTGCTCCCGGCGACGAAGCGGCTGCTGGACGGCTGGGACGGCAGCTAACTGGGGCCGCTCGTCCGAACAGAGGGAGCCGCGCGGCGGTCGGTCCCGGACCGGCGTCAGGCCGAATCGTGATACCGTAGCCCCGTTCCGTCGACGGCGGCGACGATCGGGGAGAGGGTGCCCTCGAACGCTCGTTCGAGCGCCTCGGCGTCCGCCTCACCGGCCGGGACGCCGAGGAGGGTGGCCCGGTGGCCGAAGTCGCTCTGTTTCACGCCGGCGTCGGCGTCCCTGGCCACGCCCGTCGCCCGCGCCCCCGGGATCGGCCAGCTCGCCAGCTCCAGCGTTTCGAGGACGTCCCCGTAGAAGGTCAGGAGGGTCCACGTCCGCGCGAGGTCGCCGGCCCGGACGCTCTCCCAGAGTTCCGCCGTGACCGAATCGGCGAGATCCCGAACGGTCTCGAACAGCGGCCCCTCGATCGCCACGCGGTCGTCGGCCCGGTCGGCGACCGTCACCCGGCCCCGGAGGTCGATCGCGGCCGCGACGATCGGCCCCCGAGGAGTTTCGAGTGGTCGCCCCCGAACACCACGCGACCCGGAACGGAGACAGTCGTCGCCATGTGGGGCCCTTCGCGGACGAGCGACGAAAGGAGCCGACCTCAAGACTGAACCCAGCGAAAAGACCCTCCACACCTTTGAGGGAGAGGGTAGTATGCCTGGAGGTATGACGGACGTTGTCATCGTCGATGGAGCACGCACCCCCCACGGGACGCTGCTGGGATCGCTTTCGGA
>JBLGCL010000205.1:0-4599 GCA_047617305.1 Natronomonas sp.
CTGTGGAGACTGCGCTCCCTGTGGATACGCCTGTATCTGCAAAGCGCGTCCTGGAAGCAGGAAGCCCCACCCTCAGCGAGCGCGTCAGCGCGAGCAGGGTGGGGTAGTTCACATTTACAAGCACTCCCGTGCCAGTCGTTTTCATGTACGGACGTGAGACAGCGTGAATCGAGCACAGCGGAGCGGCCGCCTGTTGATCCTCCTCGTCGGCGCCGCGATCGCGGCGGTCGTGGCGTTCGTCGTCTTCGTCGAGTATCCGGGGAGTTTGCACGAACTGCTCGGGATCGTCCTCGCGATCGCCGTCACGATCGCGGGCATGAGACTGGCCGGCAACGTCGCCGGGTCGCTGTTGCCCGACTACAACGTCGCCGAGGTCGAAGTTTCGGGCCCAATCGTCCGGGACAGCGGGGGCATGCTCCCGTCCGCCCCGACGATGTCGCCGGCGGACGACATCGTCGAGCAGATCGAGCGGGCCGACGAGGACGACAACGCCGAGGCGCTCATGCTGAAGCTCAACACCCCCGGCGGCGAGGTGGTTCCCTCCGACGACATCCGCCGCGCCGCGACGGCCTTCGACGGGCCGACGGTCGCCTATACGAACGACCTCTGTGCGAGCGGTGGCATGTGGATCGCGTCGGGCTGTGACGAACTCTGGGCTCGCGACGCCTCGCTCGTCGGGAGCATCGGCGTCCGGTTCTCCCAGACGCGGTTCGACGAGTTGGCAGACCGGTACGGCATCAACTACGAACGGATCGTCTCGGGCGAGTACAAGGACGCGCTCGGGGCGCCGTTCAAGTCGCTGGAGGAGCGCGAGCGCGAGTACCTCCAGGGGTTAGCCGACGACTGGTACGACGAGTTCGTCGAGCGCGTCGCCGACGGGCGGGAGATGGACGAGACCGCGGTTCGAGACACCGAAGCGCGGGTCTACCTCGGCGAGGAAGCCGTCGAACTGGGGCTCGTCGACGACCTGGGCGACGCGGAGGCCGTCGAGGAGCGCGTCGAGGACCGCCTCGGAAAACCGGTGTCGGTCGCGGAATTCGAGCCCGAACGCCGACTAGCCGTCCGGTTGCGCGCGGCGGCGGCCGCCATGGCCTACGCCTTCGGCCGGGGCGTCGGCGGCGCCGTCTCCGACGAGGGGACCGGGTTCGAGCTCCGGTAGCATTCGCCCGGGGCGTCGGTACTCCTCGCCCGCCTCGAACGTACCTTTTTATTCTCCGGCCTGCTTCGCTCCGCTAGTGACAACGCTCGTCGTTTGCGTGGATCGGTCCGACGGCGTCGGTCGAACGACGGGTCACTCCACCCCCGTGGCCGGATGGGAGGCGGTTCGGTCGCTCGTCATCGACGTCGGGCTGGTTGACCCCGAGGACTCGGCGGTCAACTCCCTGCTCGAAGGTCTTCGGGTGGCCCGGGACCTGCAGGACGAGGAGGACGAGGAGGCGGTCGTGGCGGTCGTTTCGGGCAGCGGGGACTCCGTCGTGAGCGCGGACCGGGCCGTCGCCCGCCAGATGGACGAGTTGATGGCCGAGTACGCGCCGGACTCGGCCATCGTGGTGATCGACAGCGCGGAGGACGAGCGGCTGGTCCCGATCGTCGAGAGCCGGGTGCGCGTCGACTCGGTGGACCGGGTCGTCGTCAGGCAGGCCCGGGACATCGAGTCGACCTACTACCTCCTCAAGCAGTTCCTCGCGGACGAGGAACTCCGGCAGACGGTGCTCGTTCCGATCGGCGTCGCCCTGGTCGTCTTCCCGGCGTTGTCCATGTTCGCCGGGCCGACCATCGGCGTCGCGACGATCACGGCCGTCATCGGCCTGTTCCTGCTGTACAAGGGGTTCGGGATCGACGACCGCCTCGCCCGGTTCGCCGCCGAGGTCCGCGAGGCCCTCTACTCGGGGCAGATCTCCGTCGTCACCTACGTGATCGCGGCCGGATTGACCCTCGCGGGCGTGTTCGCCGGCGCCCTCGGAGTCTCCGGGCTCCCGGCCGGCATCGAGGGCGTCTTCGTCCCCGCGATGCAGTTCGCGTTCGACAGCGTCCTCTGGCTGACGATGGCCGCACTCGCGGCCTCGACCGGTCGGGTCCTCGACGAGGCGATCCAGGAGGAGAGCGTGCCGACCGCGTTCCTGAACCTCCCGTTCTTCGCGGTGGCCGTCGGGCTCGTGGTCCGTGGGTTCTCGGGGTACTTCCTCCAGCGCGGGGCCGTGGTCGGCCCCATCGAGGTCCCCCCGCTCGTACTCGGGGCGCTACGGGTCGAGGGGTTCGCCCTCCAGGCCGGCGAACGACTGGCGGTGTTCGTTCTGGTCGGGATTCTGGTGAGCATCGTCGGCGTTCGGGTCGCGGCCCGGTTCAGCGGGACGAGTCTCCAGGAGTCGGACCTGCCGGACACCGGTTCGTAGGCGCTTTATCCGTCCGCGTCCAACCGCGAGCATGACCGCGAGACGGTGGGCGAGCCTCTTCTCCGGCGGCAAGGACTCCTCGTGGGCGCTCTACCGGGCGCTCGAGCGGGAACTCGATGTCGCGCGACTCGTGACGGTCCACCCGACAGACGACTCGTACATGTACCACGTCCCGGCGACGCGGCTGGCCGGCCTCGCGGCGGAGAGCGTCGGGATCGAACTCCTCGAGGTCGAACCCGGGGACCTGGGTGCGGAGACGGCCGCGGACTCGGGAGCGCAGGCCGACCGGGAGATCGAACCGCTGGAGGCCGCGTTGCGGGAACTCGACGCGGACCTCGACGGGGGGCTGGCGGGCGTCGTCGCCGGCGCGGTCGAGAGCGAGTACCAGGCCGACCGGATCGAAGGGCTGTGCGACCGCCTGGACTGCGAGCTTTTCGCTCCGCTCTGGCGTCGGGATCCCGGATCCCTGGCCCGCGAGATGCTCGACGCGGGGTTCGAGATCCGGATCGTCCAGGTCGCAGCCGCCGGCCTCGACGAGTCCTGGCTCGGCCGGACACTCGACGGGGCGGCGCTGGCCGACCTCGAAGCCCTCAACGAGCAGTACGGGGTGCACGTTCTCGGTGAGGGCGGGGAGTTCGAGACGCTGGTCACCGACGGCCCGCACATGGATCGACCCATCGAGATCGAGTACGGGACGGTCTGGGAGGGGACCCGCGGTCACCTCGCGGTCGAATCGGCCAGCCTGGGCGAGACCTGACGGCGACCCGGGACCCCCGGGATCGTCCGGTGAGCGACCGGTAATCCCACTACCTGTCGGTTGGCGAATGCTTAACACTAACGGGACACTACTCGGTATTAGAAAGTAACCACAATGCACGAAGCCTGTTCCACCCACGAACGCGCGTTCGTCGAATACGGCGTTCCGACCGGCGGGGATCTCGTCGGGGCCATGCACTATCGACTCCGGAATCGGGGAACGACCGAGGCAGCGTCCACTCCCGACTTCCTGGATGCACTCGCGAAGTCGTTCGAGGACGCTTACATCGACGAGGCGTCGATCCCGATCGTCCCCGAACCGGTCGCTGCCGCGATCGACGACGCGCGAACCACGTACGCCCACCGCCTCCTCGACGAACCGGACGCCGACCGCGATCTCCGGACCGACGTTCTGCCGGCGTTCTATCGGCTGGTCGCCAGGTATTACTGTGAGAATCGGGAGACTTACCCGGGCGACGGCGTCGGTGTCTGGTTCGATTCCGGGGACGGACCCTGATCGGGACTTCCGGCGGATCGCCGTTCGCTACTGATCGTTCGTGATCTGCGTGTGGGCCCCGATGAGCGCCCCGGAGCAGTCGAGGTTCTCGACGCGGGTTTCCTCGTCGATGATCGAGTCCCGGACGTCGCTATCCTGGACCGTCGCGTTCGGGAAGACGACCGAGCGCTCCAGGCTGGAGTCGACGATTTCGGCGCCGGACATCACGTGGACGTTCTCGCCGATCGTCGTCTCCTCGACCGTCGCGTTCTCCGCGATCACGCTGTCGCCATCCAGGTACCACGCGACGGCGTCGAGGTAGCTCTCGGGGGTGCCGATGTCGAACCAGGCGCCGTCGAACGAGAAGGCGTACGTGGGCTCGCGGGCCTGGAGCCACTGGACGAACCAGCCCGGTTCGTCGGGGTTGTTGCCGCCCTCGAGGTAGGTGTCGAGCCTGCCCAGGGTGTCCCGGGGGAAGCCGTAACAGGCGATCGAGATCAGCGTACTCGAGGGGTCGTCGGGCTTCTCCTGGAGATCCCGCACCCGGTCCCCCTCGACCTCGAGCACGCCGTAGGACGTCGCCCGGTCCTTCGACCCGACGTCGTAGGCCGCCAGCGTGGGGGCGTCCTTCGCCTCGAAGAAGTCGACGAAGTCCGCGACGTCGAAGCTGATGAGGTTGTCCCCGGCCACCACCAGCAGGTCGTCGTCGATCCCCTCGCGGTCGACGAGTTGTGCGAGGGCGCCGACGACGCCGAACTTCTCGTTCTCGTGGGTGGTGTCCTCGACGGACAGGGTCGGCTTCTCGAAGTCGCTCTCGGCGAGGTGGTCCTCGAAATCCTCGGCGAAGCGGTCGTTCGTGCTGACGTAGACCTCGGAGATCCGCTCGTCCGCCTCGAGGTCGGCGAAGATCCTGTCGATGACCGTGGTCTCGCCGATCGGGAGGAACATCTTGGG
>JBLGCL010000206.1:0-4599 GCA_047617305.1 Natronomonas sp.
GCCTCAGTAAGTGTCCCGCCGCCGGTCAGCGCGTACCCGACCGTCCACACTCCCCAGGAGATCGCAAGGGTCGCGGCAAAGAACGTCGCTGCGGGGTGATCGTCTGCCAGTACCGTGACGGGGTTCGCGGATCGTCGAGTCGGTGTCGTCGCGTCCGTCATCGTCGTTCATTCCCTAGATGGCCAGCTACATATATCACCATAGTATCATGATATAGTACTCTTTCCGATATGTTCGCCGGGGTCGTCCGCCGGTTCACCTGCGTGCGGTCGCAATGGCGTCGGCCAGTTCCTGGGGCCGGTCTGACCCGACGAACAGCCGTCGGCCACGCTCCCGGATAATCTCGACGCCCTGGTCTCCGGAAAGGCGGTAGGCCTTGTTCCCGGTCGGACCGACGCGGACCCCCCAGCTCCAGCCACCGTAGTCGCCGGGCGCGTACTCGGTTACGCGGACGGCTTCGACGTTCGACCACGGGACGGGGTGAAACGACCGCCCGAGCGGCGAGAATTTGACGTATAGCCCGTCCGCACGGACCTCCGTGACGAGTTTCAGCGCGAGGAACCCCTGCTGGACTTCCCGGAAGAGCAGGTCGTCCGTCTGCGTTCGGTCGGACATCACTCACTCGTCGGCCCGCTCCCCCATATATCACTACAGTAGCCGCGTATAGTAACCATGCTGGTAGGTTCGGGGCAAACCGTTTTCCGGGCGGCTTGCCGAACGACCCGCATGGACGAAGGGGACGAATCCATCTCCGGGGATGTCCTCGAGTTGCTACGCGACGAGACACGCCTGGGGATTCTCCGGGCGCTCGCCGAGAACCTCCACGAGAATCCCGAGGATCCCGGGATGGCGTTCGCCGAGCTTCGAACGGCGGTCGGCCGGCGCGACTCGGGGAACTTCAACTACCACCTCGACAAGCTTCTGGGGCAATTCGTCACCGACACCGACGACGGCTATCGACTCGCGGCCGCCGGGATGAAAGTCGTCAGCGCGATCGTCGCCGGCACCTACGAGGACCACGATCCGATGGGCCCGGTCGAACTCGAAGATCCCTGTCCCGTCTGTGGGGCGTCGATGGAAGCCACCTACGAGGACGGCCTGCTCGGAGTGAGGTGTCCCCGCGATCACCGGTTCCGGAACGCGCTCCCGCCCCGGGCCGTCGAGGAGCGGTCGCTATCGGAACTCGTGCAATTGTTGACCGTCAAGACCCACCAGGACCTGGAACGCATCGTCGAGGGGATCTGTCCGAAGTGCTACGCCCCCATCGATTGGGACGTCGACGTGACCGAACTCGTCGGCGTCCCCGAAGTGTCGACCCGGTGTCGCCGGTGTGGTACGCACGCTGAAGTACCGCTGTCGGCGGCAGTACTCACCCACCCCGACGTCGTCGCGTTCTACGCAGACCACGACGTCGACGTCCGGCGGAAACCCCCGTGGGCCCCAGTCCTCTGGAACGCGGTCACCGTCGACGTCGACGGGGAAGACCCGCTCAGACTATCGGTCGCCGTCCATCTCGACGGCGACGAACTCGTCGCGACCGTCGACGGCTCGCTGGACGTCCTCGAGGTCGACCGATAGGCCGGCGAGTGCTCCCGTCGTTCGTTCCGAAACGGGTTGCCAAACCTGCCCGGCCCTGTACGACGCGATTCGCGTGATGGAGGGCGACCTCATCCGGCCGTCAGGTAGATCGCGACCACCCCGAAGAGGATACCCAGCGCCTTGCGCGCGGTGAGGACCTCCTCGAACACCAGAAAGCCCATGATCGAACTCAGCGCGATGAACATGCCGTACACCGGGACGACGACGCTCACGGGCCCCATCTCGAGCGCCTTGTAGTAGGCCATGATCCCGATCCCGAGGAGGACGCCGCCCAGGATCAGGTACGGGAACCGGTCGTGGCCCACGTACTCGGTGAAGGAGTGATCCTGTGCGACGGCGACGGTCAGCGCCATGCCGACGAGGATCGTGTTGGTGACCACCACGGCGACCTCGCTGGGAATCTCCTCCATCGCGAAACTCACGACCGGCGCCACGAGCCCGTAGGTGACCAGCGCGATCACGGCGTAGACCACGTAGTTCATGCTCGACCGGTTCCGGCGGGCGGTGCTTAGGGGTTCGGAACCCGGCAGCCGCCGGTCGCGTCGAGAGGGGACGGCGGGGCATCGATCGGCGCCGGCCACCACACGCCGCGGTTCGACCTGGACGACGACGCCCTGGACATCGGCGTCGACGTCGTGACGGCGACCACCCGGAACCGGTGACGTCCTCGCGACGGGGTCGTCCGTGACCCTTTCCCGGCGTTGCCGCGCCGTTCCTTCGTCCGATACGTCGCCGTTCGCCGCTCCACTCGTCGAAAATGGTCCCTGAACCGGCGACGAACCGATCCTGAGTGGACCCGGATCTCGAGATCGTGCGGGCGAAGGCCCGGCGGAGGGTATCCTGAAAACGATGGGGCTAACTTCTATATTTGAATATAAAATAATATTATTATATTTTTTATAATGGTTATAAGGTAGCCTAATTATAGCGGTATTCGAGTATTTTATAACTATATATGAACATATTGAAGCTGAGTAACATTTTTATAGCACCCTCTATATTGGCAAACGACAATGCTAAGTGGTAATCAACCACAAGACAGAGACGACGGGAGCACGGGGGACGTGGACCGACGCGACGTACTGAAAGCCGCGGGTGTCGCGAGCACTGCCGGCATCGCCGGTCTCGCAGGCTGCGCCGGACTCGGCGGTGGCGGGGACGGGAGTCCGGACACGCTGGTCGTCATCGGGTACCCCGAGGACGGCATCCAGTTGTTCCGCGACTTTTACAGCGAAACCGGTGACGACCAAGACATCCTCGTACCGGACGGGTTGCGCGACCCGGACCTCCCGGGGCAGGTCGGGAACGACATGAGCAACGTGATCGGGACCGCGCCCGCGGCGGGCGGTCCGAACCAGCAGGCGTTCACCTCGGCGTTCGAGAACGAGTACGGCGAGTCGCCGGGCGTGTTCACTTCCCAGTCCTACGACTCCGTCGCGATCCAGATCCTCGCCAACGCCGCGGCCGGCGAGAACGACGGCACTGCAGTGCGCGACCAGATGCGTCGGGTCGCGAACCCCGGCGGGACGAACGTCGGCCCGGCCAACTTCGTCGCCGGCGTCGAGGCCGCCGCCAACGGCGACGACGTGAACTACCAGGGGGCGTCCAGTTCGGTCAACTTCGACGAGAACGGGGATCCAGCGTCGGCGGCCTACGCGCTCTGGGAGTTCTCCGAGGACGGAACCGCACAGATCAGAAGCGAGACCTTCCAGAGCGAGAGCCCCGAAGGAAGTGGCCCGTCCGCCGACGGCGGTCCGGGCGGGATGGACCGCTCGATTCGGGTCGGCATCCTCCTGCCGGAGACGGGGGCGCTGGCGTCCGTGGGGGCCCCGATGATCCAGGCCGCCCAGTTGCCCGCCCTGCAGGTCAACCGGTCGGACCTGAACCTCGAAGTGACGACACAGGTCGAGGACACCCAGACCAACTCCCAGGCGGGGGTTACCGCCGCGAACTCCCTCATCAACGCGGGGTTCCCGTCGGTCTGTGGTTCGGCCTCCTCCGGCGTGAACGTCCCCGTCAGCCAGGAGGTGTTCATCCCCAACGAGGTCGTCGGCTGTTCGCCGTCCAGCACCGCGCTGTCGGTAACCAACCTCAACGACGACGATTACATCTTCCGAACCGCGCCCTCGGACTTCCTCCAGGGTCGCGTCATGGCACAGATCGCCGCCGAGGAACAGGAGGCCGAAACTGCCGCCACGCTGTACGTCAACAACGACTACGGACAGCAACTCTCGGACAGGTTCTCGAACGTCTTCGCGGACCAGCACGACGGCGAGGTATTCCAGAAGGTGGCGTTCAACCAGAACCAGTCCTCCTACTCGTCGGTGGTCAGCGAAGCGTTGTCCGGATAGGCGACCCCCGACGGGCGAGGCCCGTCCCGGTCTAGCCGCCCAGGAAGTCCTGGCGAACCTGCTGGTCGTTGAGCAGGGTCCTCCCGTCGCCCTCGTACCGGTTCTTGCCGTCGACGAGGACGTACCCGCGGTCGCACCGCCGGAGGGCCTCCTTCGCGTTCTGCTCGACCATCAGGATCGCGGTCCCGGAAGCGTTGATCTCGTCGACCTTGTCGAACATCTCGTCGACCAGGTCCGGCGCCAGCCCGGCCGAGGGTTCGTCGAGCAGGAGCAGGGCCGGATCGAGCATCAACGCCCGTCCCGTCGCGAGCATCTTCTGTTGTCCGCCGGAGAGGTTCCGGGCCTTCTGCGACTGCCGACGTTCGAGGATCGGGAACCGCTCGAACACTTCCTCGAAGCTGTCCTGTGGGACCTCGTCGAGGATGTACGCCCCCATCTCGAGGTTCTCCCTGACCGACAGCGACCGGAAGACGTTGTCGTCCTGGGGGACGTACCCCAGTCCGAGGTGGATGATGTCCTCCGGCTTCAGGCCGGTGATGTCCTGACCGTCGTAGGTCACGGTGCCGCCCATGTGCGACGTCAGCCCGAACACCGACTTCATGATGGTCGACTTCCCGGCGCCGTTCGGTCCCACGATCGTGACGTACTC
>JBLGCL010000207.1:0-4465 GCA_047617305.1 Natronomonas sp.
ACGACGACGAACTGTTCGGGGAGGCCGCCAGCGAAATGCGCGAGGACGTCGAGTCCTCGCTCGCCGCGGCCCGCGAGTCCCTGCCCGACGCCGACGCCGTCTGGGAGGCCGATGCCGAGAACATCCTCGGGGTCCTCAACGGGCTCCGGTCGGCGCTGGACGTCGGCGACGCCGAGGAGCACCTCCGGGACGCCAAGAAGTGGTATACGATGGGCGAGCGCGCCGACGCGTTCGACGACGCCGCGGACCTGGAGGCGGAGATCGAGGCCATCGAGGACATCGTCGCCGACGTCGAGTCCGCCGAGGAGCAGGTCGGCGAACTCACGGCGACGATCCCCGAACTCCGGAGCGCGCTCGAGGAGGTTCACGTCGAGGCGTCCGAGGGCGAGGGGGACGAAGACGAGGAATAACGCCCGGATCGGATCCGATCGGGGTCGGCGTTAGAACGGGGTTCCCCTAGGGCCTCGGCGGCCAGCACCGCGGCGGGACCGTCCGGACCGCATCGTCCCCGAGGCACGTCCGATTCGCAACGAGTCGTCCGAGTACTCTCCCGTCATCGACGCCCGGGTCGATCAAGCTCGCGATCGGCGACCGCTTCCAGCAGTTCCGCGAGTTCCTCTGCCGCCGCTTCGAGCATCCGTTCGCCCAGGTCCGCCGTCCCCTCCCGCGGATCGCCGACGACGCCGTTCTCGGTGAACTCGCCGGTGTCATGCGCCAGGTTCACGCCGGACGTCCAGTCGCCCCAGCGATCGCTGGCGTCGGCGGCGGCCGCCTCGATCCGGTCCTCGCGGACCATCTCCGGGGCCACCTCCCGGAGCAGCGCCGTTTCGCGACCGCCGGCGTGGCCCATCGGGACGTCCACGTCGACCGCCTCGAACCACGTGAACGGGACGGCGTAGGCGTCGCTGTCGCGGGTCAGCCGGGCGGCGACCTCGCGGAGCGCGGGCGTGTTCCCGCCGTGGCCGTTGACCAGGACGACCCGGTCGAACCCGTGAAACGCCAGGCTCTCCACCGTCTCGCGGACGTAGGCCCGGAACGTGTCCTCGGAAACCCACAGCGATCCCGGAAAGTGGCGGTGTTCCTCCGAGACCCCGATCTCGACGGCGGGGGCAACGACCACCTCGCCGTCGTAGGCTCCGGCGCCCGCTTCGGCAACCGCTTCGGCGGTCGTCGCGTCCGTCCCGAGGGGCGCGTGCGGTCCGTGCTGCTCGGTGCTGCCGACGGGCAGGAGCGCCAGGTCGGTCTCCACTTCGGCGACGTCGGTCCACGTCGCGGCGTCGAGGTTCATGTCCCGACCCTGAAGCGGTGACGGGTAAAACGCTTCGTCACGGGGCGTCGACCCCGCCGGGCCGTTTCGGCGGCTCAGTCGTCGGTCTCGGCCTCGATCCGGTTCTCGCGCCGCCGGGCACGCTCGATGAACTCGTCGGGGAGTTCGTCGATCTCGCCGGCCTGCACGCCCCAGAGGTGGGCGTAGAGCCCGTCGTTCTCGAGCAGTTCCTCGTGGGTCCCGCGCTCGACGACCGTGCCGCCCTCGAGGACGACGATCGTGTCGGCGTCCTTGATCGTCGAGAGGCGGTGCGCGATGGCGAACGTGGTGCGGTCCTCGGTCAGGCGATCGAGGCTGCGCTGGATGAGCATCTCCGTTTCGGTGTCCACGTCGCTGGTCGCTTCGTCGAGCACGAGGATCTCGGGATCCTTGAGGATCGCCCGGGCGATGGAGATGCGCTGGCGTTGCCCGCCCGAGAGTTTCACGCCGCGCTCGCCGACCTCCGTGTCGTAGCCGTCGGGGAGGTTCTCGATGAACTCGTGGGCCTCGGCCATCTTCGCGGCCTCGATCACCGCCTCGCGGTCGGCGTCGAAGGTCCCGTACGTGATGTTCTCCTCGACGGTGCCGTAGAACAGGAACGTGTCCTGGCTGACGTAGCCGATGGCTCGTCGCAGCGAGGGGATGGTCACGTCCCGCAGGTCCTGACCGTCGATCTCGATCGCGCCGTCGTCCACGTCGTACATCCGGAGCAGGAGTTTGAGGACGGTCGACTTGCCGGCGCCGGTCGGGCCGACCAGCGCGAGCGTCTCCCCGCCCTCGACCTCGAACGAGATGTCCTCGACGACCACTTCCTCGTCGTAGCCGAAGGTGACGTCGTCGTAGGCGACCCGGCCGTCGGTGATCGTGATCTCGTCGGCGTCGGGGTCCTCCTCGATCCGGGAGGGTTCGTCCATCAGGCCGAAGATGCGCTCGGCGGAGGCCCTGGCCCGCTGGTAGAGGTTGATGATCTGCCCGAACTGGGCCATGGGCCAGATGAACCGCTGGGAGAGCAGGATGAACGTGACGAACTCCCCGGTCGTGAGCGTGCCAGTGAAGATGAACGGGGCTGGATTGCCCGACTCCGTCGCGAACACCCAGAGGCCGCCGACCAGAAAGGTCACGACGAACCCGACGCCCGCCAGCACGCGCAGCGCGGGGAAGAACTTGATCCGGGTGCCGATCGCGTCCCAGTTGGCGTCGAGGTAGTCGTTCGAGACGTCGTCGACGCGGTCGGACTCGAAGTTCTCGGTGTTGTAAGTCTTGATGACCTGCACGCCGCCGAGGTTGTTCTCCAGGCGGGAGTTCAACTGGCCGACCGTCGAGCGCACCTCGGCGTACTTGGGCTGGATGATGCTGACGAACTTGTAGGTCGTATAGCCGATCAGCGGGACGACGATCAGCGTGACGAACGCCAGTTGCCAGTTGAAGTAAAACAGGATCCCGGCGATGGCGACGACCATCACGCCCAGGCGGAACGCCGAGTTCATCCCGTTGTTGAGGAATCGCTCCAGGCGGTTGACGTCGTTCGAGAGGATGGACATCATCTCGCCGGTCTGCTTGTCGGCGAAGAAGTCCATGTTCAGGCGCTGCATCTTGTCGTAGGTGTCCGTCCGGATCTCGTGCTGGACGTTCTGGGCGAAGGAGTTCCACCCCCAGTTGCGGGTCCAGTGGAACCCGGCCCCGCCGAAGAAGGCGAAGGCGATGATCCCGGACACCAGCCATAGCTGTTCGATCGATCCGAGGCTCGTGGTCCACTCGTCGGGGACGACCGGGAAGGCGAACGCCTTGTTGTTCCGGATGATCGAGTCGATCGCCAGCCCCAGGAGGACCGGCGGGAGGAGGTCGAGCATCCGGGCGACGATGCTCGAGAAAAGCCCCACCACGAACGCGAGGGCGTTGTCGGACCCGTACTCGAGGAACAGTCGCTTCATGGCGTCGTCCGTCTGTTCCCGTTGTTCCTCGAACGGGTCGTCGTCTTCGTCGGAGATGTCCATTGTCCTATGTTCTCCGTCCGACCGACTAAAGCCTTATTACGTTTCGAAACATCTTCCGGTTACCCGGCTGGATGGCCGTCGTCCGTCGGTGTGACAGTGGGTGAAACGACCCGACGGTTAAGCCATTATTGGGACTAGGTAGCATGGCACATCGATTCGACGGTCGAGATCACCGCTGCCAACAACTATGGGACTCTATGACGTAGGGTCGCCCATGGCGGAAGAAGCCACGACCACACGCCTTCGGTGTATCGAGTGTGGATTCAAGGCGGTCGTCGACAGCGACGAGTGGGAATCGGTGGACCACCCGACGCTGGGATCGATGACGGCCTGTCCGGAGTGTGGAAGCACCAACCTGCAGCGTCCCCGGTAGGCGAACGCGGCGGTGCCGACGCTACACTGATCGGCGTTCGACCGCGGGATCGATTCCCGCCGCTTCGAGGTCGGCCCGAATCCGGGTCCGTAACGGGACCGGAACGGTCCCCCGGCCCACCGGGACGGCGGTTTCGCCGTCCCCCTTCACTTTCCAGTAGACCACGCAGTCGCTCGGCGCGTAGTACTCGATGGCGTACCGGTCGCCCCCGCCATCGTAGTGGACCCTGGCCGCGAAGCCATCGACGTGCCACCCGTCGCGCTCGGCCAGGGCTGCCAGGGGTTCGCTCATCCGATTGCCCTCCGGACGAGGTTCGACGGAGCAGTTGGCGTGTCTACCCGGAGGGATTCCCCCGGCCACCAAGCGTCGGTCGCGGCGGCGTCGAGCCGTTCCGACGCGGACGCGTTCGTCGGCGTCTCGTCGCCGTAGTCGATATCGATTCGATCGCCCACGCTCAGCCCGGTTTCGTTCGCAAAGCCGCGGGGGACCTCGAGGACGTACTTCGCCCGACCGCTGTAGCGGAGGTCGCTGCCGGCCTCGTTCGGGCCGGGGGTCCGGGCGTGGTGGATCGCCGTGATCCGTCGCTCCGCGTCGACGAAGATCATGTCGATGGGGAAGTCCATCCGCCGCATGACGTAGGTCCGCCTGGCTTCGCCGTCGTGGACGAAGAGCATCCCGCTGCCGTCGGCCAGCGACTCGTGATCGCTCAGGCCGGTGTAGCGCTCCTTCCGAGTGTCCGCGACTTCGACCTCGACCGTGGCGAGCCGGTCCCCCGTGTCGCCGTCGACAAGC
>JBLGCL010000208.1:0-4444 GCA_047617305.1 Natronomonas sp.
GTTCGTAGCCGTCCTCGGCCTTCGCGACGAACGGGCCGACGAGTTTGTCGAGGTGGTAGTTGAACTGCCCGGAGTCGCGCATCCCGACCGCGTCCCGGAGTTCGGAGAACGATGCCTCATAGTCCTCGGTTTCCCACAGCGCCTGGAGGATCGCGACCCGCGTGTCGTCGGCCAGCACGGCGAACACCTCCTCGGCCTCGGTCTCCGTCACGAAGTCCGCGGCGTCCATGGGCGCAAACGGATCCGCAGGCATTTAGGGATCACGCGTCCTCGACGACCGTCGTACGTTTTGCCTCGCCGATGGTCATACGTTTTCCCTTGCCGACCGCCGTACGTTTCGCGGTCGGCGCTGGACTGCAACGAACGATAAACTATTGGGGGCCGCTTCTGAAACACGAGCGACAGCTCGCGGTCGGATCAGTCCCCGTATCGTCGACCGAAACCCCCGAAGGCGTGGTGTCTCTCAATGGGAGTGCGAAACGCGATCCTCCGGCGATGGAACCGCCGGGACGTGCTCGCCGTCCTCGTCATCGGCGTCACCGTCGCCTTTCTGACCGGGACGACCCTGGTCGTGGTCGCGGCCGCGACGGGGACGACCGACGTCGCCCGTGGCTACGACAGCGCCGGGACGGTCGCCTACGTGGAGTCCGTCGAGGACGCCCGGGCGAGGACCCCGGCGGACGCCGTGATCCTCCCGCTGGCCACGGTCACTGCCCCGACCGGGAGCGAGCGCTCCGTCGTCGGGATTCCGGAGGGTGCCCGCGACCGGCTCGGTGAAATCGGGATCGACCTCCAGGTTCCGCCCGACGTCGGCGTGCGACGCGGCGCGGTGAGCGGGGTCCGCGAGGTGCGACTGGAGGGCACGCGGGGCGCGGCGACCGTCCGGGTCCGCCCGGCGTCGAAGGCGGGGGCGATCCCGCCGGCGTGGTACGTCGGACCACCGGGCCTCGTCGAGCGGTTGGGGCCGACCGGGGCGCTGGTCGTCGCGCCCGCCGACGGCGACCGGCCCGCCGATGTGGAGGGGGCGAGCGCGATTCGCGGGGCCCTCCCGTTTTTCGTTCGCGGGACCCGGTCGATCGTCCGCCTGCTCTACGGCGTCGGCGTCGGGGTCGGGGTGCTGGCCGCGGTCACCGTGTTCAGCGTCTCGCGGATGGCCGTCGCGGACCGCCGTCGCACCGTCGGGGTGTTCCGGGCCACGGGCGGCACCGGGCGGGCGGTCGTGGCGACGTTCGCAGCGCGGGCGGCGCTGCTGACGGGCGCCGGCGTACTCCTGGGGTACGCGATCGGTGTGATCGTTCCCAGCGCGATCGTGAACGCTGGCATTTTCGTCGGCGTTCGCACCTCGCTGACGCCGCAGGTGACGCCACTCGTGGCGCGGATCCTGGCCCCGGTGTACGCCGGGACGCTCGTCCTGGGGGCCCTCGCCGGGGGGCTGGCGGCCCGCTCGATCGCGCGGACGCCGCCGGCCCGCGTGATCCGGCGGCCGGACGAGGGGACGGGGACGAACGGCGCGCCGGAGCGATCGACGTGGCTGCCTCCACGGTTGCGGCCGACGCTGGTCAAGTGGCGGACGCTCGCCCCGACCGCGGCGACGCTGACGGTCTTCGTCGTCGTGGTGGTGCTCGGGTGGTCCGCGGGCGCGACCGTGGCGCCGGCGCTCGGATCGGGGGGGACGACGATCACCGAACCCGGGGCCGTGCATCCGGTGGCGAGCACCGTCCCCGAGGGGTACGCGACGGCGCTCGAGGGCACCGGGGTGAACGCCAGTCCCGAGATCCTGGCGTTCACGCTGCTCGACGACCGGCCCGTCCTCGTCCGCGGGGGCGAGTTCGGGGCCTTCGCGTCGGTGTCGGACGCCCGCCTGGTGGCCGGATCGTCGCCGTCGACGCCTCGGGAGGCGGTGGTCGGCGAGGACCTCGCGGCACGGCTGGATCTCCAGCCCGGCGAGAGGGTCGCGCTCGGCGGGAGCACGACGCCCACGGTGACCCGGGTAACCGTTGTCGGGGTGTACGCGGCGCCCGGCCCCTTCGACGACCAGGTGCTCGTCCCGCTCCCGACGGCCCGGCACCTCACCGGCAAGCGACCAGGTATCGTGCAGTTCGTCAGGACCGATCGCGTCCCGGACGCCGGGTCGGAGGGTGAGGGGTTGACCGCTGTCGAAGTGGCGGTCCCCGAGCGGGTGCCGGCGAACCGGAGCGTCCAGGTCTCGGCGACGGTGCTGAACGGGGGCCCGTCGCCGGTCACGGAGCGGATGACCGCGCGGCTCGGGCCGGCGACCGACGCGACGCAGCTGTCCCTGGACCCCCTGGAACGGCGCACCGTGACGTTCACGCTCCGGGCGCCGGCGGCGGGGACCCACACGCTGGCGGTGCTCGACGCCCGCCGCGAGGTCCGGGTTCGGAACGCGACGGCGATCGACGGCGGGAACTCCTCTCCGGCGAACGGTGAGACGGGGACGATCCGGATCGAGGGCCTTCGCGAGCGCGTCCCGCCCAACAGCACACGGCGGGTTCGCGTCCTGACGGCCGCGGGGACGCCGGCGGCGAACGCGACGATCGAAGTGGGTGATCGTCGCGTCGGGACTGACGACGACGGCGTGGCGGCCGTGCCCTTCGGCGGGCCGGGGACGGTCACGGTCGTCGCGGCCGTCCAGGGGAACACGACGCGCCGGACGGTGAACGTAACGCCGAGCGCCCGCCGAACTCTCGAGATCGACGTCGAGATCACGCCGTCCCGACCGTCGAGCCTCACGCGGGCGACGGTGATCGTGGGAGCGACCAACCCGTGGGGCCCGCCCCTCGACCGGACGATCACCGTGGCCATCGCCGGGCGGACGGAACGCCGGCACCTGCAGGTGCCGCCGGGCGAGCGGGCCGCGGTTCGCGTCGAACTCCCACGGTTGACGCCTGGCGAGTATCAAATCCGAACCGTGGTGACGACGGCGGACGGCGATCGCACGGCGACTGTGACTGAGGTGCTGCGGATCCGGGGCAACGACCGGCTCGTCGCCGCCCTGGCGGCGCGGGGACGCGAGGGCGGGGCGACCAGCATCGGGAGCGCCGTCGAGGCGGTCTTCGGGAACCTGACGCTCGTCACGGCCGGGATCGTCGTCCTCGCGGGGCTGATGAGCGTCGGCAGCGTCGCGGCGACGTTCGCCGGGGCGATCCACGGCCGCCGGCGGACGCTCGGGATCCGCCGGGCGACCGGGGCCGGGCCCTGGCGGGTGCTCCAGATGGTCCTCGCCGACGCCCTCCGGATCGGCGTTCCGGGGATCGCCCTGGCGACGGTCGCGGGCTACGGGCTGCTCCTGATCGCCAGCCGGCTGGGCCAGCTGACGGCGTTCGGGATCGCGATCGACCCGGTCGTGACGCCGTGGCTCCTGGGGTCGGTCGTCCTCGGGGCAGTTGCGGTCGTCGTCGCGGGCGCGACCGTCACGACGCTGGGTGTCCTCCGGGCGGAACCCGCGCGGCTGCTTCGGGGCGATCGCGTCGGGCCGCGGCGATCCGGCGGGGGTGAGGCTCGTGAGTGACTCGTCGGGGCCGGCGGCCCGCTTCGGGCTGGCCGTCGTGCTGGTCGTGGGGATCGGCGTCGCGCTGCGCTCGCTCCCGCTGTTCGCCTCGCCGCTCCCGTTCAACCCCGACGGGGTGCTGGCGGCGGGCTGGGCTCGGTCCACCATCGACACCGGGAGCCTCCCGCTCGCTTCGATCGCCGTGGACGACCTGTCGTTCACGGCGTTTCTCGCGATCCTGAGCGAGGTGACGGGCGTCCGGCCGCTGTTCATCTCCCAGCCGGCTATCGCCGTGGTCGGGACCCTCCCGGGGCTGCTCGCGGTGGCGGTCGGACGCCGGCTGGGGCTCGCTCGGGGGTTCGATCGAGGGACGGCTCGACGGGCAGGTTTGTTTGGTGGCCTGCTGCTCGCCGTCGAGGGGCTGTACCTCCACCGCTCGATGCCGGTCGAGGACCAGACGCTCGGGCTGTTCGTCGTCCCGCTCGGGCTGCTCGCGGTCTATCGGGGGTATCGTCGTCGATCCGGGGCCTGGTACGTTGCCGGCGGGCTGCTCCTCGCCAGCGTGCCGCCGTTGCACAACCTCGACACCGCGATCGCGGCGCTCGGGCTGGTCCTGCTCGTCGTCGTTGCCGGTGCGACCTCCTCTCGGCGGGCGACCCCGCTCGCGGTCGGCGCGGTGGGCTTCGCAGTGATCGCCGTCGGGTACAACCTGGCGGCCGCCGCGCTGACGCCGGCCGAGATCACCCAGTCCGCGCGGCTGCTGGACTTCCCCGGCCTGTTCGTGGCCTGGATCGTGCTGATGGGGCTGGTGCTGGCGTGGATCGTTCGGGGCGGGTCGCGAAGACAACGCGTCCTCGTGCTGGGCGTGCTCGGGAGCTGGTTCCTGTTGCTCCTCGCGAACGCGGTGCGGTCGGTGTTCCCGGGCACGCCCTCGAC
>JBLGCL010000209.1:0-4429 GCA_047617305.1 Natronomonas sp.
GTCGGGCGATTCGTCTTCCGTCCGGTCGTTCGTGGGGTCGTCGGTATCGTTAGTCATGGTTCTGGTGGGTATGGTGTCGGTCGTTCAGTGGCGATGCCGTCTCGCGGCCAGCGCCCCGATCGTGAGCAGCCCGACCAGGGCCACGCCGAGGCCGAAGCCCGGACCCCCGTCCCCGGTGGCCTCCGGCGTCCGCCCCGGTTCCCCGGGCGAATCCCCGTTCGAAGACTCGAAGTCCCCGGCGTCGAAGTCGCTTTCCTCCGTCGTCTCGTCGACCTCGGCCACCGTTCCCTCCGGGTCGAGGTTCGCCGCCGAGCGGGTCGTGTCGACGATGACGTCGTCGCGCAGCAACAGCCCCACGAGGTAGTAGTTGTAGTCGTCCGGGACGGACAGGGCCGCGTCCGCGGAGATGGTTCGGCCGGGCCGGACCCGTCCGATCGAGACGGTGGTCCGGTCGGCGACGACGTTCGAGTCGGCCTGCCTCGCCAGGAGGACGAGCGTGAGGTCGCCGGCCGGTTCGGTCCCGCCGTTGGTGAGGTACGTGGAGAGGTCGAGTGTCACGGTGTCGCCGCCGGCCTCCGCGATCGAATAGCTGATCGTCGGTAGGCTCTCCTCGCGTCGGTCGAACCGGTGGAACTCGATCGGGGACTCGGCGTAGGTGGGCTGGAGCGAGCCGATGCCCTCGATCTCCCGGTCGCCGCTAGCGTGGGGAAGCCGCCGCCCGTCGGCGTAGACGATCACCTCGATCCGGTAGGCGCCCTGCCGTTCGACCGTGAGGTTCGTCCCGGCGCTCGTCTCGCGGGCGCCCCTGATCGTTCCAAGGTCGACCCGTCGGTCCGCCTCGACGACCCCTCTGTCGCTGTCGACGGCGCGGAACAGCACGGACACGTTCTCGGTTTCGGCCCCGCGGTGCTCCAGTCTGGCGTCGACCTCCAGGGTCGCCGTTCGCCGCGACACCGTGTCCACACGGATGGGCACGTCGGCGATCCGGAGGTGTCCCGCTCGTTCCGGCCCGACCTCGTCGTCCGGATCGTCGACCGCGCCGGGGACCAGGACGAGAACGAGCGCGCTCGCGAGGACCACCGCAACGAGCCCGCCGATCAGGGCGGTTTCGCGCTTCATGTCCACCACGAGTAGGATTACCGATAAATACTTTCTGCGACTGCGGGGATGATTTCTCTGAAGAAAGGTGGGGAACGTTCCCCCATCGAACCCGGACGTTCCTTGGGTCCGGCCGCCCGACCCCGCACCATGGACGTGTTCGTCTATGGCACGCTGACGGACCCGGACCGGGCCGCGGCAGTCGTCGAGGACGCCCGGTTCCTCGGGGCCGCCCGCCTGGTCGGACTCCACGACGTCGAGGGGCGGTATCCGACCCTCGCACCGGGCGGATCGACGACCGGTCGGATCCTGCGTACCGACGACGTCGAGGGGCTGGACGCCTACGAGGGCGTGGAAGGAGGGCTATACGTCCGCGTCACGGTCCCCCGAGCGGACGGATCGACGGTTGAGACCTACGTGGGCGACCCGGTTCGCCTGGGCATCGCCGACGCGGTAACGTGGCCGGGGGACGATCCGTTCCCCGACCGCGTGGCGACGTACGTGGATCGCAACGAGGTCGTGGTGCGGCCGGACGGGTGAGACGTTCGGCCCTTGCGGGTGCCGGTACCCCCACCACGGATTGATGTCAACTGGAGTGTGACGAGCGTCATTCTCCCGTCAGACGCCGGAATAACCGGCGTGCTGTACAGCGGTTTCACTTTCACTCCGGACGGATCAGGTTTTTGTTGCATCCCCTTCCAAACACGGATGCACGTCACACGCTTCGTGCACTTCCCCATCCTTCCCCTCCTCACCCGGCCAGCCGCAGGTCGGTTCGGCTCCGGGCGACCGTCGTCCCGAAAGAGGTGCAATTATTATCCGGGACGCGGGCTTTTTATCCATGAACAAGATCCTAGTGACCGGCGCGACGGGACAGATCGGTTCGGAACTGACACCGGCGCTGCGCGAGAAGTACGGGCACGACGCGGTCGTCGCGAGCGACATCCAGCAACCGGAGGACCTCGAGGAACCGTTCGTCGAACTCGACGTCACCGACCGGGACGCCATCGAGTCGGTCGTCGAGGAACACGACGTCGACACGATCTTCCACCTGGCCGCGATCCTCTCCGCGAAGGGCGAGGAGAACCCCGGCCTCGCCTGGGACGTGAACGTCAACGGGCTCTACAACGTCTTCGAGGTCGGCCGCGAGTACGACCTCGAGAAGATCGTTACGCCGAGTTCGATCGCGGTGTACGGTTCGACCACGCCGGACAACCCCGGCGAGGAGACGGTGCTGATCCCGAACACGATGTACGGCATCTCGAAGGTGCTCACCGAACTCCTCGCGCAGTACTACTACGAGAACTACGACCTCGACGTCCGGGGCGTCCGCCTGCCCGGCATCCTGAGCTACAAGACCCTCCCCGGCGGCGGCACGACGGATTACGCGGTCGAGGTGTTCTACGAGGCGATCGAGGACGGCCACTACGAGTACTTCGTCCGGCCCGACACGATGCTGCCGATGATGTACATGCCGGACGCGGTCAACTCCCTGATGCAACTCGCCGAGGCCGACGACGGGGACCTCAACTACCGGTGTGCGTACAACGTGAGCGCGCTGACGTTCACCGCGGAGGAACTCACCGAGGCGATCCGGGAGCACCTCCCCGACTTCGAGGCGACGTACGCGCCCGACGAACGGCAGGACATCGCCGACTCCTGGCCCGACCGCGTCGACGACACGGCGGCCCGCGAGGACTGGGACTGGGAGCCCGAGTACAAACTCGAGGACATGGTCGAGGACATGCTGACCAACCTCGAGCGGAAGCTATCGGCGTAACCGGCGTCCCGATTCCTCCGCATTCCTTCGTTTTCGAGCGTCATAGCGACGGTCTCGTCGTGAGTCCAGCGACGCCACGGTACAGCGAGGACTCGGCGTCCGTCGAACCGCGGAAAACAGCGGATCGCTGCTCGGCCGGTGTCGGTCGTCGTGGAGGTCGACTCAGATCAGGTCGAGGTCCTTGCCGATCTCCTCGTAGGCGCGCAGCGCCTTGTTGAGGTCGTCCTTGGTGAGGCCGGCGTTGATCTGGTTGCGGATGCGGGCCTCGCCGCGGGGCACCATCGGGTAGACGATGGCGAGCCCGAAGATGCCGCGCTCGTACAGGCGGTCGGCGAGTTCCTGGGCCTCGTTGGAGTCGCCGACCATGGCGGGCACGATCGGCGTCTCGCTCATGCCGGTGTCGTAGCCGATCGACTCGAGTTCCTTCTTGAAGTATTCGCGGAGGTCCCAGAGCTTCTCGACGCGCTCGGGCTCGTTCTCGATGATCTCCAGGGACTTGAGGTTCGCGGCGGCGATGGACGGCGGGTAGCCGGCGCTGAGCAGCCAGGTGCGGGCCGTGTTGTAGGCGTACTTGATGACGTGCTCGTCGCCGGCGAGCATGCCGCCGAAGCCGCCCATGGCCTTCGAGAAGGTCCCCATCTGGAAGTCGATGTCGTCCTCGAGGTCGAACTCGGTGGCGATGCCGTGACCGCCGCCGAGGACGCCCTCGCCGTGCGCGTCGTCGACGTAGGTCATCGCGCCGTACTCGTCGGCGAGCTTCTGGATCTCGTCCATCGGGGCGACGTCGCCGTCCATCGAGAACACGCCGTCGGTCACGATGAGCATCCGGTTGTACTCGTCCTGAGCCTTCCGGAGCTGGTCCTCCAGGTCGGCCATGTCCGTGTGGTCGTAGATGAGCGTGTCCGCCTTCGAGAGGCGCATCCCGTCGATGATGCTCCCGTGGTTGAGTTCGTCCGAGATGTAGACGTCGCCGTCCTCGAGGATCTGGGGGATGACGCCGGCGTTGGTCGCGAATCCGGTCTGGAACGCGACGCCGGACTCGGTGCGCTTGAAGTCGGCGATCTTCTCGTTGAGCTCGTCCTGGATCTCCATGTAGCCCGCGATCGACCAGTCCGAGCCGGAGCCCAGGCCGTAGTCCTCGATCGCCTGGATGCCGGCCTCGCGGAGGCGGTCGTCGTTCGCGAGGTCGAGGTAGTTGTTCGAGGCGAGCATGACGAGTTCCTTGCCCTCGACCTGCACGTGGGGCTTCGAGGGGCCCTGGACGCGCTTGAGCTCCCAGGTCTCGCCGCGCTCTTTCATCTCCTCGTACTTCTCCTTCAGGTAGGCCGTCTTTTTGTCGGTCATAGTGGATGCCTCGTTCTGTAAAAACGTGAACACTTGGAAGTGGGTTGGAGGAGAGTAAAATCTTTCGACTTCCCCCGCATCGAGCGGTTTGCGCCGGGTTTCTCCGGATCGGATCGGTCACGCTAGTCATCGATTCCCAACCTATAAATTCCTTCATTTTCTGAAACCACGCCGGGGATTCGGGTGACCCAGTTTGCCATCCGACCG
>JBLGCL010000210.1:0-4422 GCA_047617305.1 Natronomonas sp.
CGACTCACGCCGTCGAAGTGACCGCTCGATTTACTTACAGCCGCGCGCTACGCTCTGACATGGCGAGTTTCCAGATCGGGCGGATCTACGGGATCCCGATCAAGATCGACGTGACGTTCCTGCTGGTGCTCCCGTTGTTCGCGTGGGTCATCGGCTCGCAGGTGGGGTTCTGGGTTGACATCCTCAACATCCTCCCGACCGACGTGCCCGGGGAAGCGCCGCTGACCGAGGGGAACACGCCGTGGATCCTCGGGAGCGCGTCGGCGATCGGCCTGTTCGTCGGTGTGCTCCTGCACGAACTGGGTCACTCGTTGGTCGCGATGCGATACGGCTTCGAGATCGACTCGATTAAGCTCTGGCTACTGGGTGGCGTCGCACAGTTCACCGAGATGCCCGAGGACTGGAAACAGGAGTTCTGGGTCGCCGTCGCCGGGCCGATCGTGAGCGTCGCCGTGGGTGTGGTCTCCTACGCCGCGTTCACCGTGGTGCCCGCCGGGCTGCCGGCCGTGCGGTTCGTGCTCGGCTACCTCGCGCTGGTGAACGTCATGCTCGCGGGGTTCAACATGTTGCCCGGGTTCCCGATGGACGGGGGGCGCGTCCTGCGCGCGCTGCTCGCACGGACCCGCTCGCACGTCCGCGCGACCCAGATCGCGACGACCGTCGGGAAAGGGTTCGCGATCCTGATGGGCTTTCTCGGCCTGCTCCAGTTCGACCTGATCCTGCTCGCGGTCGCCTTCTTCATCTACATGGGTGCCTCGAGCGAGGCACAGCGCTCCGTGCTCAAGGCGGCGTTCGAGGGGGTCACCGTCCGGGAGCTGATGACGCCCGCCGCGGAGCTCAGCACCGTCGACGAAGAGACCACTGTCGCCGAACTGATCCAACGGATGTTGGAGGAGCGCCACGTCGGCTACCCGGTGCTCCGGAACGGCGACTTCGTCGGCATGGTGACGCTGGAGGACACCGAGTCGGTGCCGGAGGTCGAACGCGACGCCTACCGCGTCGAGGACGTGATGAACGACGACGCGCCGACGCTCGATCCCGACACCGAGGTGATGGACGCGCTCGACGCGATGCAGTCCCACCGGACGGGGCGGCTGGCGGTCGCCGACGAGGAGGGGAACCTCGTCGGACTGCTCTCCCAGACCGACCTCGTGATGGCCTTCAACGTGTCCCAGACCAGCGGCGGGCTGGCCGGGCTCGGCGGGCAGGAGCTCCCCCCGCGGACGTAACGCTATACGGCGTCGGGCCCCTCCTTGCCGGTCCGGATCTGGACCGCGTGCGTGACCGGGAGCACGAACACCTTGCCGTCGCCCTTCTCGCCGGTGTGGGCGGCGTCGGTGATCGCACCGACGACCTCGTCGGTCGGCGTGTCGGCGACCACGCACTCGATCTTGGCTTTCTCGTGGAGGTCGACGGTGTACTCCTCGCCCCGCCACTGCTCGATCTTCGCCTGCTGGGACCCTCGTCCGGTGACCTCCGTGACGGTCAGCGAGGGCGCGCCGGCCGCCGCCAGCGCGGCCTTCACGTCGGCGAGCTTCTCTCGTCGAACGATCGCGACCACCATCTCGACTGGGGTCCCGCCGTCGGCGTGGTCACTCATCGGTCTCACCCCCGTCGTCTCGGTCCGGATCGTTCTCGACCTCGGGCGGAACCGCCCCGCAGTCGACGACCGCGCCGCGGAGCGGCCCGTGCCCGCCGTCGGTCTCCAGGCGCCCACCGTCGGCGCTCACCGTCGGTTCTGGGCCGCCATCACCGGTGAACTCGGGGTAGACGGAGACCCCGTGTTCGCCCTCGTCGAGCCCGAGTTCCTCCTCGGCCTCGCTCACGCGCAGGCCGAACAGCGCGTCGGCGACCGTGAACGCGGACGCGGTGCCGACGACCGTCCAGCCCGCGATGATCGCGACGCCGACGATCTGCATCACCAACTGGTCCACGCCGAGGAACGTCCACGAGCCGCCCTCGACACCGAAGACCGGGATCAGGACCGTCCCCAGTGCGCCCGCGGCGCCGTGGACTGGGAAGACGCCGCAGACGTCGTCGATGCCAAGTTCGTCGACGACGAAGCGGTACGTCGGCAGCACGATCGTCCCGCCGAGGCCGCCGAGGATCAGCCCACCCCACCACGTGACGTGAGGGACGGCGCCGGTGACCGCGACCAGCCCCGCGAGCAGCCCGTTCGCGGTCCAGAGCGGGTCGGGCTTGCCCTGCCGGCGGGCCGACATCGCCATCGCCGCCAGCGCCCCCGCGCCCATCCCGAGCGTGGTGTTCAGCGCGACGCGGCCGAGCTGGGCGTTCAGCAGCTCGTTGTCGGGGTTGAAGATCGCGGACGTGCCGACGTTGAAGCCGTACCAGCCGAACGCGAGGATCAGCGTCCCCAGCACCGCGAGCAGCATCGAGTGGCCCGGGATGGGCTGGCTGTCGCCGTGCTCGTCGAAGCGACCCTTGCGCGGGCCGACCATGTACGCGCCGGTCAGTCCGGCGAGCCCGCCGAGCATGTGGACCACAGTTGCGCCCGCGAAGTCGAGGTAGCCGACGCCGAGCAGGCCGGCGACGAAACCGGGGTTGTCGCCCGCCGCGAGCAGGCCACCGTCCCACGTGAGACCGGTGGCGACGGGATAGATAACCGCGGTCATCGCCGCCGCGACGAACACGTACGCCCCGAACGACATCCGCTCGGCGACGGCCCCGGAGACGATGGTCGCGGCGGTCATCGCGAACACCGCGCCCACCAGCCACGTGATCCACTGGCCCGAGTCGGAGAGGTACGCGAACGCGCTCCCGACGTCGACCGCGGACGTGCTCGTCAGGCCGGCGACGACCACGGAGAGCCCGAACCCGACGACGAAGTACGTGAGCACGCCCAGCGTCCAGTCGGTCATGTTCTTCATCAGCACGTTGCCCGCGTTCTTCGCGCGAACCTGCCCGGCCTCCAGCAACGCGAATCCCGGCTGCATGAAGAAAATCAGGAACGCGACCACTAGGGCCCACACCGTGTTGATCCCGTCGGCGACCGACGGATCGACGGGCATCAGGAGACACCCCCGTCGTCGGGCCCAGTCACCTTCCGAGAGTATGCACTGAATCGAAATTTGGTTTGACAAATATTGGTCGCTGCGCCGAAAATCCCATCGTTCGTTGCTTCCATTGCGGTCGAACCTGTATCGTCGGTAGTACGTAATTCTTCGCTTGCGTATCTCAACGTCTATGGCGAATAAATACACGAACACAAAGTAAATGCTGGATAATTATCCTATATCTGGGCGAATACCGTAAGGAACTGTCCGTTCGGTCTCGTAGTGGGCAGCCCCAGACGGAACGACTCGGCGGCGTGGGGTCGTCGGGGACAGTTCCCCGAACGGACGCGTTTTTACGCGCTGGCCGGCTACGCTCCCGTAATCGATGACTTTCGAAGATCTCCCGACCACCCCCCGGTCGGAGGAACTCCTCGACAAAGCCTTCTCCCGAGCGTCCCGGACGGGGCGGGCGAAGGACCCCTACGAGGCACAGGAGGCGATGCTACGCACCGCCGGCAACATCCTCTCGGACAACCTCCAGAACGTCGCGACCGAGTGGCCCGACTTCGACTACGTCGACCCGTTCTACTACGAACTCGCCGACGCGGTCGTCGACGTGGACCGCCTGCGAAAGGCCCTCAGCGAGGTGACCTGGGCCGGGAACCAGATCGAGTCGATCCGCGACGAGTACGCGAGCAGGATCCGGAACGCCGACACCGACACCGCCCGCAAACACCGCAAGCAGGCGTTCGCCCGGATGGCCGACATCATGGACGAGATCGAGGACGACCTGCTCGCGGTCGGCCAGGCGCGTGACGAACTCAAGACGCTGCCGGACATCCGTCCCGACGAGCCGGCGATCGTCGTCGCGGGCTACCCCAACGTCGGGAAGTCCTCGTTCGTCAACGAGGTCACCAACGCCAGCAACGCGATCGAGTCCTACCCGTTCACGACGACGGCGGTCCACGTCGGCCACTTCGAGTACGACCGCGTCCGCTACCAGATCGTCGACACGCCTGGGCTGCTCGACCGCCCGGAGGACGAGCGCAACGACATCGAGAACCAGGCCGTCTCCGCGCTGCGTCACCTCGCGGACGCCGTGCTGTTCGTCGTCGACGCCTCCGGCCAGTGTGGCTACCCGCTCGAGGCCCAACTCGAACTTCGAGACGCCCTCAGCGAGCGGTTCGACGCGCCGATGGTCACCGTCTGCAACAAGTCCGACGTCTCGACCGACGTCGAGGCCGACGCCTACATGAGCGTGGCGGAGGGGGAGAACGTCGACGGAGTCCTCGACACCGTCGTCGAGGCAGTCGACTGGGAGCCGGACATCCCGCCCTCGCGGAACGCCTGAGGGGCCGACGCCCCGCCCGCGTCACCGCTCCCCGCCTCGCCCCCCGCCGTCTCGACG
>JBLGCL010000211.1:0-4370 GCA_047617305.1 Natronomonas sp.
CCTCGAAATCCTCGGCGAAGCGGTCGTTCGTGCTGACGTAGACCTCGGAGATCCGCTCGTCCGCCTCGAGGTCGGCGAAGATCCTGTCGATGACCGTGGTCTCGCCGATCGGGAGGAACATCTTGGGCCGATGTTTGGTGATCGGCCAGAGCCTGGTCGCGTACCCGCCGGCCAACACGACAGCTTTCATGCGCCGTGGGTTTTACGGGACGCGGTAAGTCCTTTATCCTTCTCGTTCCCGCCCGCCTTCCACCTCCGGCTCCGAGCCGTGTCAGTCGCCGGGGGCCGTTGCGCAGTCGCCCCCGCGACAAAACCTATGCCGCTCCCGTCCCGATGTCGGGTATGCGCGAGGCCGACGCTACGACCCGGGAGCGCATGGCCGAACGGTTGCGGCAGGGACCCCTGTCCCTCACCGCCCTGGCCGAGGAATTCCAGGTGACGACGAGCGCCGCCCTCGAGCACCTCCAGCACGTGGCGCAGTCGGTCGAGTCCGGGGACGGGGACGAGCGGTTCCTCGTCGCGCCGCCCGAGTGTCGCGACTGCGGGTTCGACGGGTTCGACGACCCCCTGAACCGTCCGTCCCGGTGCCCGGAGTGCAAGAGCGAGGCCGTTTCGGAGCCGGCGTTCCGGATCGAGTGATGGGGTCCATATTTTGGTCTCCTTCTCGACATTTGGGGCGCTAACCTCGATCCGAAGCGTGGGGACGCCTGATACGTCCCATGTTCACAACCGCCAATTCTCCGGGATTCGCCGTTCTCTTCCGTGGTTCTCCGTTCTCAAGCGATGGGAATGACAGTCCCGTTAAAGTGGACAGGTTCGCAACTTGCTCTTGGAGTAGTCCGCCACGTCCCTCCGATGTGTGGGCCGGTTACACTGGCGCGACTACGGCCACGACGTGGGGCATCGCTTCGAACCACGTCAACCCCTTCGGGGTGATTTCACAATGCCATGGATCGGTGACCAAGACGACACTCAGATAGAGAAAGGCCATCCCGCCTGTGCGGGCTGTGGCATGGTACTCGGCGTACGCCACATGCTACAGGAAGCCGGCGAGGACACGATTCTCGTCATCCCGGCGTGTTGTGCGAGCGTGATTCAGGGGGTCTACCCCTACACGGCGTTCGACGTGCCGATCATCAACACGGGGTTCGCCGCGGCCGCAAGCACGGCCTCGGGCGTCGAGATGGCCCTGAAGCAACGGGACGAGGAAACGAACGTGATCGTACTGGCCGGCGACGGCGGCACGACGGACATCGGTCTCGCGGCGATGTCCGGCGCGCTGGAACGTCGGCACAACTTCATGTACGTCCAGTACGACAACGAAGCGTACTCGAACACGGGCTTCCAGAAGTCCGGTCGGACGCCGACCGGCGCCCGGACGACGACGACGCCGACGGGTCGCGAGGGCGAGCAGAAGGACGTCGACAAGATCGTCGAGGCCCACGATCCCGAGTACATGGCGACGACCACGCCGGGATACGTCCAGGACCTCCGGGAGAAGACGGCCCGGGGCCTCGAGGTCGACGGGCCGTCGTATATGCACATGCTGACGCCGTGTCCGCCGGGCTGGCGGTTCGACAACGGCAAGACCGTCGAGATATCGAAACTGGCCGTGTCGAGCGGGCTCTGGGTCCTCTACGAGAAGGAACGCGGGAAGGAGATCGAGATCAGTCGCCCGAGCAAGTCGGCGTTTAGCGATCCCGAACGGGTCGACGATTACGTCGAGATGCAAGATCGCTTCGCGACCGCGATGGACGAAGACATCGAGTCCCTGCAACGGCAGGCCGAACGGAACATCGAGGAGTACTCGCAGTACCTCGAAGAGGAGGTGACAGCATGAGCGACGCCGTCGCCAAGTCCGACCGCCAGCAGGAGGAATCGAACGCGCGGATCATGACCGGCAACGCCGCGACCGCGCTCGCAGCCCGGGACGCCGGGACCGACGTCGTCGCGGCCTACCCGATCACGCCCCAGACCGAGATCGTCGAGAACATCGCCGAAGCCGTCGAGAGCGGCGAGTTCGATGCGGAGTTCTCCCGCGTGGAGAGCGAGCACTCGGCCATGGCGGCCTGCATGGGTGCGTCCCAGGCCAACGCCCGGACGTTCACCGCGACGGCCAGCCAGGGGCTGCTGTTCATGAGCGAGATGGTCTGGTGGACCGCGGCCTCCCGCCTGCCCGTCGTGATGTCGATCGCCAACCGCGCCCTGGGACCGCCGTGGAACATCTGGGCGTCCCACACCGACGCGCTGTCACAGCGCGACTCGGGGTGGATCCAGTTCTTCGCCGGCACCGTCCAGGAGGTCTACGACCTCACGCTCCTGGCGTTCCGCATTGCGGAGGACCAGGACGTGATGCTGCCGGCGATGATGAACCTCGACGGGTTCACCTTCGCGCACACGATGCAGCCCCTGGAGAAACTGTCGCCCGAGGTCGCCCAGGAGTTCATCGGCGACATCGACATCCCGCACGAGGTCACCTCCGAGAACCCGCGCGGGTTCGGGGCCTTCACCGGCGGGAACAAATTCTGGCAGTTCCGTCAGAAGATCATGGAGGCCACGCAGAACGTCCCCGCGGTCGCGGACGAGGCCTTCGACGAGTTTGCGGACCTCACGGGCCGCGAGTACGACCTCGTTCACGAGTACCGGACCGACGACGCCGACCTCGTCCTGGTCGGTCTCGGCACGATGGCTCGCGAGGCCGAGGTCGCGGTGGACGTCCTGCGCGAGAAGCACGGCGTCAAGGCCGGGGTCGTCCGACCGATCCTCGATACGCCGTTCCCCGAGGACCGGTTCGCGGCGGCCGTCGGCGACGCCGAGAAAGTCGTCGTTCTCGACCGGTCGACCTCCTTCGGTCGCGGCGGCATCGTCACCCGGGACGTCGAACTGGCGATCGATCAGCCGATCGCCAGCGTCATCGCCGGCATCGGCGGCCAGAACGTCGAATGGGACGACATCATCGACATCGCTCTGAACGCCGAGCCCGGCGAGACCCAGTGGTTCGGAGGTGATCTCTAATGAGTACGCAATCCGAGGTCGCGCCCGTCGAGGCGCTGGAGATGATCCAGATCCGCTGGCACTCCCGTGGCGGGCAGGGCGGCATGACCGCGAGCCAACTGCTCGGGCAGGCCGCCTTCGAGGACGGTCGACAGGCCACCGCATTCAGCTTCTACGGTGCCGAGCGACGGGGTGCCCCGCTGAACTCCTACAACCGCATCGCCGACCAGCCGATCAAGCTGTACAGCCGCGTCTCCTCGCCCGACATGGTCGTGATCCTCGACGAGTCCCTGGTCGACATCCAGGACGTCACCGACGGCCTCGACGAGGACGGGATCGTCGTCATCAACACGACTGACCCCGACATCGTCGATCACGACGGCCGAATCATCGCGGTCGACGCGACGTCGATCGCCCTGGACTACGACCTGTCGGTCGACGGAACGCCGATCGTCAACACCCCGATCCTCGGGGCCGTCGCGCAAACCGACGCCGCCGACATCGATACGGTCGCTCGCGTCATCGACCAGGAGTTCGGCGAGGCGAATATGAAGGCGGCCCGCGACGCCTACGAGAACGCAACCGAGGTGTGATCCATGGGAACATTCGACACTGACATCGACGTCGAGGTCGAGGAAAAGATCGTGGCGGCCAGCCAGCCGACCGAGGCGGCCGCCGGCAAGACCGGGGACTGGCGGACGTTCCGCCCGGTCCTCGACGAGGAAGCGTGTATCGACTGTGGGGAGTGTGCGACCCACTGTCCCGACGACGTCATCGACACGGACCTGAACATCGACCTGGACTACTGCAAGGGCTGTGGCATCTGTGCCAACGTCTGTCCGGTCGACGCCATCGAGATGGTCGAGGAACGCACCCTGTAGTCGGGTCCGAACGCACGACGGTCGCCGCATCCCGCCCCGATCCGTTCCGTGGGCGGAGTACCGAGAGAAGGACGCTGTTTCTGGCCGTTCGGTTCCCCCACGAGACCGATCTCAAAACTCCACGTTCGAGGTCGAGGACCGGTCGAAATCGTCGGCCTCGAACCCGCCGGTCTCGACGAACTCGAAGCGGTCGTCGGTCAGGTAGATCGCGCCGTTTTCCACTCTCACCTCGATCCCTTCGAGGTACGCCCCTTCGCAGGGGCCGTGAGTGCACAGGCCCGATTCGACGTCGAACATGGCACCGTGGTTGGTGCAGAGGACCTCGCCGTCGCGTCTCTCCGCTCCCGGTCCCTTGTCGAGACGGATGGGGGTGAAGTGCCGGCAGTAGTTCAGCCACCCGACGACGTCGTTGTCCTCGCGGAGGAGGATTGCTTCCCGGCGGTCCCCGGTTTCGTCCGGGGACGATTCCCCACCCACGTTCCGGACCGTGAACAG
>JBLGCL010000212.1:0-4338 GCA_047617305.1 Natronomonas sp.
CCCGGAGCCGACGCCGCCGAGGAGTCGATCAATGGAGACCGACCTCCGCATCTGGCCGACCAACGTCGAGAGTAACCACGCTATTCCCGCGAGGACGAACGTCGTCAGGTAGACCGTCGGAGCTCCGAACAGCGGGTCGATCGACGCCGGGAACGCCCCTTGCTGGTAGAGGACGTGGAAAATCGCTCCGAGGCCCATCCACGGCGCGAAGGCGACGACCGTCTCGTCGGTCACCGGGGCGTCGATGAAGACGGCCAGCGCGACCACCCCGATCGAGAGCACCACGATGGGAATCAGGTAGATGGGGTCCGGCCGCGAGAACCCTCTCGGGAGTACCTCGAAGAGGAACCACCCTGGCTGGATCATGAAAAAAAGAACCACGGGGCACGCTCGAAAACCTTCCGATTACGTCGGACGAAGCGCCCACGCCCGTCGGACGGGACCCGTCGAACTCAGGGTTCCCAGGGCTCGCCGATGTTTTCGCCGAACAGTTCCCGCATCAACGTGACGATGCTTTCGGGCGGGAACTGGCCGCGCTCGGTGACGATTGCGTCGACGTACCGGGGCGGCGTCACGTCGAACGCGGGGTTGTCGACGGCGAAGTCCTCGTCGTCGGGATCGGTGATCTCGGCCCGCTCGTCGGCCGCGAGTACCTCCGTCTCGTCGCGGGTCTCTATCTCGACGGTGTGGCCCGTCAGCGTCTCGGGGTGGAGCTTCATGGTCTGGGCGGCGACCATCACGGGGACGCCCCGGTCGCGGGCGTTGACCGCCAGGCCGCTGGTCCCGATCTTGTTGATGACGCTGCCGTCTGCCGCGATCGAGTCCGCCCCAACGAGAACGTGGTCCGCGTCCGAGAGATACCGCCGGGCCGCGTTGTCCACGATCATTGTCACCGGGACGTCCCGCTCCCGGAGCTGTCGGGCGGTGATGTGGCCCTGTTTTCGCGGGCGGGTCTCCTTGACGATCGCCTCGATGTGTTTGCCCTGTTCGACGGCCTGCTCGACGCAGGCGAGGGCGTCCGTCGAGTGGCAGTGGGTCATGACGACGTCGCCGTCCCGGAGGCGGTTGGCCCCCACCCGGCCCAGCCGCTCCTGGGCCTGGTCGAGATCGGCCCTGAAGGACTCGACCCGGGCGACCGTTCGCTCCCTGAGTTCCTCGACGGAGTCGCCGTCCATCCCGGTGAGGACGCTCCGGAGCGCGTTGGGCAGGCTGACCGCCGTCGGTCGCGTGTTCCGGAGGTGCCGGGCGGCGGCTCTGAGCTGTTCCCTGAACGCCTCCGGGGTTTCGGCGTCGGTCTCGCGGGCCTGCACCCCGAGGGCGGCGGCCGCGGCGTCCGCGATCGCCGCCGCGCCCCTGATCTCCATCGACGCGATCTGCTCCGCCGTGTGCTCGACCTCCGGATGGAGGTCGGGATCGTCGTCGGTCATGTCCCCGGGTTGGACCGCCGGCGGGAAAAGTCGGGCGGGAACGGTCGACGGCCACCGGGGACGGTTGGCCGGTACCAGGGCCGTCCGCAGACGTCAGGAATATGGGAAAGGTTCAAACCCCATTTATAACGAAGGACGTTACCGATTCCCAAACTCCGACAACGCCCGCCGGCAATGATGTCGAGGCGAACGCTGACGGTCTGCCGCCCAAGGGATCCGGACCTCGAACGCCGACGAAATCCAGGGATCGGCCGGGGCTCAGAAGACCCCGGCGACCATCCCGCCCCCGAGCGCGATCAACACGAGGCCGGCGACGAGGTGCAGGCGTTCGACGTTCTCCTCGCGCCAGTCGGAGATCCGCTCGACGGAAACGAACCCGCCCGCGACCACGGCCGTGATCCCCACCAATGGGAGGACGAACACGAGGTTGTAGGCCGCCAACAGCGGGAGGCTCCGGACCCACGGGAGGTCCGCCAGGATGCCTCCGGCCACGAAGTAGGGCCCGGAGGTACAGGGGAGGAGGAACGCGCTGACTGCGATCCCACCGACGAACGCGCCGAGCGCGACGCTCGCCCGTTCCCACAGCGGGCGCGTGAGATAGCGCTGCATCGCAGGACGCCAGGAGAACGGCACCTCGACGACGAACCCGCCGGCGCCGTGGGCGTACCAGTCCTTGAGGTTCAACAGCCCGAGGACGATCGCCACGCCGCCGACGACGGCGTACAGATCGCCGAACGACCCGGCGGTAACGTCGACGATCGACCGGAGTCCCTGGATGAGGAGGACGCCCATCGCGAAGTAGGTGAGGAAGATGGCGAGCGAGAACGACAGTCCGGCCACGAGCACCGCCCGGCCACTCCCCTCGACCCGGGCGCTGATGGTCGTGAGGAGCACGAGCAGGATCGCGAGGGCACAGGGGTTGACCGAGTCGGAGGCGGCAAGGCCCGCGAGGCCGGCGATCGTTTGCAGGTCAGTCCCGCCGCCGACGCCCGACCCGCACGCGCCGCCGTCGTCCGCGTCCTCGCCGCGTTCGCCACACTGCCCGAGGTCGTCGCCGGACGATCCGGACGGATCCACGTCGGTGGCCGTACCGGCGGCCATCGAATCCGGCGATTCCCCCCTGGCGATGGCGTCCTCGGGGGGACATTCGATCGGACGGTCCGCGTCGAGTTTCGCCCGAATCAGGTCGATCGACGAGTCCGCCCCGACGGCGTAGTCTCCCCCGACGAACACCGTCGGCACCGCGCCCCACTGCTCCGACGGCACGTCGTAGGCCGCGAGATACTCGCGGAACAACTCCGGGTGCTTCGTCGCGGCGTAGTTCTTCACCGTCACGTCGTGGGTCCGCCGAGCGTCCGCGAGGTAGGCTTCGACGTCGTCGCAGTGGGGACACGATGGGGAGTAGAACACGACGACGCAGACCGAGCCGTTCGCGGTCTCCGTCGACGCGAGCGATGCATCCGATCCGGGGTTCCGATCGGCCGGCGAGAACGGCCCCGCTCCGGCACCGGCGGCGACCCCGACGACGGCGGCCAGCGCGACGACGGTAACGAGGGCTTCGACCCGCCAATCCATGTCGGTTCGTTCGACCCGGAACCGATTGAAATTGGTCATTTTGTTTTGGTAAGTTACCCCCGTCGGACGTGGAATCGGCGTCCCGCCCCGGAGACGACCGGCAGCGATCGATCGCCCCCGACAGGAAGGATTTTGCCGCCGGGGGCCGCGCGTCCGGTATGCACGTCGACCTCGGCAACGCGCTTGCGTCGGTCGCCTCGCCCGGGATCGCCCGGGACGCGCTCGACCGACTCGACGACCGCGTGGCCGGCGCCCACGAACGGATCGCCGCCGGACGCGCCGACGACGAGTACGGCTACGCCGCGTTGAACCTCCCCGAAACCGTCGATCCCGACGCCATCCGGACCGCCGTGGCGCCCTTCGAGGACTCCGAGACGCTCCTCGTGGTGGGCATCGGCGGGAGTGCGCTGGGCGCGGCGACGCTCTCGACGGCCCTGGAGAGCGACGTGGACGCGTACTACCTCGACAACGTCGATCCCGCGCACACCCGGACGCTGCTCGACGATATCGACCTTTCCACGGTCGTCCTGAACGTTGTCTCCCGGTCGGGCACGACCGCGGAGACGCTGGCGAACTTCCTCGTCGTCCGGGACGCCATGGACCGCGCCGGCGTCGACTGGACCGAGCGCACCGTGGTCACGACCGACGAGTCCGGCAACCTCCGGGACCTGGCCGCGAAACACGACCTCCCCGCGATAGAGGTGCCCGAGGGCGTGCCGGGCCGGTTCTCGGCGCTCTCGACCGTCGGCCTGGTCCCGGCGGCGATCCAGGGATTCGACCTCGACGCCCTGCTGGCCGGCGCCCGGGACGTCGAACTGTCGGGGTCGCTCTTCGACTGTCCGCCGTACGCCTACGGGGCGACGGCCTACGCGCTCGACGCCCGCGGCGCGTCGGTCAACGCGATGCTCCCCTACGCCGAGTCCCTGGAGACCTACGCCGAGTGGTTCGCCCAGCTATGGGCCGAGTCGCTGGGCAAGGACGGCCTCGGGCAGGCGCCGGTCCGCGCGCTCGGTGCGACCGACCAGCACTCGCAACTCCAGCGCTACCGGGCCGGTCCCCGGGACACGATGGTGACGTTCGTCCGGCCCCGCGAGCGTCCCGACCTGTCGATCCCCGAAACCGACCTGGAGGGACTCTCGTACCTCTCGGGGACCGGGCTGGCCGACCTCATCGACGCCGAGTTCGAAGCGACCGAGGCCAGCCTGGCCGCCGCCGGGCGACCGAACGTCCGCGTCGAGATCGATCGGGTCGGCGCCCGCTCGCTCGGTCGGCTGCTGTACGGCATGGAGGCGGCCTGCGTCCTCGCGGGCGAACTCTACGGCGTCGACGCCTTCGT
>JBLGCL010000213.1:0-4318 GCA_047617305.1 Natronomonas sp.
CGACAACCTGCTCGTGTTCGACAACGACGCCTGGCGCAAGACCGGCGAGTCTGTCGAGGGCGGCTACGACGAGATCAACGAGGAGATCGTTCGCCGCTTTGGCGTCCTCTTTGGCGCGGGCGAGATCGACGAGGGCGACAACGTCGCCGAGAGCGTCGTCGACTCCTCGGAGATCATCAACACCCTCTCGGGCGGCGGCGTCTCGACGGTCGGCTACGCGGCCGAATCCGTCGAAACGGGCGATTCCGGGGGCCTCCTCTCGCGGTTCAAGGGTGGTGACGACGACAGCATGGAGAGTGCCAACACCACGAACCGCATCACGTCGCTGGTCCGCAAGGCTGCACTGGGCCGACTGACCCTGCCCTGCGAGATCGACGGCTCGGAGCGTGCCCTGCTGGTCATTTCGGGCCCACCCAAGCACCTGAATCGGAAGGGAATCGAGCGCGGGCGCAAGTGGCTCGAAGAGCAAACCGGAAGCATGGAGGTCCGTGGCGGGGACTATCCGATCCACGAGCCCAACGTCGCGGCGGCCGTGTTGCTGTCGGGCGTCCACAACGTCCCCCGGATCAAGGAACTCCAGCAGGTGGCCATCGAGGCCCAGGACAACATCGACGACATCCGGCAAGAGAGCGAAGAGAATTTAGAGCAGTTGGTCGAAGACGAAGAAGATGAGTTGGACCCACTCTTCTAAAGGCGTCGTCCTGGCCGTATTGCTCGCCGTTTCGCTCCTGTCGGTAGGAACAGCGGCCGCAATATCTATCTCCGGGGACGCCCCGACAGAGACGCAGGTCGGCGAACAGGTGTCGATGAACATTACGATCGAAGAGCCGTTCGGGGAGCAACCCAACCAGTGGACGCTGGGTGGCTCGACGGAGCTCCAAAACGCGACCTGGACTGTCAACCGGCTCAGCCAGGGACGGCCGGTCGAGCAGGGCGTCCAACAGTACAGTGGCCAGTCGTTCAACCAGGATCTAAACTTCGAGAACGGAGCGACGACGATCGAAATCACTGTCGAGGGGACGGTTCCCCCGTTCACGAGCGAGGCATACAGCTACGAGCAGCCCAGCGCGGAGAATTTCGGGATCGCCACCATTTCGAGCGTGGTCGACGGGACGAACAATGAACTCGAATCGTGGACCGCCCACCGCTACACGGAGGACACCCGATCGGCTCGCAACACCATCGACGAGGCGGCGGCGGCCGTCGCCAACACGTCCAGCGCGGAAGCGATCGAAACGCTCAACACGTCAATCTCACTCTACGACGACGGGAACTTCGACCAGGCGGAGAACCTCGCGAACGAGGCGCGCAGCACGGCCCAGCAGGCCAGCGGCGGCCTGCCGCTGATCCCGATCATCGGCGTCGTCCTCGTCCTCGTGGTCGTCGTGGGTGGCGTCTTCTACTACCGTTCCCAGCAACAGAGTTCGGGGCACAAACTCCAGTAGGGGATGGACGTTTTCGTCCCGTTCGACGCCCGCGATCCGAACACCCGCCTCGCGCCACTCCTGGACGACAGCGAGCGGTCGGCACTCGCGCGGGCGATGCTGGACGACGTTCTCGATGCGCTCGCGACGACCGGCCGGGAGCCGACGGTCCTCGCGACTGCCGACGTCTCGGTCGACGCGCCCGTTACCGTCGACGACCGCCCGCTCACGACTGCGGTCAACGCCGTCCTCGAGAGCGCGTCGGGACCCGTCGCCATCGTGATGGCAGACCTGGCGCTCGTGACGCCGGCCGCTCTCGAGGGGCTGTTCGCGCCCGACGCCGACGTGGTGCTGGCACCGGGGCTGGGCGGCGGGACGAACGCCCTGGTCGCGCGCCACCCCGACTTCCGGACTGACTACCACGGCGTCTCCTACCGCGACCACCGCGAGGCTGCCCGGGCGGTGGGCGCGTCAGTCGCAACTGTCGACTCGTTTCGCCTCGCGGTCGACGTCGACGACCCGGAAGATCTCGGGGAGGTCCTCCTTCACGGGACCGGCGAAACCGCCGTCGTGCTCCGTGATCTGGGCGTCGATCTGCAGGTCGACGATGGTCGTCCGACCGTCACCCGAGACCAGGAAAAAAGCAGGTAGAGGCCCTGAAACGCGTATACTGTGTTTTCTCGGAGAACCTGATTGAAACCGAACAAGAATTTTTTATCCCGAGAGCCACTAGGTCCGAATGCACGGGCCGACCCGTGCACTGGGTACGTGTCTCGCGCCGCGCACCCGGACCGTGCCAGACACCGCTCCTGGCACAGGGGGACCTGGCCCCACCCATGGCTAACCCCCGATTTTCCATGATCCCGTTCGTGAAAGCTTTCACCGTCGCGCCGTGACCGTCGGACGTGTTCCCAGGGACCGACGAGTACGACGTCGACCTGACCGTCTCCGAGGAGGCTGTCGAGCGACTGCTCGCCGTCGGTCCCGACGACGTCCGGCCGGCCGCAGAACTGTCCTTCTGTCGGAACGTGTTCGTCCCCCTGACGACGGCCTGTCGGTACACCTGCACGTACTGTACGTACTTCGACCCGCCCGGGGAGGCCGAACTGCTCTCGCCCGCGGACGTACGCGACATCGTCAGAGAGGGTGCAGACGCCGGCTGTACCGAGGCGCTGTTTACCTTCGGTGACGACCCGGACGACCGCTATACGGCCATCCACGAGCAACTCGCGGCGTGGGGTCACGACTCGATTCACACCTACCTCCGGGAGGTCTGTGAGATCACGCTCGAAGAGGGGCTGCTTCCCCACGCCAACCCCGGCGACCAGACCCGCGAGCAGATGGCCGAGGTCGCCGACGTCAACGCCAGCATGGGCGTCATGCTCGAAACGACGGCCGACGTCGACGCCCACGGCGGGCCGCGCGTCAAGTCGCCCGGCCAGCGACTGGCCACGATCCGGACGGCGGGCGAACTGGGCGTTCCCTTCACGACGGGCATCCTCGTGGGCATCGGCGAGGACTGGCGCGACCGTGCCGAGAGCCTGCTGGCCATCCGCGAGTTACACGAGCGGTACGGCCACGTCCAGGAGGTCATCGTCCAGCCGGTCGTCGAAAACGAACGCTGGCAGGGCGGCTCCCCCGACCTCGGGACGCTCCGGCGTGCGGTCGCGATGGCCCGCGCGGGCCTGCCAGACGAGATTTCGGTGCAGGTGCCCCCGAACCTCGCGCCCGCACGGGACGTCGTCGACTGTGGCATCGACGATCTGGGTGGCGTTTCGCCGGTCACCGACGACCACATCAACCCCGACTACGCCTGGCCGGCACTGGAGACGCTCCGTGAGATCGCCGAGCACGCGGACGTTCCCCTGCGCGAGCGCCTGCCGGTCTACGAGCGATACCTCCCGGCCGACCTCCGGAGCGACGACTTCGACGGCCGACCCGCGCGAGCGCCCGCCACCGACGGGAGGGATGGGGTGTGGCTCTCCGGACAGATTCGAGACACGCTTCTGGCCGACGACGAAGCGGGCCGGCGCTACCGGGCTGTGCTTCGAGACGGCGCTCCGTGAGGCGCACGCGTCGCGACTGCCCGAACGGTCGGTGTCCGTCACTCGCGAACGGGCGAGCAGTCGCTTGATTTCACTCGCGAATGGGCGAGCCGTCGGCCTGCGGGCCGAGTTGCGGTCCGAAAGGGGGATCGTCGGGATCGATCCGCCGGCGTTCGGTGTAGTCGGTCGAGCGTTCGACGGGCGTTCGACCGATGGCGGTGATCATGTCGACGTACTCCTGGAACGAGCGGTACTCGCCGTAGCCCCCGCCGGCCCGTTTGGTGATTTCCTCCGAGAGTATCGTCCCCATGAAGTCGTCGGCCCCGCAGGTGAGCATCTTGAGTCCCTGCGCGTCGCCGTACTTGACCCACGAGGACTGGATGTGGTCGACGTTGTCGAGGAACAGCCGCGAGACGGCGATCATGAGTTCGTCCTCGCTGGTGGTCGCGCCGCCCTCGACCATGCCGCGCTCGTGGAGTGGCGTGTCGTGGTGGACGAAAGAGAGGGGGACGAACTCGGTGATGTTGTCAGTCCGATCCTGGAGGTCGCGGATGACCTGCAGGTGCTTCACGCGGTGGGCCTCGTTCTCGACGTGACCGTACATGATCGTGGCCGTCATCGAGAGGCCGACGTTCGCGGCGGCTTCCATCGCCCGGACCCACTCGTCGCTCCGGATTTTCCCCGGACAGATGACCTGGCGGACCTCGTCGGCGAGGATTTCCGCCGCGGTTCCCGGGACGCTGTCGAGTCCAGCGTCCTTCAGTTTGCCATAGACGTCTTCGTAGGACCACTCGGTGCCACGGCGGGCGTGATAGGCCTCCTCGGGCGTCATCGAGTGGACGTGAGCGC
>JBLGCL010000214.1:0-4293 GCA_047617305.1 Natronomonas sp.
CGTGGCTGAGGACGATCGTCTCGTAGTCGGTTGGGAGGCCCAGACGTCGGGCGTTTTCGACCGCGGCGCCGGTCTGTCCGGTGTCGAACAGCACGTCGTCGATCGCGGCCGCGAAGCCGTGTTCGGCTCGGAGCCCTTGCGGGTGCAGCTCGGCAACGCGGTCGTCCATGAGGACGTGGATCGTGGGCATCGTTCGAGTTTCGGGGTCCGACGGCTTAATTGGACACCGTTCGTCCGCGATCGCTGACGTTCCGGCGATTTCAGCGCCGGACCCGGTCACGGTTACCGTTGCGGCCGCCTCACCCGTCGTCGGACCCGATGCGTGGATCGATGACGGCGTAGGCCACGTCCTGGAGCAAGTTCCCCAGGACCCCGACCAGCACGGTGACGAAGGTCATCGCCAGGATGACGGCGACATCCCGTTGTTCGATCGCTCGCAACGTCACTCGCCCCAGACCGGGGAGGCCGAAGACGACCTCGATGGCGAAGATGCTCAGGAACAGGACCGTCAGCACCCGCGAGAAGAACAGCGACAGCAACGGCGGCATCGCGTTCCGGAAAGCGTGTCTCGCCTCGTCCCGGCGTCGGCCGCCGTTGGCGCGGATTTTCTTGATGAAGTCCCGCGAGAGGTACCCCGACGTCTCGGCGCGCGTGTACCGGGCGTATACCGCTCCGAGGTTGAGGGCCAGGACCAGTGTCGGGAGGACGAGGGCACCGAGGTTGTGGACGGAAAGGACGGACAGGTCCGAATCGTACCGCACCGGCAGTCGGTGGTCCAGTGCGAGGAAGAGAACCATCTCCCCGAGCCAGAACGCCGGCAACCCGAGCCCGGTGTACACGACTGCGTTCCCCAGGCGCTTCAGCGGCCCGAACCGGTTGATCGCCGAGTAGAGTCCCTGGGCCGTCCCCAGCAGGTACGCGAGCGCCGTCGCCGGGACCAGGTACGCGAGCGTGACGGGGGCCGCCTCCCCGATGATCGAGAGGACCGGTCGCCCCTGGACGAACGATTGTCCCCAGTGGAGCGTCACGTACATCTTCATCCAGTGGAGGTATCGCTCGAGGAGCGGTTCGTCGTAGCGCATTTGCTCGAAATACAACCTGGTGAGTCGCTCCGCCTTCTCCCGCCCGCCGGGGTCCAGGGGCTGGACCCACGGCTTGTTCGGGTCCGGAACCACGACGAACAGGAAGAACGTCAGCGTGAGGATTACCCAGACGACCACGGCGGACCAGGCCAGTCGACGGAGCAGGTACGATCGGGAGTTCATGATCCGGGACGGTCGGTAAACGGACGTCCTCGCCGCGGAATAGCATCCCTGATGGCGTCGAGCCACCCCACTGCTCGGAGCCACGTTCCGTTCCCCCGCGGGACCTCGACCCCCGATCGGCGAGCCATACCAATCCTTCCGGACAATCATGGTTAATAATAATGAAAGGGCAAATACCTCTTTGAGTCTCCACGGGATTTACCGTGCCCTTCGAAGTATAGGCGGGCATGCAGTTCGGAACCGGGGGGGTCTCCAGACCGCACTCGGGCCGGCGCGTCGGGCCGAACCGCCGATGGAGGTGCGTCGCTCCATGACTGACGTGGAGGGGACGGACTCCGCGCCGCCGATCGAACCGATCGACTTCGATTCGACGACCGGTCGCCGACTGCCGGTCCAGCCCCGGACGATCGTCTTCCTCGTCATGCTCTCGATGCTCGCGATAGCGGGCGGGTACGAGTTCCTCTTCATTCCCCATCTGATCCCGCCGTGGGGCTTCGACACGACGATCCTCGGATACCTGTTCTACGCCTCGCTGCTCGTGCTCGTCTTCTTCGTGGCGGTGCCGCTGGCTCGACGACCGGCGCTCGTGCGACGGTACCTGTACCGGTTGCGTTCGCGGCCGTTCGCCCTCCTGTCGATCGGGTACCTGGCGGTCTTCGCGTTCGTGGGGACGCTCGGCCCCTGGGCGGTCGACCGCTTCGCCATCGGGTCCACGGACTCGCCGTACGGGCCACCCATGGCCCAACCGCCGATCGGCGAGAAGATCTGGTTCAATCAGGGCTATGGAAGCCTCCCGAACGTCTGTCTCGGTCCCGTTCGCGGCGAGTACTGCTACGGGAGCTGGCACTTCCCGCTCGGGACGACCGTCTGGGGGTCGGACGTGATCGACCTGATCGTCCAGGGGTTCCAGGTCGCCCTCCAGATCTCGCTGGTGACCGCGATGATCATCGTCCCCATCGCCACGGTCGTGGGAACCGTCGCGGCGTACTACGGCGGCTGGGCGGACGAACTCCTCATGCGGTACGTCGACCTCCAGCTGGTCGTCCCAGCCGTCTTCCTGATCGTCGTGATCCAGGTGGTGTTCGGCCGGGAACTCCTGCACATCGTCCTCGTGTTCGGACTGTTGAACTGGGGCGGGACCGCCCGCGTGGTGCGGGCGGAGGCCCTCCAGCGCGTCGAGGAGGGCTACGTCCAGGCCGCCGAGAGTGCCGGGGCGAGTTCGCTCTGGGTGCTGTATCGCCACGTCGTCCCGAACGTCTCGAACACCCTGCTGACGGCGATAACGCTCCAGATGCCGACGCTGATCATCGCCGAGGCGACGATCTCGTTCCTCGGATACGGCAGTCCGACCGAACAGTCCTGGGGCCTGACGATCAACAGCGGCCTGGCGCGGTTCCCGACGACGTGGTGGACCGCGATCTTCCCCGCCGTCTTCCTGTTCCTCACGGCCGTCTCCTTCCACCTGCTGGGCGACGCGTTGCGCGAGATCGTCGATCCGCAAACGGAGGGTCGACGATGACGGATCCGACGGACGATCCGGTTCTCTCCGTCGAGGACCTGCACGTGCAGTTCGACACGTACGGCGGAACCGTCAGAGCGGTCGACGGGGTCAGCTTCGACCTCCACCCGGGCGAGACGGTCTGTCTCGTCGGCGAGAGCGGGGCCGGGAAGACGGTGACCTGCGAGACGATCACCGGACTGATCCCCTCGCCGCCGGGCGAGGTCACCGCGGGGTCGATCACCTTCGAGGGGGCCGAACTCACGAACGCCTCCGAACGACAGCTCCGGGAGATCAGGGGCGACCGGATCGCGTACGTCTTCCAGCACCCGCAAAACGCCCTCGACCCGGTCTACACGATCGGGGACCAGCTCGTCGAGACGATCGGGTACCATCGCGACGTGGTCGACGAGGCGGCTCGAAACGAGGCCGTCGAACTCCTCGACCGGGTCGGCATCGCCAAGCCGGCCAACCGCCTCGGGGACTACCCGCACGAACTCTCCGGGGGGATGCGCCAGCGCGTCGCCATCGCGATGGCGCTCGCGGGCGACCCCGACGTCCTCGTCGCGGACGAACCCACGGCGGACCTGGACGTCACGATCGAGGCCCAGATCCTGGACCTCCTCCGGGAACTGCAGGCGGAGCGCGATCTGGCAGTCGTGTACGTCACGCACGACCTCGGCATCGTCGCGGGCGTCGCCGACACGGTGGTGGTCATGTACGCCGGAACGGTCATGGAACGGGCGACGGTCGACCGCCTGTTCGACCGGCCGGCACACCCCTACACCCAGGCGCTCCTAGAATCGTTGCCGGGGCGGGGCGAGATGATCCCGATCCCGGGCCAGCATCCCGATCCGACCGACTATCCCGACGGGTGCCGGTTCAGTCCACGCTGTCCACACGCGGTCCCGGAGTGTTCCGACGGGGACCGGCCGGCGTTCCACGAGACCCTCGGTGGGTCCGACGTGGCGTGCGTGTTCTATCGCGACGACAGGGATTCGACGGTCGTGGCCACCGATAGGGAGGAGGGCAGTCGGTCCGTCTCGGCGTGGGAGCCCGAATCGTCCGACTCCGCCGCTTCGGACCCCCCGACCGACGAATCGACATCCCGGGACGGAGCCGGCAGGGGTGATGGCGCATGACCGTACCGCCACCGATCCTGTCGGTCACGGACCTCCGCAAGCATTATCGACTCACCGAAGGGGTCGTCTTCAGTCGGGAAGTGGGCCGCGTCCGGGCCGTCGACGGGATCAGTTTCGACCTGTATCCCGGCGAGACGCTGGGATTGGTGGGGGAAACCGGCTGTGGCAAGTCCACGGCGGCCAAGACGGTGCTCCGTCTCCTCGACCCGACCGACGGGACCGTGCAGTTCGACGGGCGGGACGTGACCGCCTTCGACGGCGACGACCTCGAACGGTTCCGGCGTCGCGCCGGGATGGTGTTCCAGGATCCGACCTCGACCCTCGATCCCCGGATGTCGATCGGGGAGTCGGTCGGCGAACCGCTCCTCATCCACGGGGTGACCGACCG
>JBLGCL010000215.1:0-4280 GCA_047617305.1 Natronomonas sp.
ACCTCGTCGTGCCACTGGTGGTGGTCGAACCACCGGACCTCGCCAGCCCGTTCCAGCGCCGCCGTCAGTTCGTCCTCGACGTACTCGAAGCGGTCCGGGCAGAGGTCGCAGACGAACAGGTCGACGTCGGGGTCGCCGTACTCGGCGACGTATTCGAGGCCCTCCTCGATCTCGTGCGGGCCGGCGGGAATCAGCGCGGCCTCGCCGTAGGCCTCGCGAAGCAGCGCCACGCAGGCCAGGCCGTCGGCGTCGGGGTCGGCCACGACGGCCACCGCGGCGCCCTCGAGCGCCTCGGCCGCCTCGGCCTCGGCGCGTTCCTCCTCCAGGTCGTCGGGAACGAAGAACCCCTCGCCCGGGAGGACGGACCGGCGCGCGATCGGGACCGTCTCGTCGTCGATGATTTCGTCGTCCATACCCGGTACTGTAACGCGAGCGAAAAGAGTCCGCCGATCCGCGTCAGCCCTCCTCGAGTTGCCGCACCGTCAGGACCGGTTGCGAGCACCCCCGGACGACCCGCTCGGCGACGCTTCCGAGGAGGAACCGGTTCTCGCCGTGGCGGCCGCGGGTGCCCGTCGCCACGAGGTCGACGTCGTGCTCGCGGGCGTAGGTCGTGATTTCGTCCGCGGGACGCCCGCTTCGGACCGCCGTGACCACGTCCCTGTCGGCCCGCCCCTCGATCTCCGCCAGCGCGTCCTCCGCCTGCTCCTCGAGGGCGGCCGCCAGGTCCTCCCGGAGGCGTTCCGGCGACGAGTTCACCTCCTCGGTGTCCACGACGTACAGCGCGTGGACCGCGGCGTCGAAGCGCCGGGCGAGATCGAGCGCGACGTCGACGGCCCGCTCGACGCTCTCTGAGCCGTCGGTCGCGATGACGACGCTGTCGATCATCGGGGAACGATTGGCTGCCGCAGGTCTTAAAACCGGCCTTTGACGCCGTGCGGTCGCGACCCGCGGTATCGGGTGGCTTTTTGCCACAGGCCCACCGAAGAGGGGGTATGAACGTCCCGCCCGACGACGCCGGCACTGGCGCCGGCGAGGACGCCGACCCGGACGGCTCGCCGCTCGCGGTCGACACCGTGCTGGTGCCGGTGGACGGCAGCGACGAGTCGATCCGGGCCGTCGAGTACGGCGTCGCCGTCGCCGACCGGTACGACGCCGAGGTGCACGTGGTGTACGTCCTCGGCGAGGACCTCGTTCGGGCCATCGAGGAGGAGGTCATCGACCAGTCGGCCATCGCGGACGACGCCCAGACGTTCGTCGAGGACGCGACGTCGGTCGGCGAGGGGGCCGATGTCGAGACGACCTCCTCGATGGCCTTCGGGTTCACGACCCAGCGCATCAGTCACCACCCCGGGAGCGTCGTCCTCGACACCGCGGAGGACGTCGGCGCCGACTTCCTCGTGGTGCCCAGGGGTGGCACGGGCGACGGGACTGGCGACGTCCTCGAGAAAGCCGCCCAGTACGTCCTCTCCTACGCCAGTCAGCCGGTGCTGTCGGTCTAGAACCGGTTTCCACGCAAGGGTCGGGCGCCCACACGGAAAGGTCGGACCGGCGGCGTCGCGGTAGAACGCAAGAAAGCTAGAACCCCAGAAAGCTAAACCGCTAGAACGCGTCGCGTTCCGGCGGACGGTCACACCCGTCGTCACCGTCGTCGGGCAACAGCCGGATCGACATCTCCTGTTCGAACCGCTCGCGGCCGTAGTTCTCGAAGCCGATGCTCTCGTAGAGGTCGATCGCGCGTCGGTTCCAGCGTTCGACGGAGAGCCAGACGCAACCGACGCCGCGCTCCTGCCCGTAGCCGAGCATCGCCCTGAGGAGCCGCCGCCCGATGCCGGCGCCCTGGTAGTCCTGCAGGACGAAGATCGCGAGTTCGTACGCCCCCTCGCCGTCGGGGACCAGCGTCGAGTGGCCCGCCACGTGCTCGCCGTCCCAGGCCGCGACGTTCAGCCCGTCTTCGAGGAGCGTGTCGAGCCAGTCGCGCACCCGCGACGGGTTGGCCGGCGGAATCCCCTGGGCGCGATCCTCCTGGTCGAACGCGTCGTACATCTCGGCGATGGGCTCCTTGTCGGCCATCCCGACCGGGTCGATCTCGATCTCGCGGCCCTCCCGGTCCTCGAAGGTGATCGGCGGGGCCTCGAAGTCCTCCGCGGCCTCGTCCGGAAACCCTCTGTTCTCCCCCGTCATCGTACCAGGGTCACCGTCGTCTGTGCATTCAACAGGACGAACTCCGTGGTCGGGCCGAGCTGGATCTTCCCCATCGGGCTCTCCGTCCCGCCGCCCATGACGATCCGGTCGAACCCCTCCCGCTCGGCCAGCGTGACGATGCTGCTGCCGGGGTCGCCAGCCAGTTCGCGGACCTCGAAGTCGACGCCCGCGTCGCTACAGCACTCCTCGACGACCTCGTAGAACTCCTCGACGTCGTCCGGCCCCTCGGGCGTCTCGAAGAGGGCGATCGTGAGGTCGTCCCCCGTCTCCGAAACCCGGTCCAGGGTCCCCTCCAGGGCCCGCATCGACTGGTCCGTCCCCGCGAACCCGAGCAGGAGTTTCATGTCCCGAAATGGGTGACTCGCCCGGAAAACCGTTTCGACAACGCTGAAACGGCCGTTTCACCTTGGGCAACCGGCTTTATTCCGGGCGTCGTGGATCCGGACATGCGCCGAAGCGTTTCCGGTGCGATCGCCATTGCCGTGGTCCTCGCGACCGTCGGCGGTGCGATCGCGCTCGATCCATTTCCGGTGAGTCCGCCATCCACCGAAGGGCCGGACCCGGATCGCGTGACGCTGCCCGACGCCGACGATGACGACGGTTCGGCCGCGGCCGGCCTCGTGCAGTTCGAGTCGGCGGCCGCGTTCGAGGAATACGTCCGGGAGTCGCGCGATGGCATGCGGCTCTATCTGAGTACTGCGGGCGGGAGCCGCACGGTCGAACAGTCGGCCGAGGCCGCGACCCAGACACCACCACAGGAGGCTGGCGGCGACGACGCTGGCGGTGACGGCGGTGGCGCCGGGGACGCCCGCGTCTCCGACACGAACGTCCAGGAGGTCGGCATCGACGAACCGGACGTCCTCAAGACCCGGGGATCGACCGTCTTCTACGCCAAGAACAAACGGTACGGCGGCCACGGCGAGGACGTCACGATCCTGGACGCCAGCGACCCGGCGGCGCCGGCACCAGTCGGCGAGATCGACGAAACCGGTCGCATGCTAATCGCGGGCGACCACCTGGTGATCTTCGGCCGCGACGAGATCCACGGGTACGACGTTTCCTCGCCGGCGGAGCCGGAAAAGCAGTGGGAGCGCGACCTCGACGCCCGGATCCAGGCCGCGCGACTCCTGAACGGCTCGATCTTCCTCGTCCTCCGGGAGAGCGTGGATCTCGACGATCCCTGTCCCGTCGAGCCGATGGAGGGCGTCGCCCAGGAGTGCACGGACGTCTACCACCCGGAGCGACCCACCGACGTCGAGGCGACCTACACGACGGTGTCGATCGACCCGGACAGCGGGGACGTCGGCGACGCCGTGTCGGTCGTGGGGTCCCGCCAGTACACGGCCACCTACGTCTCGGAGAACGGCGTCTACCTGACGTACGCCACGTCGGCGTCGCGGGCGAACCTGACGATGGACTTCCTGCTCGAACAGGATGACCTGCTTGACGACCGCGCCCTGGAGCGACTCCGGGAACTCCAGACCTACGACCTCTCCGCCGAGGCGACGCTGACGGAGATCCGCGTGATCGTCCGCGACTGGCTCGCTCGCGTCGACGAGGATGAGCGCGAGGACCTGCGCGAGACGCTGGACGAGCGGCGGACGGCGTACTTCGAGGAGCGCAAGCGCGACCTCGTCGAGACCGGAATCGTCCGGATCGACGTCGACGAGGGGGACCTGGCGGTCGGCGCGGTCGGGTCGGTGCCGGGGCGCCCGCTCAACCAGTTCTCCATGGACGAGTACGAGGGCCGCCTCCGGATCGCGACGACCGTCGCCGGGTTCGGGACCGAGTCCGAGAACGACCTGTACGTCCTCGACGGCGACCTGTCGGTCGTCGGTGCCGTCCAGGGCATGGGCCTCGACGAGCGCATCTACTCGGTCCGGTTCATGGACGAGGAGGCCTACGTCGTCACCTTCCGCCGGATCGACCCGTTCCACGTCGTCGACCTCTCGAACCCCGCGGATCCGACGGTCCAGGGTGAACTCAAGTTACCGGGCTTCTCGTCGTACCTCCATCCTGTCGCCGAGGACCGGATCATGGGCATCGGCGAGGAGGACGGCCAGGTGAAGGTCGTGCTG
>JBLGCL010000216.1:0-4269 GCA_047617305.1 Natronomonas sp.
CCTGATCGCCTACGAACATGGTGGGATCGTGCTCGATCCGGAAACTACGGTCGGTCGGGCCATCAATATTGCTCTTTGGGTTCAATACTATACACGAACGCGGGACGCCACCGGTCGATGGACGGGTAAAAAACGGTCGAGGTGTGAACGCCGGGCAGAACGACGCGCCGATCCACCCTAGAACGGCGAATCCGGCGGCGAATCGTCGCCCTCCTCCTCATCCAGCCCGGACCAGTTCTCGTTCTCCATTTGGAAGAAGCGCTCTCGCGTTTCCTCGTCCATCAGGACGAACCGGACCCGGAGTTCCGCGCCCACCTCGTTGACGGGTTCGGCCAGCCGTCGGGCGAGCAGTTGCTTGATCGCGTCCGGGATCCCCGCCATCGGGATCGCGACGTCGATCGTGGCCTCGTCGCCGTCCACCGCGACGTCGTCGATCATGCCCAGGTCGACCAGCGTCGCGTCGATTTCGGGGTGTGTGACGTCCGCGATGGCCTCCTCGACGGTTTCGGCGGTTGGCTCGTCGCTCATTCGATTAATAACGCAGTGTTCGACGTTAATAACCTTCCCGGAACCGGTTGTTCGCGAAGTGTACAAGAATACTGATGGCGATCCCGGCCGTAGGGCCGCCGATGGCACAGCGAACGTTCCAGCCTGAACAGGAGTGGATCGCGGACGTCCTGCCCGAGGGTATCCCGGTCGGCCGATCGACCCTCGTTTCGGGTCCGGGCGGGTCGGGCAAGCCGTTGATCGGGTTTTCGGTCGTCGACTCGTGGCTCGACGCCGGCGGCTCGGTCGTGGTGCTGCTCACGAACTCGGGCAAGGACTTCGTCGTCGAGACGATGGCCGAACTGTACGACACGGACCTCGCGGCCCACGACGACCGCATCGCCTGGATCGACTTCGATCCGGAGATGGATCCCCACGTCGGGGCCATCGAGACGGTCGGCCCCCGAGAGGTCCGCGGGAACCTCCTCGATCCCGCGGTCTGGCGCGAGACGCTGGAGCGTGGGACGGCGGCCGTTCCCGGCGAATCGCCCGGGACGCTCGTGTTCGCCTCGGCACTGAACCTCTTCCTGTTCTCGCCGACCTACGGCGACGCCATGCTCGATGAGTTCGTCGATACAGCGAGCGCGGACGACGACCTCACCTCCCTCTTCACCGTCAGCACGTCCGCCTTCGAGGACGACATCGCCGAGGTCGAGGACGCCGCCGACACGGTCCTGATGACGACCATGGAGGCGGGGACGCTCGGCCTCTACGGCGTCCGGTCGGACTCGGTCGAAATATCGACCGACGAGATCGACGTCCCGTTCACCGAGGAGCAGTTGGGCCAGATCAAGTCGGTCGCCGAGGAAACCCGGGACTCGATCATCCCGACGATCAAGGGGATCTGACGGGAACGGGAGCGTCGGTCCGAACCGCCATCTACGCAGGCAGCGCCCGGACTACGAGCGTCGGCGGGACGAGCGCCATCAGGTCCGGCTCGTGGCTCCACTTTTCGCGATAGATCTCCGGGTCGTCGGTCCCGGGTTCCAGCAGTCGTTCGACGACGAACCCGGACTCGACCAGCACTTGGTGGATCTCGGCCACGGTCCGGTGGAAGACTACCATGTCGGCGTCGATGTCCCCGATCGCCTTGCGTTCCGGTCGCGAGTCGAAGTAGCTGCGTTCGATCTCCCGGGTCTCGGGGTCGTAGATTTCGTAGAACGGGTGTGAGATCGCGGAAGACGAATACGCCGTCCGGGCGGAGGACGCGGGCAGCCTCCGCGAAGGCGGGCCGGAGGTCCTCGACCATCTGGAACACCCACGTCGAGAACGCCAGGTCGAACGCGTCGTCGGCGAGGGGAAGGTCGCTCACGTCGCCGGCGATGAACGACGTCCCGACGTCGTAGGCGTCCCGTAGCCGCCTGCCGAAGTCCAGTTGCTCGGTCGAGAAGTCGAGGCCGACGACGTGGTCGACGCCCTCGCGTGCGAACCCGACGCTAGCCTGCCCGCCGCCACAGCCCAGTTCGACCACGTCGGCGTCGTCGAGGTCGGGGAGGAAGTCGAACCGTTGGTCTTCCGGGAACCCCGGCCCGTAGTGGACGGGCGCCGGCGGCAACTCGTCGTCGTCCGTCTCGGCCTCCCAGGCCCCCTGGAAGTCCTCGCTCCAGGCCTCCCACAGGTCGCGCGTTTCCTCCATGGAACGGGCGTGGTGGCGGGTCATTGAAACGTTTTCCGTGGGTGCGTTACATCGTCGCAACTGACGGTGTCGGGCCGCCTCTGAGACCGGCAGATCGCTATCCGGATCACGCCAGCGATCCCGCCACCTCGAAGACGAACAGGAGGTAGTACAGCGAGACGGCCACGAGGACGGCGCCGGTGACGGCGTTGACGGCCCGACGGTGACCGGTCAGGACTCCAAGGACCCGGTCCCGCCACGGCTCGGAGGCGATCGCGAGCCCCATCAGCGGAGCCCCCATCCCGAGACCGAAGGCCCCGAAGTTGGCCAGGCTCGACACCGGGTCGGTGAAGAGGAACGCCCGGGCGAAGAACACCGAAATGAACCCCGGATTGCACGGGAGGACGATCGCCCCGAAGAACGCGCCGTAGGCGAAGGCCGACAGTGCGGGACGGCGAGTCTGGGGCGGTTCGACGGTAGGCAGGCGCGCCTGGGGGTGGAGGTCGGCCAGCAGGACGAGACCGAGCACGCCCAGCAGGGCGAAGGCCGGCGGCGAGACCGATCCGATGACGGCCGTCAGCGACGTTTCGAGGATCGTGGTGAAGAGGATCCCGAGGGCCGCCATGAGCGCGATGACCCCCAGCGCCACGAGGATTCCGAGCGCCGCGATCGAGTGGCCCTCATCGTCCTGGTTCGAGAGGAACGCCAGGAACCCGGGATACAGCGGGATCACGCACACGGCCGACAGCGGCGTCGCCAGACCGAGCGAGAACGAGGTGACGACCGCCGAGAGCAGGCTCATCGGCACTTGCTGGCCGCGTCCTCGATGGTGGCGGCCGAGTGGATCCGCCCGGACAGGAACTCGGCGCTCCCGTCCTGACAGGCTACGATCACCGGCGTGCTCGGGGCGTTCGTCACCGTCGGGCCGAACGCGTCGATCAGCGCCCTGGACATTTCGGGCGGGGCGACCGCGAACCGCCAGTCGAAGCCCTTGTTCTCGGCGTGGGCCCGCACTTTCGCCGCGTCCTCGTTGGGGTCGGTGTTGATGGAGACGACCACGACCGAGTCGCCCAGGTTCTGGAGTCGCCGCTGCTGTCGCTCGCACTTCGGGCACCACACGGCGAACGTCTCCAGGACGACCGGCCGGTCGAAGCCGTCGACGGTGAAGGGATCGCCGCCGCGGACCGGCGTCAACTCCATCGATCGCCAGGTCGCCCCCGATCCGTTTCCGCCGGCCGTCATCGTGCCGTCACCCATAGACTCGTCGGTCGTTCCGTCCATCCCGTCCCCCATCGATTCGTCGGTCGGTCCCGTGTCCATGCCGTCGGTCTCGGAGGTCTCGGTTGCCGGATCATCAGTACCGTCGCCGGTCCCGACACACCCTGCGAACACGGCGGTTCCGAGAACCCCGGTCGAAGCCAGGAACTTCCGCCTGGTCGTGGACGGTGCCGTTCGTGCCGACCTGCCGTCGTCCCGTCGAATCATGGTCGAACGCGGGGGAAGCTGGAAGGATATAGGTTTTTCAAGATTCGTTCAAAATTCGTCCGGAGTCCCTCCGAAAACGGCCGGCTCATCGCTCCGGTGGTCCGGGTGGCATTCGTGATTCCGCGACGGCGAGGCCCTTCGCGGACGCGTCCAGTCTACCGGTGGCGGTCTGGCCCTGGCGTCGCCAGCCGGGAACACCCTTTTGCGTCGGTCGGGCCAACCGGGCCTCGATGGATCGCTCGCGTCGAGGGCTGTTGATGGCGACCACTGCTGCAGTGGCGGGAATCGCTGGCTGCGCCGGGGCGAACAGGTCGGGATCGACGTCGACGTCGACTGCGACGATATCGACCGACTCGGCCCCGCCGAACCCGGGGACCGACTACGCGTACACGCACCTCCAGGCTTCGGGCAACCGGGTCCTGAACGGCGCGGGCGACATCGCGCGGACCGACCCGGTCGACATCGCGGTCGACGGCACGCCGGCGTGGCTCCTCGCGTTCCCGCCCGGTGCGGGCTCCGAGGGGGACGGGCAGGCGAGCCTGTGGACGATCGTCACGGAAGCGGGACGAGCGACGACCCATCGTGTGGCGGCCGGCAGTACCGAGCAGGTCGCGGCCCACGAC
>JBLGCL010000217.1:0-4219 GCA_047617305.1 Natronomonas sp.
CACCACCCGAACAGTCGCGATTTCCTGGAACGCGACTGCGAAAACGTCGCGAACTTCTTCGCCCGCCAGGGCGTGGACGTGACCGGCGACGACCTCCTCGCGTATCTCAGGGACGACGTCGACTCGGCGGAGTGAACGCGGCCGGGACGCTCTGCCGCCGATATCGGCAGGTCGGCGTCGTGGTACCGGCGATCACGGAACCCTTATGCCTACCAGGCCGGTATAACTGCCTGTAATGGCAAAAGGTACGGTCGACTTCTTCCACTCCCGGAAGGGGTACGGTTTCATTTCGACGGACGACGCGGACGACGACGTTTTCTTCCACATGGAGGACGTGGGCGGCTCCGATCTTCAGGAAGGCGAGGACATCGAATTCGACATCGAGAACGCGCCGAAAGGCCCGCGGGCGACGAACGTCGTTCGTCAGTAAGGCTTCGGCCGGTTTTCGCGGTAAATCCCCGTCGCTTCGGCGACGGTGAAACGAAGGACTGCCGAGCCACAGCCCTGCCGCTCCCCCTCCGCTGGCGGTGTGCCCAGTCGACAGCCGTGTGTGATCGAGGCGGACGGCGCGGTTCGCCGTCGATCGAGCGACCGTTCGGGAGTTTCGTATCGCCTCCCGCTATGTGCCACGGTCGCCGGCAACGGTTGGCGGCGGGAACCGGATTTACTCCTCCGCTTCTTCCTCTTCCGCCTCCTCTTCTGCTTCCTCTTCCTCCTCCGGGGGTTCCCGCTGAACCACGACCACCGGTCCGAGGAACCGGTCGGCGACCTTGTCGGCACGCATGCCGAAGACGAACGTGGCCAGGGTGGGGTCGGACTCGCCCATCACGACCGCGTCGAACTCCTCCGCCGTCTCGACGATGAGGTCCAGCGGGTCGTCGGCCGTGTCGGTCCGGGTCTCGATCCGGTCCGCGGCGACGCCCAGGTCGACCAGCCGATCCTCCAGGCCGCCGAGCAGCATCTCGACGTCCTCGTCGGTTTCCCCCTCGCCGACGACGTGATACAGCGTGATCCCCAGGTCCGTGTCGTCGAAGAGCCCCCCGACGACCCGGGCCAGGCGGTCGAGACCGACGGTACCCCTGACGGCGACGAGAACGTTCTCGGGATCGGGCACCGCGTTCGGCACGAGTACGGCCAGGCAGTCGTGTTCGCGGATCTGCCGGTCGATCGTCTTCTGGGCCCCATGGGTGAACACGAGGCGGCGCTCGACGGTCGCGCCGGCGTCGGTGAACGCCTCCTCGAAGGCCTGGAGTCTTTTGTTGGCCCGTTCCTCGAACTGCATCCGCGCCTGCCCCGGCGCGGTTTGGTCCGGGATGACGTGGTATCCCAGCAGGACGACGTGGGCGTCGGCGAGGAACTCCGGGACGCCCTCGGGTAGCGATTCGCCTTCGAGCACGCGGATCGGGACGAGTACGGATGGTCGTTCAGTCATGGTTAGACGTCTCCTTTGAGTTCGACGGAGCCGGCGTAGTAGCGGTACCACAGGTACGAGACGAGCATGATGAGGATCCCGACGACGATAGACGTGGGGTTCATGAACGCGATCAGGGCGAAACTCGCGACGGCGCCGACGGCCGGTAGAGCCGGCACGCCGGGCATCCGGTAACTGGGGTCGTACCACTCCGGATCGCGCCGCCGCAGGACGATCAGTGCCACGCAGATCAGGCCGTACATGACCAGGTGGAGGAACGAGGCCACCTCCGCCAGCACTTCGACCCGGTCCGTCGCGACGAGAACGAGGATCGGCCCGCCGGCCATCAGGAGGGCGATGTGCGGCGTGCCATAGCGGAGGTTGATCCCGCCGGCCCGACGGGGGAGCAGGGCGTCGCGGCTCAGCGCGTACACGGACCGGGAGGCGCTGAGGATCGACGCGTTCGCGCTGGAGAACGTCGCCAGCAACCCCGCGAACAGGATCAACACGGCGCCGGGGAACCCGAGCAACTCGCGGGCCACCTCGACCATCGCGGTCTCGCCGAACTCCCCGAGCGGTTCGGCGCCGAACGCGCTCGTCGCCACGAAGATGGTCACCACGTAGAAGACGGTGACGACGATCACGGACCCGATCATCGCCCGGGGCAGGTTCCGGCTCGGCTGTTTTATCTCGCCGGCCACCGTCGCCACCTGGGCGAACCCCAGGTACGAGGTAAACACGAGCGCGGCGGTGGTCAACACCGGGAAAAACCCCTGCGAGAAGAACGTTTCCGGAGCCGTCTCCCGGCCGAACACCCCGACGGCGTCGAGGCTCCCGAACGTGAGGAAGCCGGTGAGGATCGCCAGCAACACGACCACGATAATGTTCTGCAACGACGCCGTGTTCTCGGTCCCGCCGATGCTGAGCGCCGTCAGGATCACGCCGAACGTCAGCCCGAGCACGACGTGGGGAGCAACGGGGATCGATAATCCCATGCCGGTCTCCGCCAGGACGGCCACGACGTAATGGCCCAGGCCGACCAGGTAGAACGCCGAGGCGAACACCAGCCCCAGCCAGAGGCCGATCCCGACGATAGCGCCGTAGGCCGTCCCAAGGCTCCGGGAGATGAAGTAGTAGCCGCCGCCGCTGCGCGGCATCGCCGTGGCGAGTTCCGACGAGGGCAGCGCGACCAGCAGCGCGATGACGCCCCCGATCATGAACGAGAGGGACGCCGCCGGCCCGGCCTCCGTGGCTGCCAGCCCGGGGAAGACGAAGATTCCGGCACCGATCATGGTGCCGATGCCGATCGCCAGCCCCCCGACGAGGCCGATCGTTCGCTCGAGTTCGACGTCCTCGTCGTGGGCGATCACCTCGTCGGTCACCGCCTCGGGTTCGGCCTCGGGCGTTTCCCCCGCGACGTTCTCGCCGGTCGTCTCGACCTCGACCGGGCGTTCGACCATGGTGGATGGTGTGTCGGGTGGGGATTAAGACCACCGCCAGTTGGTGTGGCCGAAACCGGCGTCCGAACGTCACCTGACGACCGTCACCGGAACGGGCGAGCGCTTGAAAACCCGTTCCGCGACGTTGCCGACGAACAGCCGGGACTGCAGGTCGCCGCTGTGGCTCCCGATGACGACCGCGTCGAAGTCCTCCGCGTGCTCGACGATCTGCTGTGCTGGACCCCCCATCGCGACGGTCGTGTCGAGTTCGACGTCGTACTCCGCCGCGACCGCGCGGGCCTCCTCGAAAACGTCCTCGGCGAGGTCCCGGGCTGCCTCGTCGTAGTCCTCGTCCATGGCCACGCTCAACGCCTTCCACATCATGGGCGAGGGTTCACCGGCCACGTACAGGACGGTGATCTCGGCGCCGTCGTGGACTTCCAGCGCGTATTCGAGTGCCCGGTCGGCCATCTCGGAGCCGTCGATCGGAACGAGCACGCGTTCGATCATGCGAGTAATTACCACCTCGTTGACGATAAGGCTACCCCCGACCGACCGACCGTCCCGATCGAACCGTCGAAACCGCGGTCTTGCGCTCAGATCCCGAAGATCGGGACGAACTGGAAGGCGAGGTAGGCGCCGACCGTCGCGATGAGCGGGACGACGTTCTGCAGCAGCACGACCCGAGCGGTCGTCGCCGGGTCGAACAGGTCGGCCGCACTAGGGACGTGTTCGAGGTTCTCTTCGCCGATCGGTGGCAACTCCTCGCCCGGTTCGTCCTCGGCCAGCGCGTCCACCGACACCGGCGGTTCCTCCTCCCCCCGGACCGCTTCGGGGACCGTCACCGGGCGCGTCGCCCGACCCCACCCGAGTCCGATGATGCACATCGTCGCGATCACGACGAAACTCGCGGGGATGCCGATCGCCGACAGGAAGATCACGAGCGTCGCGCTCACCGTCGCCACGATGATGGCCGCCGTCAGCGGGAGTTCCGTCAGGTCGTTGCCCATCGTCTCGAGGGTCCGCCGGGCGATGGTGAACGTCCCGATCCCGACCGCGACGCCGCCGATCAGGATGGCCGGGTTCATCTCGAGTTCCCCGCTCCCCACAAGCGGCGCGATCGCGTTGGCGATGTTGGAGGTGCCGGAACTGAACGCCATCAGGCAGCCGATAACGATGACCGTTGCCACCCCCCCAAGTTCGCGCAGGCTCGTAGTTTCGGTGGGAACCGGCTTTGGAATCGGTCCCGTGCGGTCGATTTTGACCAGCGGGCCATCGCTCCGCTCCATGGCGATCAGGCGGTTGAGTCGCGCGTAGAAGTACCGGCCGATGATCAGCGACACCCAGAAGCCGATGAACGGCGAGACGA
>JBLGCL010000218.1:0-4193 GCA_047617305.1 Natronomonas sp.
CCGTGTCTCGTGTCACTGTATCCCTGGATAGGACCTCCCGCCTCAAATCAATTTCTTCGGAACGTTCACGATTCGCCAAATTATTGGGTGCTCTGGACACCCACCTGCTGATACTGTCGGCTATAATCCCGTGAGGAATTTCGGCACCCCGAATGCCGAATATCTTCACGAAGTTATAGCCGACAGTATGATACTATCGGCTACGACGAGCGAGCGGCCTGCCGTCGCTCGCCCACCGCGACCCCAATCGTTAACGCACTCGCCGTCCCCGATAGAGGTATGACACGGGCCGCGGATCGGATTTTCAGGAACGCCGTCGTCCACACCCGAGACGACGGGAGCGCCGAGGCCGTCGCAGTCCGCGACGGGCAGATCGTCAGGGTCGGCAGCGACTACGAGGTCGACTTTCTGGCGGGCGTCGACACCGACGTGGTGGATCTGGGTGGGCGACACCTCCTGCCCGGGTTCGTCGACGCCCACACGCACCTCGAAATCGTCGGTCGCCGCCTGCGGGAGGTCGACCTCGCCGGGGTTGACTCCCGGTCGGCGTGTCTCGACCGGTTGCGCGGGGCCGAACCGGACCACCGCGCCGACGACTGGCTCGTCGGCTTTGGCTACGACGAGAGCCGCTGGGACGGCGACCCGCTCACTCGCGAGGACCTCGATGCGGTCAGCGACGAGCGGCCGGTCGCCGCCTTCCGCGAGGACCTGCACGTCGTCTCCGTCAACAGCGTCGCCCTGGAGCGCCACCGCGAGTCCATGCCAGCAGACGACGTGCGCACGGCCGACGGCGAACCGACGGGGGTCCTCGTCGAGGGGGCCGCCGACGCGATCGACGAGGCCACCAGACCCGGACCCGGGGCCATGCGCGAGTACCTGCTGGCCGCCCAGGAGCACGCCCACGCCCGGGGGATCACGGCCGTCCACGAGATGGTCCGTCGGTCCGACGCCCCGCGGGTCTACCGCGACCTCGATACCGCCGGTGATCTCACGCTCCGGGTCCGCCTGAACTACTGGGCCGACCACCTCGACGCCGTCCTGGAGACCGGCCTGCGCACCAACCACGGGAGCGAGCGCGTGCGCGTCGGCGCGATCAAGACCTACGTCGACGGCTCCATCGGCGGCCAGACCGCCCGGCTGACTGCACCCTACGCCGACAGCGAGACCGAACGCGGCCTCCTGCTGGAGTCGCGGACGGCTCTTACCGACCTGGTCGAACGGGCCGACGACGCCGGCCTCCAGGTCGCCCTCCACGCCATCGGCGACGAGGCCATCGACGTCGCCCTCGACGCGCTCGCCGATCGTGACGGCACGCGCCACCGCATCGAACACGCCGAGGTGCTGACCGACGACCGCGTCGGGCGACTCGCCGACGCGGACGTGGTGGTCTCGGCCCAGCCGAACTTCCTGAAGTGGGCCCGCGAGGATGGCCTCTACGACGCCCGCCTGGGTCCGGAGCGGCGCCGTCAGACCAACCTGTTCGGTCGACTCCAGGCGGCCGGTGCCCGCCTGGCCTTCGGCAGTGACTGCATGCCCCTGGACCCCCTCTTTGGGATCCAGCAGGCCGTGACCGCACCCGACCCCGACCAGACGCTCTCCGTCACTGACGCAGTCCGTGCCTACACCCGCGGGGCCGCCTACGCCGGCTTCGACGAGGACCGCCTGGGGCGGATCGAACCGGGCTACTGCGCGGATTTCGTCGTCCTCGCGGACTCGCCCTGGGCGGTTCCCGCCGACGCCCTCGCCGACATCGACGTCGCGGCGACGGTCGTGGACGGGGCTGTCGTCTTCGACGACCGGTCGGACGACTAGTCGGATATTCTGTCGCCCCCTCACCCACATGATGGTGAAATAACACCAACGATCGCCGCTGTTGGGCCCGATCTATCCCTGAGTCGGTAACTTTGAATACAAAATCTTTTCAAAGACGAGTACCGAAGGCATCCTTACTACCAGGTGGGACACCGTGCCACAGATGGAAACAGCGCAGTTCGAGACGGACCTCAGCCTCTTCAAGTACGACAACCTCGAGCAGCTCCCTCCGGCCTACCGGGAGCTGAACAGGGACGAGCGAACCGAGCGCATCGAAGCCGCGCTCGCCGAGTTGGGTGACGACGTGGTGATCCTCGGGCACAACTACCAGCGCGAGGAGATAGTCGAGCACGCCGACTTCGTGGGCGACTCCTACCAGCTGTCGACGGAGGCGGCCGCCGCCGACGCCGAGTACGTCATCTTCGGCGGTGTGACGTTCATGGCCGAATCCGCCGACATCATCACCGACGACAGCCAGACCGTCATTTTGCCGTCGATGGAAGCGTCCTGCCCGATGGCGGGGATGGCCGAGGCCCTGCAGGTCGACGCCGCGTGGGCCGAACTCACGGCGGCGACCGACGCCGACATCGTCCCCATCACCTACATGAACTCGTATGCAGACCTCAAGGCCTTCTGTGCCGAGCAGGGCGGGCTGGTCTGTACCTCCTCGAACGCCCACAAAGCATTCGAGTACGCCTTCGAGCGGGGCGACAAGGTGCTCTTCCTGCCGGACAAGCACCTCGGGGAGAACACCGCCCACCGACTGGACGTGGCCGACGAGATCGTCGAGTGGGACCCCTGGGACCCCGAGAGCGCAGACCCCGACGCCGCCGTCGCACACGACGTCATCCTCTGGGAGGGGTACTGCCAGGTCCACGAGCGCTTTAGCCCCGACCACATCGAGACTATCCGGGCCGAGCATCCCGACGCGAACGTGGTCGTCCACCCCGAGTGTCGCCGCGAGGTCGTCGAGATGGCCGACGTCGTCGGCTCGACGTCGACGATCTGTGAGACCGTCGCCGAGGCCGACCCCGGCGAGACGTGGGCCATCGGGACCGAGATCCACCTCACGAACCACCTCTCGCGGTGGCACCCGGAGGTGAACGTCCTGCCCCTCTGTGGGGACGCCTGCATGGACTGTAACGCGATGCGCCAGATCGACCCCAATTACCTCGCGTGGGTCCTCGAAGAACTGCTGGAGGGCCGCGAGCGCAACGTCATCGAGGTGGCCCCCGAGGAGAAGGAACTGGCCCAGGTGGCCTTAGACCGGATGCTGGAGCTGTAACCATGGAGCGACAGACGACCGACGTGCTGGTGGTCGGTGCGGGCATCGCAGGCCTGTCGGCGGCACTCGCCGCGGACCGCGCGGGCGCGGACGTGACCGTCGTGACGAAGGCCGAACGCCCCGAGGACGCCTCGACGTGGTGGGCACAGGGCGGTATCGCCGTCAGCCGCGACGACCCCGAGCAGTTCACCCGCGACATCCTGTCGGCCTCGGCCGGAACCGCCGACGAGGACGCCGTCGAAGTGCTGGTCGCAAACGCAGACGAGGCCGTGCGGGACGTCCTCGTCGAGACCGTCGGCATCGAGTTCGACACGAACGGCACCGAGTACGACTACGGCCGGGAGGCCGCCCACGACGAACCCCGCATTCTGCACGTCGACGCCGCGACGGGCAAGCACGTCCACGTGCCCTTCCTGAACTACGTCGCCGACGAAACCGACGTCCAGATCCTGGAGGACACCGCCGCGCTCGAACTCGTCCGCCACGAGGGACGCGTCTACGGTGCGATCCTCGAACGCGACGGCGAGTGGGCACCGGCCTTCGCCGGCGCGACGGTGCTTGCGACCGGTGGCATCGGCGCACTCTACCCGCACTCGACCAACCCCGCGGACGCGACGGGCGACGGCATCGCGATGGCCGCACTCGCCGGTGCAGACGTGGCCGACATGGAGTTCGTCCAGTTTCACCCGACCGCCTACGACCCGAGCGCGGCCCGGGACGACTCGACGGGCGGCGAGGGGGACAGCGATACGTTCCTCGTCAGCGAGGCCGTCCGCGGCGAGGGTGCCCACCTCCGCAACGCCGACGGCGAGCGGTTCATGCCCGACTACCACCCGGACGCCGAACTGGCTCCCCGGGATGTCGTTGCCCGCGCGGTCAAAGCCCAGCGCGAGGAAACCGGCGCGGTCGTCCTCGACGTCTCGGGCATCGGCTTCGCGGACGAGTTCCCCGACCTCGCGGAGAAGTGCGACGAGCGCGGCGTCTCCCTGCCGGAGATTCCGGTCGCACCCGCCGAACACTTCCTCTGTGGCGGCGTCGCCGTCGACGACCGCGGCCGGGCCTCCCTGGACCGTCTCTACGCCGTCGGGGAGTGTGC
>JBLGCL010000219.1:0-4076 GCA_047617305.1 Natronomonas sp.
CGGGTGCCGACGCCGACGAGGACGCCGCCGAGCAGCAACCGCCACCACTGGACGTCCGTCGTCCAGATGCCGCCCTGGACGGTTGCAGCGTAGACGGCCGCGCCCGAGACGATCCCGAGGGTGAACACGAACCGCCAGTCCCGTGAGGCGACGAAGTCGGGCCGCTGGAACCGCTGGAGCCCCGAGACGTACGACAGCGTCGACTCGAGGAACGTGCTCGCGCCCGCGATGATGCCGGTCCCGAGGTAGATGACGGCCACCCCGAGGCCGACCAGCGCCCCGCCGACGGCGTACCGGCTAATCCCGTTGGGGAAGAACGCGTCCAGCAACAGGGGGAATGTCGCGTCCATGGGGGGTATCGTTGACATTTGGGGGGATCACTCGGGAGCGTCAGTCGGCCAGCGAGTCCTGGCTGGCGGCGCAGTTGTTCGGGCCGAGTTCCAGTTCGAACGCCTCCTCGTCGTCCGTCTCGCGCTGGCCGAGGTTGGTGGCGATGATGTCCTCGTAGTTCGCCGGGCGGGGCGGCATGTCGTCCAGGACCAGGTCGACGAACGCGTCCTCGTCCATCGAGAGCGCGTCCATCTCCGCCTCGAGTTCGGCGAGGGTGGCGGTGTAGGTGCCGTCCGCGGCGGGCTCGGCGGCGTCGCTGTAGTGGCCGCCCCCGACCACCACGTCGTCGTCCAGGCTGAGGATGCGCTCCTGGAGCGTCTCGTACAGCTGGCGGGCGGCGTCGGGAGCGCCCGCGTCGCCCTTCTCGAGGTCCGGCCGGGCGACGCTCTCGACGAACAGTCCATCACCCGTCAGCAGGACGCTCCCGTCGACCAGGTAGGAAGTCATCCCCGTCGTGTGCCCCGGCGTGTGAATTGCTTCGATCCTCGCGTCGCCCACCGCGAACGTGTCGCCGTCGCCTGCAAGAGTCAACTCGTCGCCGTAGGTGACGTCACGCTCCGTCGCCGCCTCGGGGATCACGCCCTCGACGCCCGCCGCGTCCAGGTCCCGGACCCCGCTGACGTGGTCCGCGTGGACGTGCGTGTCGATGGCGTACTCGAGGTCGGCGCCGCGCGCCTCGGCGTCCTCGAGGTACCGTTCGGTGAACGTCCGCAGGGGGTCGATCACCGCGGCCTCGTCGCCGTCGACCACGAGGTAGCCGAGACACCCGCTGGACGGGCGCTGGTACTGGTAGACCGCGCCGGCCCCGTCGTAGCGCGTGATCTCCTGGGCCTCGTAGATCCGGGCCCACCCGTTCATGCCCTCGGCGAGGTTGACGGCGTCGCGGTCCTCTTCCTCCACCAGGAGGCTCGCGACGTACGCGCTGGCCTCGCCCTTCGCACAGACGACCACGAGGGGATCGCCCGTCGGGACGCGGTCGAGGAGTTCCTCGTCCACGTCGTCGAGGAAGTCGAAGTAGGGAACGTTGAGGATCTCGACGGACTCGCCGTCGATGTGCCACTCCTCGAACTCGCTCTCGGCGCGGACGTCGAGGATCGTGACGTCCTCGCCCTCGTCGATCCCCGCCTTCAGCGCGTTCGGTTCGATCGAATCGACCGATACGTTCGGGGTCGGGAATTCGGCTTCCGTCTCGGTCTCGCTCATGCCTCGATCGCCCGTTGTATGCTGGATCACTAAAGGCTTTCTATAGTAATTCAAATACTGCACAATATCAGGTAGCAATAGATAACTTAGAGAAGACTCATACGTCAACAATGGCCCCCTAATCTTACCTTCTTTATATATCTCTTGATTCGCAGGGCTTATTAAATAGTAATTGCTATTGTTCAATATCCACAATACTATAGATCGGAAATGGGCGTGGAATTCGACGTAACCGAGACGCTGGACGTAACGGGACTCAACTGCCCGATGCCTGTCGTCAAGACCATGGCGTATCCCCCGCTCATCCTGGCGATCACGGCGGCCGCCTTCGACTGGGACGTCACGGTCTTCCACACGTTCTGGGGGCTCGACCTGCTCCACGAGGAACACTCGAAGAACCTCAAGCTGAGCGCCGTGGGCAACCCGACGATGTCGGTCCCGAACCTCGTGGCCGCCCTCCCGGGCATGGACGCGATGGCGACACGGATGATGGCCCGCAAGATCGACGAGAACGGCACGGCCAGCGTCGAGGAACTCGTCGAACTCTCCCTCGATACGGGGGTCGAACTCCAGGCCTGCCAGATGACCATGGAGCTCCTGGACTACGACGAGGACGACCTCTACGGCGGCGTCACGACCGGCGTCGGCGCCGCGACCGCCCTCGAGGGCATGGCCGACGCCGACATCCAGTTGCTGGTCTGACCGGCGGGGGACCCCTCACCGCCCGTCCGAGGAGAGCAGGTAAACCGCCACCCCGGCCAGGACCACGCCGGCAGCCTTGCGTGGCGTCATGGGCTCCCGCAACAGCGCGACCCCGAGGACCACGGGCACGACCATGCCGACGACCATCGCCGGCTTCGCCCGGCTGACGTCGACGGACTCCAGCCCCTTCGAGAAGAGGATGAACGCGACGCCCCCGAGGGCGCCGTTGAGCGCCGCGAACGCGACGCCGGGGCGGAGCGCGACGTGGAACCCGCCGGTCCCCTGCACCGCGAGCACGCCGATCACGATGGCGAGGGTCTGGAACGACGACCGGAGGAGCCGGGCGTCGTCGACGCTCCCGTGATCGATCGCGAGTCGGAGGAAGACGGTCGTCGCCCCGAGGCTACAGATCATGAGGGCGACGGCGACGGGTCCGGGATTCATGGCTGGAGCGGGCACGTTCGGGTCATACTGTCAGGGGGCCAGGAGGTACAGCGCGGCGATCGCGGTCGCGATACCGAGGCCCTTGCGGACCGTGAGCGCTTCGTCGAGGACGAGCACCGAGAGCAGGACGGCCACGAGGACGTTCAGCCGCCGGATCGGGTCGACGAGGCTCACGTCGTAGAACGACAGGGAGAACCGGGTCGCGACGATGCCGACGCCCAGCACCGCGCCGGCCAGGGCCCCGTACACCAGGCCCCGGTTGCGCTCCAGCGTCGGTTGCCGACGCCACAGGACGAACCCGGCGACGAGCGGGAAGAACACGATCGACCGGACGAGCGCGGCCGTCCAGGGGCCGATCGCGGTCACCGCGACCTTCGACACGAACGATCCGACCCCCCAGAGGAGGGCAGCGACCACCACCAGCGCGATACCGTTCATCCGGTCCGGGCCTTCGGCTCCCCGGACCAAAACCGCCCCTGTATCGGCACGGCGTGGGGGGTTTCGGCGGCCGGCCCGGTCCCCGGGGACGATCGGGAGGCACATACTCCTGCGCGCGCAACCGTCGGCCATGCAGGTGGTTTTCGACCTGGACGGCGTCCTGCTGGACTCGGAGTCCGACCTCTCCTGGCTCGACCGGGCGCTCGACCGGACCCTCGCCGCGTTCGACCTGCCACGAACCGACGAGAACCGGCGGAAGCTCTATCCGGCGAACGTCCCCGACTTCCGCGAGGCCGCCCGGTCGTTCGGCGTCGACGCCGAGGACCTGTGGCGCAGGCGCGACGACTGCTACACGGAGGAGAAACTCGCCGCCATCGAGCGCGGCGACCTCCGGCCGTTCGACGACGTGGACCGCCTGTACGACTTCCGCAAGGCATCCGACGCCAAGGTCTCCCTGCACGTCCTCAGCAATTCCCCGGAGATCGTCGTCGAAACGTTCGTGCAGACGTACGAGTTCGAGGACCTCTTCGAGGTCACGATCGGGCGCGGGCACGCCCTGGTGGACCTCGACGACCTGAAGCCCGCGACCGAACCGTTCGAGCGGCTCCGGGGTCGTCTGGGCAACCACGGCGACGACCCGCGGTTCGACTACGTCTACGTCGGCGACGCCGAGTCCGACCGCGAATTCGCCGACCGCATCGGGATCGACTACGTCCACATCGATCGCGAGGGGACGGGCGACGTTCCCGACGCCGAACGGACGATGGCCGACGTCTGTGACCGCCTGCGGGCGCTGGAAGGCGATCGCTGACGCGCCGGATCGTCGACCCCGGCGGCGGGAGGTCACCCGAAAACGCTCGTCCCGGGAGTAGCGTAAAGCGGGAGGGGGACCAACCGGT
>JBLGCL010000220.1:0-4072 GCA_047617305.1 Natronomonas sp.
CCGGTCCGTCGTGTTGGCCTGATGCTTCGGCCAGGTGTTCGGGCCGGACGTGAGATAGCCGCCGTGCACCGTCGCGCCGTGGCGCCAGAGTTCGCGGACGGCGTCGCCCCACACCTCCGACTCGCGCCGGCCGGGGGCGACCGACTCCGTGATCCGCTGGAACCCCGCCTCGCAGATCGCGGCGACGGTGCGCAGGCACTCGATCTCGTCCCGGGTCTTCACCTTCCGGGCGTCCTCCATTACCCCTGCACACTCGTCGGGCCTGACGTCGATCCCCCGGTCCTCCAGCGCGCTCACCAGCCCCGGGTTCGCCACGTCGATCCCCATCGACTCCGTTTTCAGGCCGTACTCCTCGAGCGCGTCCACGACCGTCTCGGCCATCTTCCCCCGGAGCCATTCGCGCGCGGAATCGCTTCCGGAGGCACGCGGGACGTTGCCCAGTCCGGGGCACGCGTGTCGAATGTCGTCGAGCCACGGGCAGTTGAACCGCTGGTTCGCGGCGTGGTCCGCCGTGTCCCAGTGGACGATTCCCCCGTCCTCCAGCAGGAGCGTGTAGTGGTCGGCCCCGCTGCCGCCCGTCATCGCCAGCCCGGTGACGTACCGCACGTTCGGGTCGTCGATCAGGAGCATGCTGCTCAGGCCGGCCTCGCGCATTCGATCGAGGGCGCGCTCCTTGCGTTCCTCCCGTAGCCGGGCGACGTCGATCCGCTCCTCCCAGTCGACGGCCATCGTTCCGCGGGTGCCCTCCATGAAGTCGCGTTCGTACATCTTTCCCGACGTACAGGGACGATCGTTATGAACCCTGCTACCGAACCCGTAAGCTCGGGGTCTTTGCGATGATCCGCCCCAGACCGAGGACCGACTCCTAATCGGGAACGTGGGACTCCAGGACTACTGATATACAGTATCCCGAGTGTCGATTTCCAGGACTCCGAGCTCGTCCTGTTTCGTGTTCCAGTCGACGATCGCACGCCGCTTGCCGATCCGGAGCGAATATTCGTCCCGTCCTTTCAATTGTTTCAAATGACGGTCGGGATTCGCTCCCGCTTCTTCCAATTTCGATCGAATCCGGTTCTCGATGTCGTTCGGGAGCGATTGCAATTGCTTCTCGACGTCGGGATGAAGGAGCACCGTCGCCATGGAACGCTACAGTTCCGTCCACTCGTCGGACTCTTTCCGTTCTTCGACCGTCCGAGCGGTTTCGGGATCGAGTTCGGGAGCGACCTCGGCCCACCAGCCAACTGCTCTCGCACCGAGTTTCTTTCGACTCACCAATCCCTTTTTCGCCATCCGGTCGAGCCGATTTCGAACCCCTTCCGCCGTGATCTCTTTTCCGAATCGGCGAAGTCCATCGGCGACCTCGGGGGCCGTTAGAACGGGGTCGTCCTCGTAATCGAAGACCTTGAGGATTTCCTGTTCGGTCACCGTCTCCTCGAAACGGCCGGCGTCGTCCCGACCCTGGCTCATGTCTCGAACGTAGTGGGCGACGCACTAAACCGTTTTGCTCGTGCAAACTGGATACAACAAGGTCGAAGCGACCACCGAACGATAAAAACTCGTCTTAAATGTCGATTCAACACCAACGCCGACCCCAAGTTTATACCGCATGCCCCCCAGGGTCGGGTGACATGTACAAACACGTCGCCCTGCTCGTCCGGAAGGACGGCCTGACCCACGACGAGTTCGTGGAGTACTGGCGGGAGCGCCACTCGCCGCTGGCGAGGGACATCGAGGGCGTCGTCCGGTACCAGACGGTCTCCCCGACGGATCCCGAACACGCGGAGTTCGACGGGATCGCCGAACTGTACTTCGAGACCCTCGACGACCTCCACGCCGCGTTGGGATCACCCGGCTCCCGGGACTACGATCCCACGAAGGAGGTGGCCGCGAAGGCCCGCGAGGACGTCGACGAGTTCCTCGCCATCGAGGAGCGCCCCCGGTTCATCGGCGAGGAAAGGGTCTGGACGGACGAGGTCGACGGAACCCCCGCGACGCCGTACGGCGACACCGACGGCCTCTACAAGCATTCGGCGTTCCTCGTCCGGAAGGACGGGCTGACCCACGAGGAGTTCCGCGAGTACTGGGAAAACGAGCACAGCCCGCTCGCGAGGGACATCGAAGGCGTCGTCCGGTATCACACGGTCTACCCGACGGATCCCGAGCAGGCGGAGTTCGACGGCGTCGCCGAACTGTACTTCGAGACCCTGGAGGACCTCCACGACGCGCTGGGATCGCCGGGGAGCCGCGACTACGACCCGACGAAGGAAGTGGCCGCGAAGGCCCGCGAGGACGTCGACGAGTTCCTCGCCATCGAGGAGCGTCCCCGCTTCATCGGCCGCGAGGTCGTCCAGAAGGACGAGACCGACGCCGAGGGGTACTGAGTCCGGGGGGACGGGTTCAGTAGTCGACGACGGCGGCGACGATGCCGGCGGTCTGGCCGGCGCCCGCCAGGGCGATGCCGACCACGAGGGCGCCCGTGCCCGCCATCGTGAGCCCGGCGGCGACGTACGCGAGCATCCCCAGCACGCACGCTGCCGCGCCCGCGATGTAGGCGCGGGGGTGGCGCTCGACCCGCTGGCCGGTGTAGAGGAGCGCCGGTGCGGGGACGACCATCCAGCCGACGACCGCCACCCACAGCAGGGCGTCCACGTTCGGGGTCGCGGCGAGGCCGGCGGTCCCCGCGAGCGCCGGTGGGACGCCCCCCAGGATGGTCAGCCGCCAGGCGCGCAGGACCCCCGTCTCCATGTCGCCCCACGAGAGGGCCACGAACGCGACCAGCAGGGCCGACATCACGACGTGAGCGACCAGCAGCGCGTGCTCGGTGACGACGCCGAGGTGGCCCCCGGTCACGACGGTCCAGATGGCCGGCACCAGGACGACGGGTCCGCTCTCGCGCAGGCGGCGAAGCATGCTACCGTCCAGTGCCCCAGGCGGCTTGAACGTGTTCCCAGCACCCATCCGGTTCGGGAGGTTACAATTCATTCATATCGCGGTCGCTCGCCGACGTAAGATACGTGAATTTTCATTCAGACACACTGGGGCCCGACATGTTGGTGAAACCCTGACGGCGTTCGCGCGCCGACCAGGGAGGTGTCGGCGGCGTCGAGGCCGCCGGCCCCGACGGAGTCAGTATCGGCGAGGACCCCGCGTAATCCGGGGACAGCCACCAGCCAGGTCCGCGTGACGCGGCGTCCGCACCCGAACGTATATCCGCCGCCGCGCCAACCGCCCGGCCATGCCCGACCACGAGACACAGGTCCGGGAGGCGTTCCCCGAACTGGACGGCATCGAGAGCGACGACCTGCGCGAGCGGGTGGTCGAGGCGTGGGTGCTGGGGCTGGAGCGGGGTGGCTGGCGCCACGTCGAGGACGTCCCTTACGCCTGGAATATCCACGAGGTCAGTAACGTCGAGCACGTCCGCGGGGTCACGAAGATCGCGGTCGAGTCCCTGCGGGTCCAGCGCGAGTTTCACGGGGCTGATCCCGACCCGGACGTCGTGCGGGCGGCCTGTCTCCTCCACGACGTGGGCAAGTGCTACGAGTACGTCGATCACGTCGACGACGAACTGGTCGATCCCGACCGCGATACCTACGGTGGAAGCGAGATTCCCCACTCCATTTCGGGGTATGCCCTGGCTCACGAGGTCGGCTGTCCCGTCGCCGTCCAGCGCGCAATCCCGCACTTCCTGGGTGAGGTCCCGTCCCGGACGATCGAGGCCGAACTCGTCAAGAGCGCCAACGACGCGTCCTCGAACGCCATCACGCAGTCCACGATGGGGATCACGCTGTCGGAGTGGGTCGACGAGTACAGCCAGACGTCGGACTGATCGGGGATCGCGTCAGGGGCCGCGTTCGTTTCGCAACACCTCGACGTACTCCCGAATGCCGCTCTCCAGGTCGTACGCCGGTTCGTAGCCGAGGTCCGCCCGCGCCGCGCCGTCGTCGAGGTCCTGAGTCCACGGGAGTTCGCCCTCGTCGGAGACGTCGAGGTCGGCGTCGGGGACGACCGTCCGCACGACTGCGGCGGCCTCGCGGATCGTCGCGAGTTCCCCCGTCACGTTGTAGACCTCCTG
>JBLGCL010000221.1:0-4070 GCA_047617305.1 Natronomonas sp.
GCCGACCCGTTTCGTTCCAGCGTGCGTTCGTACTCCTCGACCGTGGCGAAGTCCCGATCGAGTAGTTCCCGGAGCGCGTCGGCGGCCTTGATCGCCACCACCGAGGAGCTGTGGGTCTGCATCTCGCGGATCTCCTCGATCGTCTCGTCGATCATACACGGGCCCTCACTCGTGCGAGAGAAAGGTCTTCCGCACTCGCCGACGGCGGGACTGGCCGGGAACGGGGGAACGGGGGGCAGCCGGGGGGCAAAACCATGGGGGAACCGAATGGGTCTACGTTCGAAACGGTGGGTGGCGGATGGCGCCGCCCAGCGAAGCGCTGTATTACCCCCGCGACGACCGGTGGACTGACACACCGGCACGATCGCACCGGAGCTCCGGCAGCCCGGATTTGTCACGCATCCAAATTAATGGTTTTGGCCGACAGGTCCCCTCGAAATCGCCAAAGATCGCAATACAGCAACGGGCTAAATTCGCGTTTCGGCTGGAGAAGTGCCGAACCGGAGAGTAGAATAATATCGAGACTGGTAATCTTCTCCGCGCCGATATACCAACGGAACGACTCTATTCAGCGCCCCCGTTCGGTTTCTCCACGAAGCGCGTGTCACACAACGTGCGCCGGGCGTCGCTACCCTTTGATGTTACAGATGGGGTACACCCTGGCGACCTTGTCGCCGATCCCGAGTTCGTCCGAGACGCGGACCACTTCGTCGACGTCCTTGTAGACCCCGGGAGCCTCCTCCGCGACGGTCGCGCCGCTCTGGGCTTTGACGTAGATCTGGTTCTGGTCCTGCAGATCGTCCATCACGTCCTCGCCCCAGTAGGTGTTCTTGGCCTGGGTGCGACTCATCAGTCGGCCGGCGCCGTGGGCCGTCGAGCCGAACGTGAGGTCCATCGAGGCCTCCCCGCCGCGCAGCACGTAGCTTCCCGAGCCCATGCTGCCGGGAATGATGATCGGCTGGCCGACGTCCCGATAGGCGTCGGGAACTTCCGGTCGTCCGGCCGGGAACGCCCGCGTCGCGCCCTTGCGGTGGACGTAGAGTTCGCGTTCCTCTCCCTCGACCTCGTGGACCTCCTTCTTGCCGATGTTGTGGGCGACGTCGTACAGGAGGTGCATGTCCATCTCCTGCCAGGACCGGTCGAACACCTTCTCGAACACCTGCCGCGTGCGGTGCATGATCAACTGGCGGTTCGTCCAGGCGAAGTTGATCGCCGCGCCCATGGCCAGGTAGTAGTCCTCGGCCAGCGGCGACCCCGCCGGGGCCGCGGCGAGTTCCTTGTCCGGGAGCTTCGAGAGCAGGCCCTGGTGTTGCTGCTCGATCTTCCGGAGGTAGTCGGTACAGACCTGGTGGCCGAATCCCCGGGAGCCAGTGTGGATGAGGACGACGACCTGGTCGTCTTCCAGGCCGTAGGCGTCGGCCACGTCGTCGAGGTAGACGTCGGTCACGCGCTGGACCTCGAGGAAGTGGTTCCCGCTGCCGAGGCTGCCCAGCTGGTTCTTCCCGCGGTCCTTCGCCTTCTCCGAGACGACCGAGGGGTCCGACTCGTGGAAGACGCCGCCGTCCTCGCAGTGTTTCAGGTCGTCCTCGACGGCGTAGCCGTTCTCCAGGGCCCAGTCCATCCCCCGGGCGAGCACTTCTTCCAGCGTCGACTTGTCCGTCTCGACGACGCCGCCCGCCCCCAGCCCCGACGGAACGTTCGCGAAGAGGGCGTCGACGAGCTCCTCCTCCGTCCCCCGGACGTCGTCGTACGTGAGGTTTGTTTTCAACATTCTTACGCCACAATTAATATCGTAACCAATCGCTCCGGGCGATATACAGCCGGTTTCGGCGTCCGTCGCCCCCACGCCCCCGACCGGGAAGCCGTAGCCCTGGTGGCCGTCGGGCATGCAGACGGCGTACTTGGTGATGCCCGGGAGGTGCGTCGAGTTCTTGAGTTGCTGGAGGGTCAGGTCGTCGCTGATCTCGTCGAGCAACGTCTCGCTGGCGAGGACTCGCGCCGGGACCCGCATCCCGTCCTCGGGTTCGATCTCCCAGACGTAATCGTCGATCCGGTGGAGCGTGATACCGTCGGCGTCGTAGGTGTTCATACCCCTCTATTGGACGCAAAGGGGGGAAACACTTTCCCCGAGCTCCCGCCACCGGTCCCCTGAACCGGACGTGTCAACGCGAGTCAAGGCCGGTGCGCTTATTACACACGTTTGCCTTATATGTACGTAGTGAGCGTCAAAATCGACCTACAGGTCGTCGATTGCGGTAGCGACGAATACGTCGAGGAGGCCTGGGACCTGAAGGAACGGATCAGGCGGGAGGCGGGGGTCCTCAAGCAGCGGAAAGGGTTCTTCACCGACGCCTACCGGCGCTCCAAGGTCCATCTCTACGTCGCGGGCGACGACCTTGCGGGGTTCGTCGCCACGCGCCGGGACGGTTACATCCTCTTTCTGGCCTCCCATCCCGACTTCAGGGGGGAGGGCATCGGCAAGCGGCTGGTCGCCCGCGTGGCCGACGAACACCGGGCGGTCACCTGTCACGCCCGCACGACCAACGAGAACGCCCTGCAGTTCTACGAACACCTGGGCTTCGACGTGGAACGACGCATCGACAACTACTACGAGGACGGCGGCGACGCCTACTACCTGAAACTCGGCGAGGAAGCCGGTCTCGCGGATCGACTCTCGTCCTTCCTGCACCGGTAGCGTCCGGCAGGATTTTACCACGGGGCGTCGAACCGTTGCGGGCGATGGAGCCGCGCACGCGAGCCTATCTCAGAGGGCGCTTTCGCGACCACTATCGTCGGGTGGCGCCGTCGTTGCCCCCTGCCGCGAACGAGCGCGAGTGGGGATTCATCCCCTGGAGCGAGGGGAGCACCACGATGGTCCGCCATCGGTCGATCCTGGACCTGGGCGATCTCGGCGACTTCCTGGCTCGCAAGCGGCCGCGACACGTCTACTTCTCGGCCGGTCGATACCGGCATCCCGGCGCCGGCACCATGGGCGCGAAGGACTGGCGCGAGGCCGACCTCGTGTTCGACCTCGACGCCGACCACCTGCCCCGGGTCGATCCCGAGGCGGATAGCTACGCCGAGATGCTCGCGACCTGCAAGGACGCGCTCTTCCGATTGCTCGGGTTCCTCGAGGACGACTTCGGGTTCGAGGACCTCGCCGTCGTCTTCTCGGGCGGCCGGGGGTATCACGTCCACGTCCGCGACGAGGCCGTCAGGGGGCTCGGCCGGGAGGCGCGCCGCGAGATCGTCGACTACGTCCGGGGCGTCGGCGTCGACTTCGAGCGCGTCGTCGAGTCCGAACCGGTCGCGGGCATGGGCCGGGAGACCCCGGCCCACAAGCGCTCGCTGCCGACGGACGGCGGGTGGAGTCGCCGGGTCCACCGACGGGTCGTGTCGCTGGTCGACGAGGTGCTCGCGATGGACGAGGGCGACGCGCTCGGCCGGCTTCGCTCGTTCGAGGGCATCGGCGAGGGGAAGGCCGACGCGATCCTGACCGCCGCGTCGAACAACCGGGACGCGATCGCCGCCGGCAACATCGACGTCCACCCGGCGTTCATCGGGCTCGTCAGGGCGCTGGTCGAGGAAACCGTCGAACGCGGGATGGCCCCGATCGACGAGCCGGTCACCACGGACGTCAACCGCCTCATCCGCCTTCCCGGGAGCCTCCACGGCGGGACCGGACTGGTCGTGACGCCGATCGACCGGGACGACCTGGACGCCTTCGACCCGCTGGTCGACGCCGTCCCCTCGACCTTCCGGGGACAGGAGATCGCGGTCTCGGTGACCGATCCCGGGCCGGTCGAAATCGGGGGCGATAGCTTTACGGTCTCGGCGGGCGCACAACACGTTCCGGAATACCTCGGCGTGTTCCTCATGGCTCGCGGGCGCGCCGAGAAGGAGAAAGAATGAACCTCGACGAACTCCAGTCCGTCAGGAGCAAGGAGCGCCGGACGGACAGCCTCCAGCACCTCCGCGACTCCTTCTACGCGGACGTGCGGGACTACCTCGCGGGGCTGAAGGCGGAGCGGAACGCGGCCGCCGAACGCGCGGACGACCCGTTCGCGTCG
>JBLGCL010000222.1:0-4064 GCA_047617305.1 Natronomonas sp.
TCGGGCGAGGTCGTCGGACTGGAAGTCGAACACGCATCCGGCCCGGGCAAGCGCGTCCACGGGACGGAAGGCGGCACCGAGGAGATCCGGGCCGACTACGTCGTCAACGCGACGGGCGCGTGGGCCGGCCGGATCGGCGACATGGCCGGCGTCGACATCGAAGTTCGGCCCTCCAAGGGCGTGATGACGATCATGAACATCCGGCAGGTCGACACCGTCATCAACCGCTGTCGGCCCAAGGGCGACGCCGACATCGTCGTCCCCCACGAGACGACGGCCATCCTCGGCACGACGGACGAGGAAGTCGACGACCCCGAGGACTACCCCGAAGAGCAGTGGGAGGTCGACCAGATGATCGACACGCTCTCCGAGCTGGTGCCGATGCTCGAAGAGGCCCGGACGATCCGCTCCTTCTGGGGCGTCCGGCCGCTGTACGAACCGCCCGACGTGGGGAGCGACGACCCGACGGACATCACGCGGGATTACTTCCTGCTCGACCACGAGGAGCGCGACGGCCTCCCCGGGATGACCAGCATCGTCGGTGGGAAGTTCACGACCTACCGGATGATGGGCGAGGAGATCAGCGACCACGTCTGCGGGAAGTTCGGCATCGACGCCGACTGTCGCACCGCCGCGGTCCCCCTGCCCGGCAGCGAGGACTTCTCGGTGTTGCGCGATTACATGGACGAGTTCGGCCTCACCTCGCCCATCGGCCGGCGCAGCGTCGAACGCCTGGGCTCGCGGGCCGACGACGTGCTCGCGACCGACGGACCCAACCCCGTGGTCTGCGAGTGCGAGGCCGTCACGCGCGCCGAATTGCAGGACGCCATCGAGCAGTCGGGGTCGGACCTCAACGCCGTCCGCCTGCGGACCCGCGCCTCGATGGGCAACTGCCAGGGTGGCTTTTGCTGTCACCGCATGGCGAGCGAACTCCACACCGAGTACGACGAGGCGACCGTCCGGGCCGCCTGGGACGAACTCCTCCAGGAGCGCTGGAAGGGCCAGCGCCACGCCCTCTGGGGCGAGCAACTCTCACAGGCGATGCTCAACTACGCGCTGCAGGCGACGACGCAGAACCGCGACCAGGACCCGGCAGACGGCGAGGGGGTCGACTTCGCCGCCTTCGACAGCGGACCCGCGGCCGGCAGCGGACCCGGCGACGACGGGACCGGGCGGGGCGCGGCCACCGACGGAGGGAACCGAAATGGCGATTGAGTCGGAGGTGCTGGTCGTCGGGGGCGGCCTCGCTGGCCTGACGAGCGCGCTCTCGGCCGCCCGGGCGGGGGCTGACGTCCGCCTGGTCTCCTACAAGCAGAGCACGCTCCGGCAGGCCTCGGGGCTGGTCGACCTGCTCGGGTACACGCCCGACGGCGAGGGGCCGCTGACCGACCCCTACGCGGCGATGGCAGACCTGCCCGAGGACCACCCCTACCGGACTGTGGGCACCGAGACGGTGCGGGAGGCGATGGCCCTCTTCGACGAGGTAGTCCCAAATTACAGGGGCGGCCACACGGACACGAACGCGCTGGTGCCGACCCACGGCGGGACCGTCAAGCCGACCGCCCGGTATCCGGCGGGGGCCAGTGCGGGCCTGGCCAGCGACGATCGCGACGCCCTGCTGGTGGGACTGGAGTCGATGGTCGATTTCGACGCCGCCCACGCCGCGGCCCACCTCGAATCGGCCGGCGTGCCCTTCGACGTCCGGGGCGTGCGCATCGAGTTCCCCGGTGACCTCGACGCCGAAGCGAAGGTGACCAGGTACGCGAAACTGCTGGACACCAACGGCGAGGTGACGGTCCGCGGGCGCGACGTTCCGGCCCGCGAGGCGCTCGCCCGGCGCGTGGCCCCTCACCACGAGGGAGAAGACCGGATCGGCTTCCCGGCGATTCTCGGCGACGACGACCCGGCGGCCGTCAGGGCGGCCCTGGGTGAACACCTCGGGGCGGACGTCTTCGAGGTGCCGATGGGGCCACCCTCGTTGCCGGGGCTCAGACTCGAGGACGCGCTCTTTGCGGCACTGGACGAGGCGGGAGCCAGCATCGAGACGGGCAATCCCGTCACCGACTACGACGGCGAGGACCGCATCGAACGCGTCTACGTCGAGAAAAACGGCGCAAAGATTCCGAACACCGCCGAGCGGTACGTCCTCGCGACGGGTGGGCTGGTCGGGAAGGGCGTCGAATCCGACCGCGGGCACGTCTACGAACCGGTCTTCGACTGTCACGTGCCCCACCCGGCGGATCGTTACGACTGGTTCGACACCGAGGCCTTCGGCGACCACCAGTTCGCCGGGTTCGGCGTCGTCACAGACGAGGACCTCCGCCCGACGGCCGCCGACGGCACCCCCGACTTTTCGAACCTGCACGCGGCGGGGTCGGTCCTGGGTGGCTACGACTTCGCGGCGGAGAAATCAGGCAGCGGCGTTTCGATTGCGACAGGCTACGTTGCGGGCCGACGCGCGACACAGGAGACAGGATGAGCGACGCAGATTCACCCACAGACTTCGACCCAGAGGAACCGAACACGGGCGAGGCGTTCGAACCGGTCGACGTCTTCCCCGACAGCAACGACTTCGACCTCCGTCCCGGCGCGGATTCGTGTTTCAAGTGCTCGACGTGTGATACGAACTGCCCGGTCGCGGAAGTCGACGACGACTTCCCCGGGCCGAAGTTCCAGGGGCCCGAACAGTGGCGACTCAAGCAGACCGACGAGGACCACGGCGTCGACGACTCCGTGATGAGCTGTTCGAACTGCATGCGCTGTGACAACGCCTGCCCCTCGGGCGTCCCGCTCTCGCAGATGCACAACACCGCACGCGGCGAGTACGTGGGCGAGGAGATGTCGAAAACCTCCCTGGAATACTGGCGCAATCGCTTGCTCGCGAACTACCGGGCGACGGCCTGGCTGGCCAGCAAGACGCCCCGCCTCGCGACGGCGATGATGAACTTCGGTCCCGCCCGCTGGCTCATGGAGAAGACACTCGGCGTCACGAGCGAACGCGACTTTCCCGCCTTCGCGACCGAGACGTTCCGCGAGTGGTGGGCCGCGGAAGGCGGAGCCGACGGGTCGCGGGAGCGTGCCCGCGAGCACCGCACCCGCCGGGGTGACCCGGACGACGCCGACAAGCGGGTGGCCTACTTCCACGGCTGTTATTCGAACTACAACACCCCGGAGGTCGGCAAGGCGATGGTCCGCGTCTTCGAGTACTTCGGGTACGAGGTGGTCGTCCCCAAGCAGAAGTGTTCGGGGACGCCGATGTTCGCCAACGGCATGTTGCCCGACGCCCGCCGCCACGCCGAGGTCAACGTCTCCTCGCTGAGCGACCTCATCGACCGGGGCTACGACGTCATCGCGTCCTGTACCTCCTGTTCGATGGCGCTGCGCCAGGAGTACCCCGAGTTGTTCGACCTCGACGGCATCGACGACGTGGCCGCACACACCTTCGAGGCCCTCGAATATCTCCGGGTGCACGAGGACCTCAGTGGCGAACTCGACGCGGCCGAGGTGGATGGCGACATCGCGAAGGAGTTTGCCTACCACGCCCCCTGTCACGCGCGCAACCAGGGGCTGGACCGCCAGGCGGTCGAACTGTTCCGCGACGTCGACGGCGTCGAACTCGAGGACGTCGGCGACTCCTGTTCGGGTATCTCGGGGACCTACGGCTGGAAAGAAGAGAAGTACGACACCTCGATGAAGATCGGCGACGAGATGTTCGAGCACATGGAGGACGCCGAAGGCGAGACGGGCATGACCGAGTGTCCGACCTGCGCGATGCAGATGGAACACGGAACGGGCTACGAGGTCCGCCACCCGCTGGAACTGCTCGAAGCGACGCTGGTCTCATAGTTCGTCGAGGTGGTTCAACGCCAGCGCCGTCCGGAGCATGGCGGGGGCGTCCCCGCGGTCGAAGACCAGATCGTCCGTGCCGGTGACGTGCTCGAGGACGTCCGGCGAGGAGTGTTCGGGCGCGGCGGCGATGCCCGTCCCCTCCTCCTCGACCCAGCGCATCACCCGCAGGTCGCTCTTGGAGTCGCCCATCACGAGCGCGAAAGGGTCGTCGATAT
>JBLGCL010000223.1:0-4015 GCA_047617305.1 Natronomonas sp.
GATTCGGCGGTTCCTCGTTGGCGCGTTCGCCGGCGACGGGGGCGTCGAATCGGAGGCGATGGCGTTTTCGACCGCTTCGCATGGCCTCGCGGAGGACTACGCGGATGCGCTCGGGAAAATCGGCGTTGCCGCACGCATCCACTACAGCAAGACCGAGGATTCCTGGAAGACCTACGTGATGGGCGATTCCACGAAACGCTTCGTCGATCGCGTCGTCAATCCCGACGACGACCGGTTCGAGAAGGCCGTCGGTTTTGCCGATCGAAGTACGGAGACGCCTCGTCACCACGACGTGCTTCCGACGGGGGTCGCCACGACGATTCGCGATCTCAAGCGGTCGCTGGGCCTCCCTCTGACGGGTCGACTGACGACGAACCTCCAGGAAGGCTACGGCGTCCAGCGCGAAACTGTCGAGGACGAACTCGAGACGATTCGCGATCGAGTCGAGGAGGTACGTGACGATGCCGAGGGATCGGAGACGATCGGAACACTCCGCGAAGCGGTCGGATGGTCCTGTCGCCAACTGGCCGACAGGCTGGACGGTGAAACGACGAGCAGTATCTCGTACGCCGAGAACGGGGGTTACGATCCTGAGAAACGAGAGGAAATGGCAGACAGAGCGAGGGTTGCTATCGAGTCGACACTCCGCGAGGCCGGGGAAACGATCGATCGGCTCGAAAACCTGCTCTCGTTTCGGTACTACCGGGTTGCTGACGTCGAAACAGTCCCCAACGACGGCGGCGAGGCCTGTGAGTGGGTGTACGACGTTGCTGTCGAACCGGCGAACACGTTCGTCAGCAAAGGGGTGGTGCTCCACAACTCGGTGAGCATCTCCAAGGCCGGAATAAACGCCACACTCAAATCCAGGTGTTCCCTGCTGGGTGCGGCCAACCCCAAGTACGGGCGCTTCGACGAGTACGAGCCGATCGCGGAGCAGATCGACCTCGAACCGGCGCTGATCTCGCGGTTCGACCTGATCTTCACGGTCACCGACAAGCCCGACGAGGAGGAGGACAAGCGCCTGGCCGAGCACATCCTCACGACCAACTACGCCGGCGAGTTGAACACCCAGCGGACGGAGATGGCCTCGCCGGACGTCACCCAGGAGGAGGTCGACGCCGTCACCGAGGAGGTCGAGCCGACGATCGAGGCCGAACTCCTGCGGAAGTACGTCGCCTACGCGAAGCAGAACTGTCACCCCCGGATGACCGACGCCGCCCAGGAGGCGATCCGGGACTTCTACGTCGACCTCCGGGCCCAGGGCCAGGGGGAGGACTCGCCGGTGCCGGTGACGGCCCGCAAACTGGAGGCGCTCGTTCGCCTCGCCGAGGCGAGCGCCCGCGTTCGCCTCTCCGACACCGTCGATGAGGCGGACGCCGAGCGGGTCATCGACATCGTCCAGTCGTCGCTGCAGGACATCGGCGTCGACCCCGAGACGGGGGAACTCGACGCGGACTTCGTCGAGACGGGGACCACGAAGTCCCAGCGCGACCGGATCAAGAACCTCAAGGGCCTCATCCGGGAGATCCAGGACGAGTACGACGACGGCGCCCCGGTCGACGTCATCCTCGAACGGACTGACGAGATCGGCATGGACGAGACCAAGGTCGAACACGAGATCGAGAAGATGAAACAGAAGGGGGAACTCTACGAGCCGAACACCGGCACGTTGCGGTTGACCTGATCTACAGGGAGCTTTTCGTTTCTTCGATGCTACATTGAGAAACGAAGCCACGTGATCGGCGGGGCGGCGGACGGGCGGGAGTCCCGACGGAGGGTTCGAGCGAATCGAAACTACGGGAAACGGCGGCTCGAACCCCGGGACCGAATTCCGCGAAAAACGCGGACGCGATAACCTGGCCCGGGGCGCCCTCTAGCGGGCGTGACGTGCGACCGCTTCGCCGACGCCGTCCGGGGCCCGGTTACGAGATAGAGACAGTCCGTGGGGGTACAAGGGCTATCCGACGACGGCCGCCCTGATCGTGGCGCCCGTCGCCGACCTTCGCGTCCCGATCGTCCTCACGTGTGGACGGTTCTTCGGACGCGAGCGCCGCCGCCGAGCGCCTGGACGTCCCCGTCGTGATGATCGGACCTCGATCGAACGGAGACGCCGTCGCTCCCCGGAGGCGATCGACTTCCCCTGGCAGCAATCCCGGGGCGTCAGTCGTCCGTGGATTCGACCTCGGTGATCACGACGTCCCAGGTCGTGCCGTCTCGGCCGTTCGGGGACCAGCCCCCCTCGATCGGGACGTCATTCGTGTCGGCTGCTGCGAGGAGGTTCTCGAGGGCCTCCTCGAAGTCGTCGGCCGTCGTGACGGTGTCGGTGTAGTCTGTCGTCATAGCAGGGAGCGCGCTGATAGCGACGGTTTCGTCATACTCTCACGATGCGGAGTTCAAAAGTTCATCGGAATTGCTTGTTATACCAGGTACCCGGTCTCCCCCGTCGGGTTCCCACGCACCGTGATGGGAGCGAGCCCCGTCCTGAGGAACGTGTCCGCCACTGATCGAGATGCGCCGTCAGTCGTCACTCGCGGCATCGACTCGGGTGATCACGACGTCCCACAAGTTCCCGTCGGTCCCGTTACACTCCCAACCGCCTTCGACCCGAATGTCGTTGGTGTCGGCCGCCGCGAGGAGGTTCTGGAGGGTCGCTTCGAATTCCTCGGCCGTCGTGATTGTGTCAGTGAAAGGTGTGTCCATTATGTACCGGCAGCGCGCTACGGACAGCGCAGTTCCAACCGATAGCGAAACGTAACGTCTCCAGCTTAAATAAACATCGCATTACCTTGGCATACCAATCCCAGGATCCAACCGTTCGGCCGTCGTACGGACGTCCATGAGCGTCATCGTCGAGTTCGACGTCCGTGCGACGGACTTCGAGTTGGGGCGTGTTCTGGCGGTTCCGGGTCGTGGGCGAATCAAACTCCAGGAGATGATTCCCCTCGGAGAGCAAGTAATTCCCCTGATCTGGCTCTACGAGACTGACTCCGAGGAGTTCGTCGACGCCGTCCGGTCCCACGAGGGCGTCGATCGGCTGATCGAATTCGACGAAACGAGCGATCGTATCCTCTATGGGCTTCACTGGGACATGTCGGAGGACGAGCTGTTGTCCGCGGTGTCCGATCACGGTGGCTATCTGTTGAAGGGCTCCGGCTCCGGCGGAACCTGGTCGCTCCAGGTTCGGTTTCCCGATCACGATTCGGTCTCCAGCTTCGACGATGAGTGTCGTGAGAAGGGCATCGGGCTGACGGCGACGGCCGTGTACAACCCGACGCCCCCGGAGGCCAGCGAGTGGTACGGGCTGAGCACGGCCCAGCGCGAGACGCTCCTGCTGGCGCTCAGCGAGGGGTATTACGACATTCCCCGCCAGATCTCGACGAAGGAACTCGGGGAGTTGCTGGACATCTCCGACCAGGCCGTGACAGAGCGTCTGCGCCGGGCGATCCGCACGCTCTCGGAGAACACGATCCTCACCGAGCAACGGACGGAGTCGGCGACGCACGACTGAATCCAGGGAACGGGACCCGTGGAACGTCGTGCAGCGGGGGGGTCGCTGGAGGATCCATCGTGAGGGGGGACGGCTGCGCGCGAGGAGGGCTGTGCGGCCACACCGACCTTCAGCGGTCCGAGGAACCGTCACTGGGATGGACCGTACGATTCGGGGGGAAGGGATCGCTCCGGAACCACGGGTCCGACAGTCGATGGCCGTGACCGACCCGAAGCCCGCCAGTCACTCCACGTTTGATCGCTGGACGACGACCGCGAACCGATCCTGGCGAGGCCCCGAAACCGATAACCACGAACGGAGACCACGAATCCAGGACCCCGACCTGTTGCGAACCGACCGCCGCCGCCAGGTACTGGAACATTCGAGGAGACCGGTGGGGGTGCGGACCTCCGGACGCTCGCACAATTGATCGCGGCGGACGGCTCCGACGTCACCGCGAGCGGAAGGATCCCCCGCGGAAAAACGTCCGGCAGAGCGTCTCCAACTCCTTGCCCCGGAGCCGTCTTC
>JBLGCL010000224.1:0-3940 GCA_047617305.1 Natronomonas sp.
GTTGGGGCTCTCACGCGGATCGAACCCCTGGCCGTCGCCCCCGGTCGAGGAGAGCGATGCCGTTCGGTCCTTCGAGTATCGCGAACGGTCCGAGGCCGGTTCGGCGAGATTGACGGCCGTCTTCGGTGCAACGGCCGGCCACCGTCGGTCAGGCGTTCTCGCGCATGAACGACCCGACGCGATCCAGCGCGTCCGCCAGGACGTCCCGCTCGGGCAGGAACACGGAGCGGAAGTGGCCCGAGCCGAACTCGGGGTCGAACCCGGAGCCGTGGACGAACAGCACGTGGGCCTCGTTCAGCAGGTCGAGGACGAACTGCTTGTCCGAGTCCCAGGCGTCCGACTCGATCTTCGGGAAGATGTAGAACGCGCCGGTGGGCTTCTGGGCCGAGAGGCCCGGAATCTCGTTGACCCGTTCGTGGAAGAAGTCCCGGCGGTCACGCAGTTTCCCCATCACGTCGTCGAGGTAGTCCTTCTCCTGGCGGACGCCCTCCAGAGCGCCGTACTGGGCGGGCGTGTTCGGGCAGAGCCGCACGCGACCCATCTTCTCGACGCCCGTTCGGATCTCCTCGAGGTCGCCGTGGGGGTCCTGGAAGTACATGTAGCCCAGGCGCCACCCGGTGGCCAGATAGACCTTCGAGAAGCCGTTGAGCACGATCAGCGGCACGTCCTCGGCGATCCCGGCCATGCCGGTGTGCTCGCCCTCGTAGGTCATCAGGTCGTAGATCTCGTCGGAGATGATCGGCAGGTCGTGCTCGGCGGCGATGTCGGCGATCGCCCGTTGTGTTTCCTCGGGGTAGAGCGCGCCGGTGGGGTTGTTCGGGTTGATGGCGACGATCGCCTGCGTGTCGTCGGTGATCCTCGACTCGAGGTCCTCGACGTCGGGGCGCCAGCCCTCCTCCTCGATCGTCCGGTAGGAGACCGGCGTCGCGCCGTAGAACTCCGAGAGGGCGATGTACGGCGGGTAGGTCGGCCCCGGGACGAGCAGTTCGTCGCCGGGTGCGAGCATCGACCCGAACAGCATCTGGAGGCCTTCCGAGATGCCGGTCGTGACGTAGACGTCCTCCCAGGTGATCGAAGCGTCGTTTTTCTCGCGCTCGCGCTCGGCCAGCGTGCGGCGGAACTCCTCGACGCCCTCGCTTGCGCCGTAGGCGTTGTGTCCGTCGTCCAGTGCTTGCTTGAACCCCGCCGTCATGTGTTCGGGCGTGTCGAAGTCGAACTGGACGGGGTCGCCGATGTTCAGTCGCGTTACGTCGACGCCTTCCGCCTCGAGTTCGCGGGCCGGGGGGATGACGTCCCGGATGGCGTACTCGATGCCGAGCGCACGGTCGGTGCCGGAAACCTGCATACGTCTAACTACCGGGAATCGCCACTTAGTTCCTTGCAGTTCGGGGTAGAGCCCTTGGTCAGGGCGTTCGCTGCGAGCGCTCGAGGACCTTGCTGATCGCCCAGATGATGATCACGAACGGGAGCAGCGGGATGAGGAGGATGACCAGCCCGAGTAACAGGCCCCAGCCGAACGTGTTCATCTCCAGGTTCGACCGGTTGGGTGTCGGTGGCGTGACGGTGCGGATCGCTTCGACGAGAGTCGAGTCCGATTCCGAATCCGATGCGGCCGGTACGCTCATATCGTTCCGTACTCTCCCAGAAGGGATAAAGGGTAAGTTATCCCACAAGCACCCGAAGCGCTCCGGAACGATCAGTCGCGAACGACCGTCGTTTCGGCCATCCGGTCGAACAACCGCTGGCGAACGTCGCTGGCGGCCATCGAGGCCAGCGCGACGAGGTACGCGAGCCAGCCGGGCGCCACGAAGGCCGGGATGTTCCGCACGAACGCCGCGGCGGGACCGCAGGGTTCGCCGTTCACCTTGACGGCCTTGATACCGACCAGCATCTTCCCGATCGTCTTGCCGCCGAAGTACCCCTCCAGGATCGTCCCGTACAGCGGGAGCGTGAGGAGGGCGAGAAACACGCTGCCCTGCGGGCCGGTTCCGAGCGTCGTCGCGAAGAACACCCCGACGACGATCAGCTGGATCGTCATGGCGATGGTGTCGACGATCTGGGCGACGATCCGAGCCCCGACGACGTCGGTGTCGTCGCGATCCACGCGACTCGAATAGCTGCTCATTCGGGCGAAGTCACCTGATACCGGCGTGGTTTTCGACCGTCCGATAAAGACCTTGTGTCCCCGGCTCACTCCAGGTGGATCGCGGGTCGGAACGGCACGGCGTCGCCGGCCTTGTCGGCGGGGTCGTCGGGATCGCCGTCCTCGGCGTAGACCTCGATCTCGGCGTCGAATTCGCGGGCCAGGAACTCGGTCGCGTCCTCGTACACGGCGGCTTCGTCGAGCGACGCCAATGCGTCGAGTTCCTCGTCGGGACGTTCGCGGACGAACTCCACGAGGTCGCCCACCAGCCGGTTCACCTCGTCGCCGCGCTCGCGGAGGTCGGGGTCGTCCATGACCGCGCCCATGATCGCGCCGCGGTCGGGGCCGTGCTCGCGGACGGCGTCGAACACGTCGCGCTTCCAGTCGGCGGCGACGTAGACCCGGACGGTGTCCGGATCGGTGCCGGTCACGTCGACCACCTCGGCGACGTCGTCGGTGAGGTCCCTGATCAGTGTCTCGCGGGCGTCGAGCCCATTAATCTCGGCCGTATCGAGGACCTGCTGGGCGACCCACGCGAACCCGTTCTCGTCCGGCTCTTCGACCGCCAGCGGCTCGGTCGCGGGCCAGGGAGCGTCCTGGGCCGGTTCGCCGGTCAGGCGCTCGTGGAGTTCGTCGGCCAGGAACGGGACGAACGGGGCGAGCAGACGCAGGCGGGTTCGCAGCACCTGCCGGAGCGTCCACCGGGCGCCCGGCCGGTCGGTGTCGGTACGGCGGCGGTACCACTTGAGGTGCTCCTGGAAGTCGTAGAAGGCCGCCTGGCTCGCGGTCCGGGTCTCGAAGCGTTCGAGGGCGTCGGTGACCGTCCCGACCGTTTCCACGAGTTTCGCCAGGAGCCAGCGGTCGACGTGGTCGAGGTCGCGCTCGCCCTCGGGACCGTCGATGATCCCTGACGCGCGGTTCCAGAAGCGAGCGAGCGCGTCGTGCGTGTGCTGGACCTGGTCGGCGCGCCAGTCGTAGTCCTGCCACGGTTCGGCGGAGTTGAGCAGGAAGAAGCGCACGGTGTCGGCGCCGTACTCGTCGATCGCTTCACCCGGGAGCACGACGTGGCCCTTCGAGGAGGACATCTTCTCGCCCTCCAGCAGGCCCATGCCCATCGAGGTGATCCCCTGGGGCCACTTCGCCTCGGGAAACAGGTCGGCGTGGTGGAACAGGTAGAAGGTGAGGTGGTTCTGGATGAGGTCGTTGGCCGAGCACCGGTAGTCGACGGGGTACCAATGGTCCCACTCCTCGCGCAGTTCGAGGGCACGCTCGTCGGGGTCCTCGACGTTCACCTCGACGCCCTCGGGGGCGTCCTCGCCGTTCGGCCCGTAGAACAGGACGTCGAAGAAGTCACGATCGAGGTCCTCGGGCGGGACGTCGTCGATCCGGTGGGCGATCGTGTAGTAGGACATGTAGATCGTCGAGTCCGACAGCGGTTCGATGACGAACTCGTCGTCCCAGGGCAGGCGCGTCCCGAGCCCGTAGTTGCGGATGGCCGGCCACTCCTGCAGCCAGTCGACCGTGTGGTCGTACTGTTCGCGGGTGTTCTCGGGGATGGCGTCCAGCCGCTCGACGGCCCGGTGGGCTCTCTCCTTCCACTCGGAGTCGTCGTACCGCAGGAACCAGGTCTCCTGCTTGGCGACCTCGACGTCGCCGCCGCAGCGACAGACCACCTCCTCGCTGAACTCGTGCATCGCGTCGAAGGCGCCCTGCTCGCGGTAGTGATCCCGGAGGTCGTCGCGGACGTCCTCGATGACTTCGCCGGCGAACTCGCCGTACATGTCCTTGAGTCGCCCG
>JBLGCL010000225.1:0-3938 GCA_047617305.1 Natronomonas sp.
GCGCCGTCCCACGCGACGCTGGACAACGTCCGCGAGGCGCTGGCGGAGGAGCAGGACGTCGACCCGGAGGACGCCGAGATGCCGATGCTGGGTCCCCACGCCGTCACGGTGCCCGGAACCGCCCGCGGCTGGGAGGTGACGGTGCAGGAGCAGGGCCGGCTGACGCTCTCGGAGGTCCTCCAGCCAGCCATCCACTACGCCACCGAGGGCTACCCGGTCAGCGAAGTCATCGCCACGCACTGGCAGGCCGCCGAGGAACTGTTCAACGACGAGCACGCCCGCGAGGCTTACCTCTTCGACGGCCAGGGGCCCGATCCCGGCCAGCACGTCACCCTGCCGAAGCTCGGTCGGTCGATGGAGCGGATCGCCGACGAGGGCGCGGACGTCGTTTACGAGGGCGATATCGCCGAGGCCATCGCGGACGAGGTCCAGTCAAAGGGCGGGTTCATGACCGTCGAGGACCTCGCCGCGTTCGAACCGGAGTTCCTCGACCCGGTCTCGACGACCTACCGGGGGGTCGAGGTGTACGAACTCCCGCCGAACAACCAGGGCCTGATCGCCCTCGAGGCGCTGAACGTCGCGGAGGAGATCGGGGCCGGCGACCGCGAGTACGACTCGCCCGAGCGGGTCCACGCGTTCGCCGAGGCCATGAAGCGCGCGTTCCACGACGGCCATCACTACATCACCGACCCCGAGTACGAGGACGTCCCTGATCTGGCGTCGAAGGAATACGCCCGCGAGCGCGCCGCGGAAATCGGCGACGAGGCGTCGGACGACGTCGCGGTCGGCGCGCCGAACGCGAACGCCGAGGACGCCGACACCGTCCTCCTCTGCGTCGCCGACGACGAGGGCAACGTCGTCTCCTACATCAACTCGCGGTACGCCGGGTTCGGCAGCGGGCTCGTCGCCGGCGACACCGGCATCGCCCTGCAGAACCGCGGCGGATCGTTCTCGCTCGACCCCGACCACCCGAACCACATCGAACCGGGGAAGCGCCCCTTCCACACCCTCGTCCCGGCCGTGGCCCGGTTCGGCGAGGACGACTGGGCGGCCTTCGGCGTGATGGGCGGGTACATGCAGCCCCAGGGGCACGTCCAGGTGCTCTCGAACCTGATCGACTACGACATGACCCTCCAGGCGGCGCTGGACGCCCCGCGGTGGCGCTACCGCGAGGACGGGACCCTGGCGCTCGAGGAACGCCTCGGGAACGGGTCCGGCCTCCAGTCCAAACTCGTCAGGAAGGGCCACGACGTCCGGGTCCTCCCGGCGACGATGTTCGGCGGCGCCCAGATCGCCCGCAACGAGGACAGTGTCCTTTCGGGGGCGACCGAACCCCGCAAGGACGGCAACGCGGTCGGGTTCTGATTTCGCTGGCGGCACCCGTCCCGAAGGCCCTGTTGAAACCCTCAATCAATGATAGGTTTCGGCAGCCCTGCTGAATACAGAGCGCGTCTCGGTCACCCGATTTACCGTGAGAGTTTCGGCAGAATCGGTCGAGACAAGTGAACATTGCATCATTTCGGTAGAGATAAGGCAAGCAATCATTAGTTCGTGGGGAGAAACCGCAGTATGGACGTTTCCGTGCGAGAGGCACTGCCTGGCGATGCTCACCGAATCTGTGACGTGCATCTCGCCTCGATCAAGGGACTCGCCGGTCAGAGTTACACTGAGGAACAGGTGGCAGCATGGGCCCACGACCGCGATCCAAACGACTATCCGATCGAATCCGAAGACACGTACTTTGTTGTTGCCGAGGATGTGACGGCGGTGATCGGATTCGGATGGATGAAACTTGATGCCGGCGAGTACTTTCAGACCGAGGTTGAGGGAGAGATTGCGGCAATATACATTCACCCGTCTGTCACTGGACAGGGAATCGGTTCACGAATCTATACTGAGTTAGAGACCCAGGCAATCCGACAGAACATCGCTTCGTTGGGATTGTGGGCCTCACTCAACGCGGTGCCTTTCTACGAGGCCCAGGGGTACGCACGTGTGGCGGAGCATAGTCACGAGTACCAGGACGGTATCGAACTCACACTTGTCGAGATGGACAAACAGTCGATCCAATAGATGAGTCCGTCGTGGTGACTACGTTCTCTCAATCCATCAGCCCGTTTCTGACGGAACCCAGGTAGCTCGTTCTGACCTCGATGAACTCACAGCGCGTATTCACCGAGTCCCGTTTGTCGATGAGTATCGGCGCCGGCTGGTTCGTTCTACGTTAACATTTAACAAACAGTCCAACGATACGGATAGTGGGCGTTTCCTCATCGACGCCTGACACGGGGGGATCCCGATGACATCATCAGCCCACTTTGACGACGCGGCGCTCGAATCGCTCACCGATCAAGTGCGCGGAAACGTGCTGAATCCGGGCGACGAAGGGTTTGACGAGGCGACGACGCTGTGGAACGCGGCGACGGAGAGTGATCCCGCGGCGATCGTCCGATGTGTTGGGCCGGCCGACGTCATGCAGGCCGTCACGTTCGCCCGCGAGACCGGCACGCCGATGTCGGTCAAGGCTGGCGGTCACATGACGACGGGCCACGCCCTCGTCGAGGACGGACTCGTTCTCGACGTATCGCCCATGAACGGAGTCCGGGTCGATCCGGACGCGGGGACCGTCCGCGTCGAGGGCGGGGCAACCTGGGAACAGGTCAACCACGAGGCGCTTCGTCACGGGCTCATACCGCCGGGCATCCCGGAATCCGTCGGCGTTGGCGGCTTCACGACCGGCGGCGGCATGGGTGTGATCTGTCGGGAGCACGGGTTGGCGATCGACAACCTGCGGGAGGTCGACGTCGTCACGGCCGACGGCGAGCTCGTCGTCGCCAACGAGGAGCAAAACGAAGCCCTCTTGTGGGCGATCCGCGGTGGTGGTGGAAACTTCGGTGTCGTCACCTCGTTCGAGTTCGACTGCGCCGAGGCCCCTCGTGAGTGTCTCGTCGCCAACCTGTTGTATCCGATCGAGGACATGGAAGCATACCTCCAGTATTTCCGCGAGACTGTGCCCGAGACGCCGAACAACCTGTGGCCGATTGTCTCGCTTCTGACGGTACCAGAGCTGCCCGACCTCCCGGAGGAGCTTCACGGGAACCCGGCGGTCAACGCCTACGTCATGGGGATCGGCGAGCCGAACGAGATTGAGGGGCCGATGGAGGAGTTCGCTGACTTCGGGGCCCCGGACGTGAAGGCGATATATCCAGCCGATTATACCGATTTGTACGACCCGTTCTCCGTCCCGATGGGGCACCGTCACAAATGGGAGTCGGTCTACCTCGACAACATCTCCGACGGCCTCATCGAGACGCTCCAGGAGGATGGGCTCCCGATGCCGACGCCGCAGTCAGTCATCAGCATTTACGCCCTCGGGGGCGCTATGAACGAGGTTGCCACCGACGCGACCGCGTACGCTCACCGCGACGCCTCGTATCTCGCCCACATCCAGGCGCACTGGACGGAGCCCGACGAGGACACGACGAATCAACAGTGGGCGCGGGAGCTTCACGGAGCGGTCGCTGAACACGGGACCGGCGGTGAGTACGTAAACAACCAGACCGACGACGACGCCGAGCGGGTGAGAGCGGCCTACGGTGCCAATTACGAGCGACTGGTCGAGGTCAAGAACGAATGGGACCCCGAGAACCTGTTCAGCGTGAATCAGAACATCGAGCCGACCGTCTGAGGTACTGAACTCATCCTCGATATTCAGCACGAGGTTTCTATCAACTGCTGCGGGTTTCAACGGAGCCGTCCCGATCTACACGCCGAGTTCCGCCTTCGCCCAGGCGAGGCCGGTGCGAAGCAAGGACGGGCGCGTGATCCGTTCCATCTCCGCCGAGGAAAGCGTGACGTCGAAGATATCCAGGTTCGCTTCCAGGTGGCCCCGATCGGACGACTTCGGGATCGCGACCACGTTGTGGTGCTGGACCGCC
>JBLGCL010000226.1:0-3927 GCA_047617305.1 Natronomonas sp.
GCACCTACGAGCGCTTCGCTGCCGAGGAGTCGGACCTGGAGGTGGTTGTCGTGGGGCGGGAAAACGCCGTGGACGCCGAGACGTTCGTCGAGCTCCCGCTGGAGTTCACCGACGTGAGCGGCCGCCTGCGGTTCGGGCTGGAGGGGGCCGCCCAGCAGGGGCTGCTCGAGGAGGGAGACAGGGCCGTCTGCGCGACCTCGATGTTCGGCGAGGACACGGACACAGTCGTCCGCGTCCGGGCCGACCAGTACTCCCCGACGGGTATCTACGACCTCTTCGTCAACTCCCGGCCGGAACCCGACGTCATCCGCGACGTCTTCGAGGTCTGTATCGAGCTCGGCAGGAAGGGCCAGAAGGGCAAGCAGGTCGGGGCGCTGTTCGTCGTCGGCGACGCCGGGAAGGTGATGAACAAGTCGCGGCCGCTGTCGTACAACCCCTTCGAGAAGTCCCACGTCCACGTCGGCGACCCGATCGTGAACGTGATGCTCAAGGAGTTCTCCCGGCTGGACGGCGCCTTCGTCATTTCAGACTCCGGGAAGATCGTCTCCGCGTACCGCTATCTGGAGCCCTCCGCCGAAGGGGTCGACATCCCGAAGGGACTCGGCACCCGCCACATGGCTGCCGGGGCCATCACCCGCGATACCAACGCCGTCGCGGTCGTCCTCTCCGAATCCGACGGGATGGTCCGGGCGTTCAAAGGCGGTGAGTTGGTCATCGAGCTCGACCCGGAGGAGTACTGATGCAGGTCGACGTGCCGCGATTTATCCGCCGTCTCCTCTCCGAAGAGGCTGCCTTCGCCTTCTCTGTCGCGATCCTCGTCGTCGGGCTGGTCGCCGCATACCTGGCCTGGCGGTGGACCAGACGGGCACTGACCGGCAGCAGCTTCGCCGATGCCGTCGAGGGGACCCCCTTCGAGCGGACCGTTCGGGGGGTCGGCTCCTCGACCATCGGGCTGATCGCCGTGCTCGTGGCCGTGTTCGTCTACGTGCTGGCGATCGTCCTCGCCCTCAACGCCGTGCAGCTCCTCGACATCCAGCTGTTCTGGACGCGCGTGACGAGCTATCTCCCACGACTGCTCATCGCCGCGCTCGTGGTCATTGTCGGGATCACGGCCGGGTACCGGGCCGAACTCGCCGTCAGCGAGCGGCTCCGGTCGGTGAAACTCCCGGAAGTTGCCTTCCTCGGCGACCTCGTCAAGTACAGCATCTTCTACGTGGCGGCACTTGTCGCGCTCGCGCAGGTCGGCGTCTCGACCGACGCATTGCTGGTCCTGCTCGGAGCCTTCGCCTTCGGGCTGGTCTTTCTCGGCGGGCTCGCCTTCAGGCACCTGCTCGCGGCCGCCGCAGCCGGAATGTATCTCCTCCTGACCGAGCCCTACGCCATCGGCGACGAGGTCCGGATCGACGACTGCAGCGGGATCGTCCAGGAGGTGGACGTGTTCGTCACCCGGATCGAAGCCGACGGCAAAGAGTACGTCATTCCGAATCAGGAAGTCTTCCAGTCCGGCGTCGTGCGCGTCCGGGGATGAGCTACCACCCGCCCGAGCGTGTCAACTCGGGTGTCGAACGAGCCCACTGAACGAGAGACAGTCCGGTGTGTTCGAGAGCCCCCGCCCCCCACCGCAGGTCGGTTGCGGACGTGTTCAGGAACCGCTCGAAGATGTCGAGGACGTCGACTCCTCCTCGAGGTCGAGGGTGTCCTCGCTGTCCTCCTCCGACGTGTCGGTTCCCTCTTCTTTCATTTGCTGGAGCTCTTCTTCGACTTCCTCGCGGCCCTTCTGGAATTCACCGATCGCTTCGCCTGACGACCGCGCGAGCTTCGGGATCTTGTTCGCCCCGAACAGCAACACGGCGATCAGCAGAATGATCAGCAACTCCGGGCCCCCCGGGATACCTGGGATCTGCAGCAGTGCTGTGGTCATCGCTGGATTGAGATTACCTGCTGGCTATTATAGTCCTTTTGCCTCTGGGGGGCCGGAAGCCCGATGGTCGCGGCAGCTACTCCGTGGTCATAACGTTCGGGGAAGTCCGTCCTCGAAGACGACGTCGGCGATGTTGTTTTTCATGATTTCGTCGGTTCCGGCGGCGATCCGCCGGCCACGGGCCAGCCGGTAGAGGTACTCCAGCGGGTGACCCTGCTGGTAACCGTTCGCGCCGTGGATCTGCAGCGCCTCGCTGACGACGCGTTCGACGGTCTCGCTGGTCGAGAGCTTCGCCAGCGAGGCCGCCAACCGGTCCGGCGCGTCGTCCTCGCCGCCACCGCTGAGTGCGGCCCGGTAGGTGAGCGTCCGCGCCCCCTCTATCTGTTTGGCCATGTCGGCGACCTTCCAGCGGATCCCCTGGAAGTCGCCGATGGGCTGGTCGAACTGTTCGCGCTGCTGTGCGTACTCGATGGCCTTGTCGAAGGCGTTCAGGCTGATGGAATTGGCGAGCATCGAACTCCCGCAGCGCTCCCAGTTCAGCGCCTTGAGTTGCTGTTTCAGCGCTTCGGGGCCGCGGACGAGCACCCGTTCTTCGGGGATGTGGACGTCCTCCATGTAGAACTGGGTTTGGGTCTCGCCGTGCATGTTGGTGTGGTGCTGGTGGATCTCGACGCCCGGCTGGTCGAACTCCATGACGACGGTCCCGAGCCCCTCGGGGAATTTCGCCCAGATGACCGCCGCATCGGACTCGGGGACGTTCGACACCCAGGTCTTCTCCCCGTTGAGGTAGAGTTTGCCGTCGTCGGCTTCCTCGACGGTGGTGTTCATATTCGTCGAATCGCTGCCGGCTTCGGGTTCGGAGATCCCGATCGCGACCGACAGTTCGCCGCTTGTCACCTTCGGCAGGTAGTGGTCTTTCGCCCACTCGGAGCCGAACATGTCGATGGCCCGGGGGGCGACCATCGACTGGCCGTAAATGGCGGCGGCGGTGTCCGGGCAGACCCGTCCGACGGTTTCGATCTGGAGGGCGACGTCGAACTCGGTCATCCCGCCGCCGCCGTACTCGGTCGGAAGGTTGATTCCCAGGAAGCCGCGGTCGGCGAGTAGTTCGATGTTCTCCTCGGGGTAGCCCTCGCCCTCCCAGGTAAACGCGCGCTCGGCAAATTCGTTTTCGGCCAGCCGGCGTGTCTCGTCGACGAGTAACCGCTGCTCCTCGGACAGGTCTAGCATACCCCGAACATGGCGGCCGTTGGAACTTAAATCTGCGCGACGCGCGTCCGCAGTTTCAAACCGGAGGCCGGGACCAGCCCGGGTATGCGCTGAGAACTGCCGCGGGACGGGTCGCGGTCGCGTGGCCCGCCGTCTCGCGTCTGCCGCGGGCCACCTGTTCGCTCCCTCTGTCGCGCGAATCACTCCCGACGGAGGTCGGCGCCAAGCCCCGACAGCACCTCGAAAAAGCCGGGAAACGAGACGTCCACGTCGTCGGCACCGCGTACGGTCGTCTCCCCCTCGGCGACCAGCCCCGCGACCGACAGCGCCATGATGTTCCGGTGGTCGCCGCGCCCGTCGACGGTTGCCCCGCGGAGCGGCGACTCACTCCCGTGGACGGTCAGCGAATCCGGCTCCTCCTCGACGGTCGCGCCCATCCGGTCCAGCGCCTCGGCCATCGCCGTCACCCGGTCGGTCTCCTTGTAGCGGACGTGCTCGGCGTCGACGATCCGGGTCGTTCCGTCGGCGACCGCTCCGAGTACTGCGATAGTCGGGAGCAGGTCCGGCGTGTCGGCCACACTGACCTCGAGCCCCTCGAGTTCACTCTCTGCGACGGTGAGTTCGCCGGCTTCCCGGTTCCAGGAAACGTCCGCGCCCATCCGGTCAAGCACCCCGATGATAGCCTGGTCACCCTGCGCGCTCGGGTAGACGCCAGTGACTGTCACGCCGTCCGCGCCGGCAACTGCGCCCGCCGCGAGGAGATACGAGGTCGACGAGAAGTCACCGGGCACGTCGTA
>JBLGCL010000227.1:0-3923 GCA_047617305.1 Natronomonas sp.
CCACACCCACGTCGTCCCGCGCTGGAAGGGGGATAGCAACTTCATGCCCGTCATCTCGGACACGAAGGTCATCGTCGAAGCCCTGGAGGACACCTACGATCGCCTGCACGACGCCTTCGCGTCACAAGAGGGCACGTCGGTCGCCGACTCCGGCGCGGTCGTGGTCGAGACCGAGTGAGACCCCGGACGGATCGACTATTCGGGGAACGTCGCGGCCACGGCCGCGCCGACGCTCTCGGGAGTCCGCCGACGAGGAACGTCGATCGCGGATCGATCCCGCACAGGAACCCGCCGGCGGGCGGGGCCAGGATCCCCGCGGCCCTGGTGACCGTGCCCTCCACGCTCCGGACGAACGGATCGTTCGGAACCGCTCGCGACGCCAGGATCGATCGGAAGGTATCAGGCCGACTCGACGAGGCGGATCCGCGCCTGGTCCTCCCCGCCGGCGTAGTCGAGCCGGTAGGTCACGTCGGGATCGCCGTCGCCGATCCCCTCGTCGTCGGGCCTGCCGGCCCAGTCGTCGGAGACCGTCAGCGCCACCGACTCGCCGGGCGGAACCAACTCGCTCAGTCGGGCGACGGGGGCGTACGCGATCAGCGGACCGGTCCGGTTGAGGGCGCCGAGGAACCGCCGCAGTACGTCGTCGTCGTTCGTCACCTCGATCCCGACCGGCGGGGCGTCGAGGCCCTCGTGGGTTTCCGGGACGGAGAGCGATGCCGAGAACTCCGGCGGACCCGCGGCGAGCCGGGGGCCGATCCCCTCCGTGACACTGTACTCGCCGCCCGGCCAGGTCAGCGTCGCGTCGCCGTCGGGGTCAGCCGTCGAAAGGTCGAACAGGAGCAGGCCCCCGGGACGGCCGCGTTCGTACCACCCGTACTCCCCCCAGTCCGTCCGGTAGTACCGGTCGAGCCTCGCGGGATCGTACCGTTCGTCGCCGATCGCGAGGGTGAAATCCGACCGGGGACGGTCACCGTCGACCGCGACCTGGGCGATCAGGTACGGCATGCCGGAGTTCGAGAGCCCGATCGAGTCCGGCGAGTGCGGGACCACGACCCCGTACTGGAGGCGGGCCGACCGGACGGAAACGTCCGCCGTCGTCGTGGGCTCGTCAGTCGCCGTCGGTTCGTCAGTGGGCGTCGCCTTCCCGTCGGGAGTCGACGTCGGATCGTCGCCCGCCGGGGTCGTCCCGTCGGCGGAGCCGGGCCCGCCGGTAGTCAGACACCCTGCGAGGCCGGCGAGTCCGGCCCCTGCCGTCGCCAGGAGCGTGCGTCGTCGCATGCCGGAACAATGCGGACCGACGGATAAGTGCCTTCAGAAGGGTGAAACGCGGGTTTTAGCTGCCCTGGCGATTCCGACCCCTGTGATCGGGTCCCGGACGGGCGGAACGTCGACACGCCCTTACCGGCCCCGGCCGTACCCCCGAGCGATGAGTCGCCGGCGGTCCCTCAGGCGTATCGGGGTGCTCGTCCTCGGCGTCAACGTAGCCCTGGCGGTGGCAAAAGGGATCGTGTTCTGGTGGACTGGGAGCCTCGCCGTGGGGTCGGAGGCGGTCAACAGCCTGGCCGACTCCACGTACAGTATCGTCGTCCTCGCGGGGCTCTACCTGACGACCCGGCCGGCGGACTTCGATCACCCGCACGGCCACGAGCGCATCGAGCCGTTCGTCTCCCTGTTCGTCGCCGCCGGCATCCTCGCCGCCGGCGGCCTCGTTGCCTACCGAAGCGCGACGACGATCCTCGCCGGGACGGCGACGGTCACCCAGAGTCCGGCCGCCGTGGGCGTCCTGGTGATCGCCGCCGTCGCGAAGTTCGTGTTGTTCCGGTACTGCCTGCGGATCGGGCGGTCGCAGAACTCCCCCGCGGTCGTCGCGACGGCGCTCGACAACCGCAACGACGTCCTGACCGCGAGCGCGGCGCTGGTCGGCGTGCTCGGCGCCCGCGCGGGCTATCCGCTCCTGGACCCCCTGGCCGCCGGCGTCGTCTCGATCGGCATCCTCCTGACGGGCGTCGAGGTGATCCGGGACAACGTCGGGTACCTCGTCGGGCGCGCCCCCTCGGACGAACTCCGCTCGGAGATCGTCGGGCGGGTCCTCGAACTGGAGGACGTCGAGGGGGTCCACGACGTGGTCGCCCACTACGTCGGCCCGCAGGTCGACGTCAGCCTCCACGTCGAGGTCGAGGGCAAACACACGCTCTTCGAGGCCCACGAGATCGAGACGGCGGTCAAGGACACCATCGAGGCCATCCCCGAAGTGGACGACGCCTTCGTCCACGTCGACCCGAAGGAACTGGGGGAGTGGAAAGCGGACGAGGAGACCGACCGGCTGCTCGAATCCCTCGACGACGCGTCCGAGGAGTCCGAAAGCGCGGCCGAGGACGGCCGCGAGGACGGCGACGTCGAACCGACTTCGTGAGCGAGCGCGCCGGGAGACGGTCCGTGGGCTGCCAGTCCGTCGATCGGTCGCCGGGGACGCCGATCGGAGCGTAGTTCGAACCCGCCGTGGATGGTCGGGACAATGAGCGAGTTGACGATCTACTTCCCGGTGCCGCCGGTCGCTGGCGAGTACCTCACCGGGATGGTCGAGGACGTCGTCGAAACGGATCGGTTCGGTGGATAAGCTCCACCGGACCGAACGGTTTCGATCGATAGCGTTCGACGAAAGATCAGTAAAATCAGCGTCACTGCCGAGTGGCACCGAGAGATACTTTTAAATACCTTTAAATAATGGGTGTATTCGTGTGGTGATAACCGTCACTAACGGCCCCGTGCGGTCGGTTTGACGACAGTACCGCTCAGGCGAACCCGGGGCGGTGGGGGACGTCGAATCCTGACGACACTGGTCGCGGGATTCCTCGCGGCCCGATATCGGATACCCGTCTCCAGGATCCCTGAAACGCCAGCGACGATCGACGATCCGAAATCCAACGGAGACAGCCCATGACAGCAAACAAAAACGACGAGGGGGACGGGCTCCGATTGCACGTTCCCGTCGACCTCTCCGAGGTCGAAGCACTGCGAGAGGAAAAACCACAGGGAATCGTTGCCGTGGGGAAGTTACCCGACGGAACGACGGTTTCGGCGCCGTTCGAATTCGAGGACGACGAGGGCGTCGCCGTCCTCACGTTCGAGGAACAACCCGACAGCGTGGGCCTGTACCTCGGCCCGGAACGGGCCACTCCCGACGAACTGGTGCGGTCCCAGACGATAACGCGCGAGGTTCCGGGGGATCAGTGGGACGAGACGCCGGAAGTGGAACTCGACCCGATCCCGATTCCGCCCCACTACTGGCACTGGTGGTATCGGTGGTGTCGGGAGTTCACGATCACGGGACGGCTCGTCTGCCCCGACGGGAGTCCCGTCCCGGGGGCAACGGTGTGTGCGAAGGACGTCGATTCGTGGTTCTTCTGGCGCAGCACCGAGGAGCTCGGCTGTGACACGACCGACGAACACGGCGCCTTCGAGATCGAGTTCCGCTGGTGCTGTGGGTTCTGGCCGGAGTGGTGGTGGGAAACGCGGACCTGGCGCCCCGAGCCGGCACTGATCGACCGCGTCCGGGAAGACGTCGTCGCCGGGTCGGACGTGTCGCTGGGCCGGGCGGGAACGCAACCCAGCCTGGACGTATTCGAAGGAGTGATCGACGATCCGCCGCTGCCGGGGGACGGCTCCTTGCCGGACCTCGACCCGGACCAACTGGCGGCGGTCCGGACGCAACTCCAGGACCGGCTCCCGGACGTGCCGGACCTCCGGCAGCGCAACGTCTGGCCCTGGGCGCCATGGCAACCGTGGTGGGACTGTCAGCCGGACGTGATCTTCGAGGCGACGCAGGCGGGCGAGGTCGTTCTCGACGAGGGGGTCGACGACGCCCGCTGGGACGTCTCCACGTCGGAGAACGTCGTCCTGACAGCCTCCGAGGAGGCCCAGTG
>JBLGCL010000228.1:0-3874 GCA_047617305.1 Natronomonas sp.
ACCTTGCCCTGAAGTCGGGAACAGTGAACGGGAATGGCGACTACTCGCCTTCCACGGCATAGTGGATAGACCGGGAGTTCACCGACAAACCCCGCCGTTCGGCGGGTGTAGGTGATCACAGCGGATACAGCCAGAACAGCGCGCGGCCGTCGGCGTACAACCGCAGGCCGTCGAGGAGGAGCGCTGAACTCCCACCCGTCACGAGTACGGCATAGGCCCGCCAGCGGTGCTCCTCGAACAGCATCGAAATCGCTCCCGCGATCAGGAGGACGCCTCCGAGCGTTCCGATCGGTGCAAACGCGAACGGAACGTCGAGCATTGCCGAAAGCCGGTCCGCGTCAATGAGCAGGTCGACCTTCGCCAGATCCGGAATTGCGACCCCCGCGACGCCGACCGCAGTCCACCGCCTGGTGAGCCAGTCGAGCCGCCAGCCCAGGACTGTCAGGACGGCGTACGCGATCAGGGCGTGCGTCAGGAGGTCAGCCATCGTCCTCACCCCGGGGGACGAACGCGAGGTTTGACCAGTCGATCCCCCAGTCGCGGAAGAAGGCGACGAGGATCACGAACGCGCCAACGGCGGAGGCGGCGTACTTGTAGTATCGGGCCCCGGGACTCCGGTTGACGACCACCACGTTTTCCGCCTCGATCGCGTGTCCGGGCCGGAGCGTCCCGTAGATCTGTACGGCGCCACCCGGGACGACGTCCGCGTCGAATCCCCTGACCTGCATTCGAAACGGCTCCGACCCCTCGACTCGTATCGTCGCCGTCCCGCCGGAAGCGTCGACCGTCTCGACCGTTCCGAACAGGAGCGTTCGCTCGCCGACGTGGCGCTCGTAGTCCGCGACGAGTTCGTCGTCGGTCGGTTGGGACCGGTGGGACTCTTCGCGCGCGTCGTGGTGGACACCGGCGCCTACAACCAGCAGGAGCACCACGAGCACGATCGCTCCCCGATGCCACCCGGTCATCGATCGCACCTGTTCCAGCGCCACACCTAATCGTTACGAAAGGTGACTCCGAATTCCGGTACCCCCGATGGGCAACCGGCCCAGCCGCCCCTACCGCGGAAACAGGCTTCTCGACCGCCGATTTGCGGGGAAGGGTCCGTCTCCCTAGTTCGAAACTCGGACCGCTATGGCCGTCACCGACCGAAATCCTTTATATCGAAACGCGAGGTGTCAAGACCCATGAACACCGAGGGTGATCAAGCGTGGAGATAATCGACGAGGAAGGGCGTCTTTTCGGCGTCGTTAACGTCATCGACGCGCTGGTGGTTCTCCTGGTGCTGGCGGTCGTCGTCGCGGGGATCGCATTGGTCAACCCGTTCGCTCCGTCGGGAGAGGGTACTCCGTCCGGAGAAGGCACTCCATCGGGCCAGGGCACTCAGTCAGGAGAGGAAACGACTCGATACGCGACCCTCGATCTGGTTGAACAGCCTGCCTACGTCGCGAATCTCATCTCCGAGGGTGACGTCATGTCGCCGTCAAACACCTCTCGGAACATCACGATCACCGACGTGTACGTCACGCCGGATGAGAGCGAGAACGTCTCGATCACGGTTCGGACACGGATCAACGGGACGCTGAAGGACCGGAATGGACAGCCTGGAAAGGCCTTCACGTACGCCGGAATGCGAATTCGCCAGGGTCGTTCGTTCACCCTCGACACGGCCGACTATACGATCGACGGGAGGGTCACGCGAATGGACGACGAGGGTCGTTCCCTCGAAACCGAACGGATGGAAGCGATTCTGTCCGCAGCAGTCTCGCCAGGAACGGCCCGGACGCTCGATCCTGGCCAAAGCGTTACAATCGCCGATCGAGAGGTCGCCCGGATTACGCAGGTACACGTCGGTCCCGGCGACGAGCCTGCAACACACCAGGTCTATCTCGGCGTCGAACTCGAGACGCTCCGCCGATCCGGCGGCCAATATTTCGGCGGTGAACTGCTCGCCCTTGACCGTTCGATTTCCCTCCGCACGAACGCCGTTACGCTCAAGGGCACGATTCGGACGATAGGCAGCAGTGACATCGACCGGGAAACGGCGCAAGCGGTAATCGAGACAACCGTTCCCTCCAGCGTCGCCAACGAAATCTCCGAGGGCGACCAGTACCGCCTCGCCGGGACAACGGTGGCGACCGTCCGATCGATCGATACCTATCCGACCGGCAGTCAGGAGGAAAGGCGCGTCACTGTCGGACTTGAGTTGACCACCGTCCGTCAAGGTGACGACCAGTTCTTCGGCACGTCACGGGTTCTGCTCGGCGCCACGATCCCGTTCGAAACCGACGCCTATCGGCTGTCGGGGACCGTGATTCGCCGAGGTTCACTTGATCTCCCAGGTGAAACGACGACGGAAACGATCGTCGTCAAGGTGGCGAACGTTCCGCCGGAAATCGCCGACGGAATCAGGGTGGGCATGACCGAAGGAAGCTCCGGCCGCACGACAGCGCGGATCGTCGACAAGCGCACCGAGCCCGCGGACGTCATCCTGACCAGCGAATCGGGCGAGATTTTCCAGCGCGAACATCCACGAAACCAGGACGTGTACCTGACCGTCGAGGTGACCGTGCGGAGCACGCGAACGGGCCTTCGCTTCCACTCCCGAACGATCCAGGAAGGTGACAGCATAACGCTCGACTTTCGGACGATCTCCGTCGACGGGACCGTCATCGAGATTCGGTGATAGAAAGATCTCCGATGACTCTCACCGACAGGCTCGCAACGGCCGCGGATCGCTCCCGCCTGCTCGGAGCGATCGGTCGCGCCGTGCGCGGCGCTCGACTGTACGCCCGGTCAGAACCGTATCTCCCTGGGAGGACGCGACCGCTATCGGCCGCACGCCGGTGGGCCGAATCGTCATCCTTCGCCCACTGGAGTCGCTCCGTCACGGGGGCGATTTCACGGTGGAGTGACGACGCACGCATTACGGCGGCCGCCGCGACGATCGGACGATGGGCCCGAACGTCGTTCCTCTATCGGTGGCTGACCGCGGAACCCGAACCGGAGGTCGTCGAGATCGACCTCCGGGAGACGCTGACGGTGGGGCCGATCCTCGTCGTGCTCGATCGAACGGTTCGCACGCTCGAACAGGCGGCGCCTACTTCCACCGTCCGGAGCCTCGCTGCGGACGTCACGAGGCGCATCCGCGATGCGCCGATCCGCGTCGCCAGCCTCGTCGTCATCGTCGCGCTGGTCACGGAGACAATCGTTTCGGGCCTACTGGGGAACTTCGACAGGACCGGTTTCGGCATCCGTCTCGTCCTTGCAGCCGTCGCGTTGGTGGGCGTTCGGATCGAACTTTCCTGGAACGAGTTGCGCGACACGCGCCCGGTTCGGTTGCTCGTCGCTGCTCTGGAACCACCCCCGTCGCCGGAGTCCTCGCCGCGCCCCGAGCACGAGGAGGAGACGGACGACGACGAATGATTCGAAAGGGTCGTGGCTTCGGGTATCGAGTACGGGACCGATATGCCCAGTCCACGGCGTTGACCCTCGCGATCGCTCTCTGATCGCGACCGCTCATCGGCGCTTGGGTAGCCCCGTGTTTCGCGACCGGTGGTCGAGCCGTCGCCGGAGACGCATTGGTGGTGCCCGTGAGACACCATCAGGATTATTGCGCGGGCCACCCACTCCCGGTCCATGAGCGACCTGACAGCCACGCTCCATACGAACCGCGGGGACATCGAGATCGAACTGTACGAGGAGCACGCGCCCCGGACGGTCGAGAACTTCGTCGACCTGGCGACCGGCGAGCGAGGGTGGGAGGACCCCGAAACCGGCGAGACGATCGAGGGCGAGCCCCTCTACGACGACGTGCCGTTCCACCGGGTCATCGAGGGGTTCATGATCCAGACGGGCGACCCGACGGGGACCGGGC
>JBLGCL010000229.1:0-3829 GCA_047617305.1 Natronomonas sp.
CGAGTTGGTGACCCTTGACGAAGAGCGCCTCCGAGCGGCCCTGGCCACGCGGCACCCAGAATGGGACGAGGACCGCCTCCGCCGCGTGACGAAAGGGATTATAGCCCGCCGTGACGAATCAGGGGACGATGACTGAGCCGGCTGAGCTGTTCGATGCGATCGATGACGAGATGGAACGGGTGCTCGTCGGCCAAAGCGACATCATCGAGGGACTGACGATTGCACTGCTGACCCGCGGGCACGTCCTCCTTGAAGGCGTGCCGGGCGTCGCAAAGACGACGATGGCGAACCTCTTCGCGCAGGTGAGCGGGCTCGAATACAGCCGTATCCAGATGACGCCGGACCTCCTCCCGGCCGACATCACCGGGACGCAGGTGTACCGGGAAGGGACCGGCGAATTCGAACTCCAGCGCGGGCCGGTGTTCTCGAACGTCGTCGTGGCCGACGAGATCAACCGGGCGACGCCGAAAACCCAGTCGGCCCTCCTGGAGGCCATGGAGGAGGGACAGGCGACGATCGAGGGTCGAACCCTGTCGCTGCCGTCCCCGTTCATGGTGGTGGCGACCCAGAACCCCATCGAAATGGAAGGGGTCTTTTCACTACCCGAGGCCCAGCGCGACCGGTTCCAGTTCAAACTCGTCGTGGATCTGCCGTCCCGGACGGACGAAACTGAGTTGCTCGATCGCTTCGACGACGATCCGGAACTCGACGCCACCGATCTCTCGCAGGTCGTTACTGCCGACGGGATTCTCGACGCGCGAGAGCGAGTGGGGGACGTGTACGTTGACGAGAGCGTCAAGGAATACGTCCTCGACGTCGTCGCCGCGACGCGTGAGCACGAGGACATCGAATACGGGGCCTCGCCCCGAGCAACGCTGGCGTTTCTCAACGGGGGGAAGGCTCGGGCGGCGATCAGGGGCCGCGAGTACGTGATCCCCGACGATATCAAGGCCTTAGCCGAGCCCATTCTCCTCCACCGACTGGTGCTCAGCACGGATGCCGAGTTGAGTGCTGTCGCCAGGGCGGAGGTCCTCGACGACGTGCTATCGGACGTCGAGCCGCCGGGCAGCGAGACAATAGATACGGAGTCCGGCGAGGGCGACACCGCGGTAGTGGGTGACGGCGGGGCCAACGCGTCTGAGGACTAATTGGCCAACTCACTTGGGGGGCTTCCGCCGTACAGAGGGGTTTTCTGATGCAACTTTCGTGACTGTTTGCAGCGGTGGGGTTGTCGTATCCACGGTGTCAATAACGGGAGGATCCATCCCGCCGTAATTGACCGGGATATGATACTCGGATCGGCTCCCGCTCAATTGCGGGATCAATCGTCGTCCGCCACGATCGAACACGTCACCAGGTAGTCGCTCCGTGCGTCGTCTGCGTCCGTAACGTCGAGGGCGACCGGCGCGTCCATCGCGGCCGCCACGCCCACCGCGAGGAAGGAAGCGATCGGATGGTCGAACCGATCGACGGGGCCGTAGGCGCTATCAGCGATGCCGAACGTGATGACCGGTCGGCCACCCTCGGAATCATCCGCCGCCGCGGTGCCGACGTCGGGACGCACGCTTCTCGCGAGTTCGAACTGCTCGACGACGCCGTCGGCCAGTTGCGTTGCGAGGGGGTCAGGGTCGTCGGCGAGGCCCCCGGTCAGGGACTCGGTGAACTCGTCGAACAACCCGGCACCCGTCGGTCGAACCGCGATGCCCCGAGTCCGCTCGTCCTCACCCACGACGAACAGCGCGTCCAGGGCCTCGGGCGCGGGCCATTCGAAGGCGTCCCGCTGGGGGACGTACAGGCGGGCGATTGAGGGCCCGTCGTCGGGGAGGTACAACCGGTGGTCAGAGAGTCCGAGTTCGCCGACGAGCCGACTGCCGGCGTCGTCGAAGGCGCGGTACACGTCGCGGCCGACGCTCGCGGCGATGAACCGCTCGGGCGTCAGGTAATACGTGAGGACGCCGCCGAACAGGCCCGTCCCGGCGAGCGCGAACAGGACGGTTCGGGCATCGGGAAAGAGGACTCCGCCAAGCAAGGCGAGCAGGCCGACACCGACGAACCCAAACGCCGTGCGGCGGTATGTAGCTCGACGGGCGCGGCGGTAGGAGCGTCTGAGGCGGTCGTTCTCCTCGCGAAGGCGTTCGAGTTCCGCCAGGAGGACATCGGGATCCGTGGCGTCGTCGAGGGGGTCGGTGGTCTCGGGCGGTGCGGTGGTCGAGTCCGTATTGCTCATAGTTCGGGGGTTCCCTCCAGGTGGCCGAGGCGCAGTTGTTCGTACCGATGCAGGAGATACGCGGCCGTGCCCCAGCCAAGCAGCGTGAGCACGGCGACGATCAAGAGGAGATCCAGCCAGCGCCAGGCCCCAAGGGCGAGGACGGCCACCAGCGCGATAGCGACGGTCGTCATTGTCACCGATCTGGCGATCGAGTCTTCCTGGGTGGCTGGGGCCGCAACGAGGACGAACAGTCCGAGCTCGGCGATGAGGACCGACAATAGAGGGGCCGTTCGGGAAAGCATCGCGACCAGCACGATCTGGCCGACCGCAAACAGCGGCCACCGGGGTGTTTTCGTCGCCGCCAGGGCCAGCCCGAGGCCGACGCCGAGTCCGACCAGGTCCGCGCCAACCCAGAGCCCGACGGCGACGACGAGCATGGCTGTCACTCGAACTGGCCACCGAAGGCCCGAATCAGCGTCATGGTCGGTGGGCCCGTCGGCACGGCTGTCGTCGCCTGCGTCGGCACCGGCGTCGAAATCGGTCGTCGTTGACATGGATGCTGAGTGGCGTGGTTAGGGGGTTTGCGTCCGGTTGCGCCGGTTGGCGTCGAGCACCGCAGCGAGTCTGTCGCCCGGGCCGACCTCGAACGCCGACACCCGGGGGATCGCCGCCAGGTCGCGACGAAACGACTCGAACTCCAGGTACTCGGCGTAGGCCGCTTCGAGGTCGCTCAAGCCGCCGGGTTCAAACAGCACCGACGGAAGCAGGAAGACGAGCACGTGATCGTTGCCGCGACGCGCGGCGGACACGGTTTCGTGGACTTCCGCGCGATCGGTATCGTCCGTGATCAGGACCGTCCACCGGGAGCCGGTCAGTTTCGGCAGTTCGAGACGCGCCGCGCCGAACAGCGGGTTCGCGTCGAGGCGGTGAACGTATCGATCCCGGGCAGCGAAATACGGCCCGAGCGTCCGGGCGAATGCGCCCGATTCATCGGCGAGGGCACTCGCCCGGCCCCGGGCGGCGGCCGGTGACAGGGTCCACCGATCGGGACCCTGGCTATTGCTGGCTGTCGGTGTCAGGTCGCCGAGAACGCCTCGCAATCGGTCGTAGTGGTCCCGCGCGCCTTCGGGCGGGCGGCGGGCGGTCAGGCCCTCGTCGCCGACCGTGTAGAGTCCCAGCGGATCGCTATGTTGGCGGGCGCTCGCCACGAAGCCCAGACCGATCTCGCGAGCGTAATCGAGTTTCGTCTCGCCCGCGGGTCCCTCGGCCATCGGGGCTCGATGGTCGATCAACAGGGCCGTGACCCGGTCCGTCTCGGCCTCGAACTCCTGGACGTGCGGGTGGTCGAGGCGGGCGGTTGCCTTCCAGTCGATATGGCTTATCGGGTCACCGGGTTGGTACTCGCGGACTTCCGCCGGCTCGAACCCGGGGCCGATCCGGCCGCCGACGTGCTCGCCCATGCCGGCCATGATTCGTTCGCCTCCCTCGCCAACGTGCAGGTCACGAGGCCGATTGGGTTCCACGGTGATCGCGGGCTCGTCGCCCCGGTCGAACGTCGTCCGGAAAAGCCCCGTTGCTGACGTGACGGTGACCGTTGAGCGATCAAACCGATGGACGCCG
>JBLGCL010000230.1:0-3802 GCA_047617305.1 Natronomonas sp.
CAGAAAAGACCCGGACGTCCCGCCGCCCTCCTGGAGAGAAGACACGCGCCGAAGCGACGGCTGACGGGGGCGCAAACAACACACGTATACATCACAGTCCCGGTGATTCAGTACGATGGCAAACGTTGACAGTTCCGGCGACGACGGGTCGGAGTTCGACGATCCCTCCCCCGGATCCGACCTCCCGCTCTTCATCGGCACGCGCGTCGTGTTGCTCGCCCTCCTGCTCGGGGCGATGTATTTCACCCGACCGCTCTGGCATGGCCCCGTCTACTCGATGCTGTACTCGCCGTCCGGCCTCGTTCTGGTGGGCGGGATCACCCTCACCGCGCTGGTCCTCTGGTTCGTCCCCCCGTCCCGGCTGGAAGGGGCGGACGACGGCCCCAGCCTGGCGACGGAGTTTTTCGAGGAACTGTCGGACGACACCGGGATGGGCGGCGGCGGCCCGACCATGCGAAAACTCCGGATCCTCGGGATCGCCTTCGCCCTGTTGTTCGTGGTCTCGGCGCTCGTGAGCCTCCCCGCGGGCGCGCTCGAACAGCGAACGCTCGCCCAGCAGACCATGGCGGACGCGACGGAAGTCGACGAGTTCCCGCAGGCGAACCCCGACAATCCGCGGATCGTTCCACAGGAGGTGTCGGACGTCTCGACCCGAGGGGCGGTGTCCTACCGCCAGCACCGCCTCGGCGATAGCGACATCGCCAGACAGGAGGACGGGTCGCTGGCCTGGTCGTACCCAATCCAGCCGGACGGCCCCCGGAACAAGCTCTACGAGAACCAGCGCGGGGTGATGGTCGCCAACATGACCTCGATGAACGACCGGGAGACGACCCCGTACGACGAGGAGTTCACCTACGGCCAGGGCATGTACCTCCACCGGTCGGCCGACTGGCAACTGAAGAAGAGCGATTACTTCGCGAAGTACAACGATGACGCCGTCGAGTTCAGCTACGACGGCCGGCCCTACATGTACTTCCCCAAGACCGCCCACGAGTGGCACCTCACGCCGTTCCCCCACACCACGCCCACGTGGGACGGCGGGGTGCTCGTCCACCCCGACGGCGAGATCGAACACCTCTCGCCGTCGGCGGCCCGCAACAACGAGATCCTCGACGGCCAGCGCCTCTATCCGCTGACGCTGACCCGGGACGAGGTGGGCTCGCTGGGGTACCGCGAGGGGATCGTCAACCAGCTGCCGATCGTCGGCGCGCACGAGGGCGAGATCGAGATCGCGAACCTGCCCGAGGGTGCCGACAACGATCAGCCGTTCGTGATCGACCTGGAGGGCGAACAGCTGTCGTACGTGACCGCGATGGAACCGTACGGGCGGGACTCGCGCGGACTCGACGAGGTGTGGTTCGCCAACGCCGAGACCGGCGAGTACACCTACTTCGGGACCGGGGACGAGACCCTGACGGGCCCGGAACGCGCGATGGGGATCGCCCGCTCCGCTGACTCCCAGACCAACTGGGGACAGAACTTCGTCGTCACCGAACCGGTGCCCGTGACCATCGACGGGGCCCTCTGGTGGCAGATCAAGGTGGCGCCGACGGACTTCACGGACGTCACCCGCAACGTCTTCGTCAACGCGGACACCGGCGAGGCCGTCGAACTCACCGAGGACAGCGAGATTCGCCAGTTCATCCGCGGTGACGTGACGCCGGACGATCTCGACGCCGACGGAGAGGACGACCCCGAACCCAGCGACGACGGGGACGGCGACGTCGTCTACTACATCGTCGTCACGGACGAGAACGGCGAGGTGGTCCGGCGCATCCCGGTCGAACGGGGACAGAACACGACCATCGTCGACGCGGACGACGAGCGGGTGGCGAACGGGACCCGGACCGAGGGGTGAGTCGCGGCGGTTGTCGTCGCGGCCCCGGCGTTGGAAGGGGCGGGCTCGTTCGGTGGATCCGTTTCCACGATGCGTTTTGACGTCGAGTGACCGGTCCCGGATGACGGCCGTTCCGGGGCGGCCCACCCAAGATCAGGACTCGGGCGCGCGGTACAGGAGGTCGTACTGGTGGGCCACGTACGTCAGTCGGCCGGCCGCCAGTTGTTCGCGGCGGGTCGCGAGCCAGTCCGAGCCGTCGACGGGCGCATCCGCCAGCGCCGCCTCGACGAACCCGAGGATGCGATCGAGGAAGTACGCCTCGTCCGCGGGGTAGGGGCCCCCGCGCGGTCGGACGACCCAGTCGGACCCCGCCATCGCCAGCAGGTCGCCGTCCCGGCGACGACAGGCGTCGGCCAGATGTCGGCCCGCGTGGACGTCACGGCCGGGCTGTCGGTCGATGGCCGCGTGGTAGGCCCGTTCGACGGCGTCGTCGTCGGGATGATCGGGCTGAAAGATCGTCCCGCCGTCGAAGGTGATCGGGAGGTACGCCAGCCCGCCCGGGGCCAGCCCCGACTCCAGCCCCGCGAGCAAGTCGGGGATCGGGACGAGGTCGGCGAACGCGTGGGCGACGACGAGGTCCGAGTCCGCCGCGTCGGCGAGCGTCTCGAGCGCGTCGCGGGTCTCGAACGCCACCGACAGTTCCCCGGCGGAGAACCCGCGATCCGTCTCGGTGACCGCGTGGCCCCGCCAGCGCAGGGCGGCCGGCCTGACCTGGCGGGCGAAGGCGACGACCCCATCGTCGGTGTCGACCCCGCGGTACGTTCCGGCGTCGACGCCCCACTCGATCAGGCGCGGGACGGTCGTTCCGGTGCCGCACCCGACCTCGAGGACCCGCGGCGCGGCGGGGAGCGCCGACAGGAGGCGATCACGGACCCGCCCGGAGAGCGCCCGGTCGTCGACCGTCCGCTTGGCTTCAAGATACCGGGTCGCGGCGTGGTTCATCCGTCCAGCCGGCGTGCGTGGCTGGCCCAGGCGTCGTCGTCCTCCCACATTCGGATCCCGAGGGCGTCCGGGTTGGGATCGTCCAGCGCGGCCTCGACGCGGTCGCCGAAGAGGCGAGCGAAGTGTTCGACGCTGGGGTTCAGGTCCTCGAACTCCGGGAGGTCGTTGAGCAGCGCGTCGCGGTAGCGCTCCTCCAGGTCGTCCAGGATCGCGTCGACGTCGTCGATGTCGACGAGATAGCCGTAGGGGCCGAGTTCGGAACCGCCGAACCGGACCTCGACGGTGAAGTGGTGGCTGTGTCTCACCCCTTCCGGACCCGGATCGGGAACGGTGAGGAAGTGCTGTGCGACGAAGTCGCGCGTTACGGTCAGTTCGTACGTGTGGGTTTCGGTGGTCATGGTCATGGGTACGTAAGCAGGATCTGGAGGGCGTCGTCGGGGTTGTCGTCGACGAGGCGGTACGCCCGCGGGGCGTCCTCGAACGGGACGCGATGCGTGATGAGCGAGTCGACCGGCAACGACGCCAGGTGATCGAGTGCGACGCTGGTCCGACGCCCCCTCGACCAGCGACCGCGGACCTCCGGGGCGAGCGTGCTTACCTGGCTGGACTCGATCGAGACGCGGTCGCGATGGAAGTCGCCACCGAGGTCGAGGGTCGTCGGTTTGGTCCCGTACCACGATCCGACCACGACCCGACTGTCGTAGCCGGCAACGTCGATGGCGTGATCGAGCGCCGCCGGTTCCCCGGACAGTTCGTAGATCAGGTCCGCGCCGTCCGGCCCCGCCGCCTCCGCCCAGCGTTCCTCGGGGAAATCACCGGGGGCTCGAGTCTCGTCAGCGCCGAGCCGCAGGGCGTGCTCGCGGCGCTCGGCCACCGGATCGACCACGAGGAGGTCCGCAAGCGGAAACGACGAGAGGATGCCGGTCGTGCAGAGGCCCACGACGCCGGCCCCGAAGACGACGA
>JBLGCL010000231.1:0-3792 GCA_047617305.1 Natronomonas sp.
GCCCTGGGCGTCGAGGCGATGCGGATGGTCCAGGAGGGCGTGGCCACGCCACGCGACATCGACACCGCGATGGAACTGGGCTACAACCATCCGATGGGCCCGATCGAACTCGGTGACGTGGTCGGGCTGGACGTCCGCCTGGACATCCTGGAGTACCTGCGGGAGGAACTGGGCGAGCGGTTCCGGCCACCCCAGATTCTCAAACGGAAGGTCCGGGCCGGCACCCTCGGGAAGAAGACCGGCGAGGGCTTTTACGTCTGGGAAGACGGTGAAGTCGTCGCCACGAGCGCCGACCGGGGGGCAGACGGATGACCGTCGAAGAGACCGCCGCGGACTGCGAGACGGTCGAGGTCACGGTCGGCGACCACGCCGACTTCGTCGCAACCGTCGCGATCGACCGGCCCGAGGCACGCAACGCCCTGAACGCACAGGTGCGAACCGAACTGACCCAGGTGTTCGAGACCATCCCGGACAGCGAGGTCCGCGTCGTCGTCCTGACGGGTGCCGAGGGGACGGGCGCGTTCGTCGCCGGCGCGGACGTGACGGAACTCCGCGAGCGGGACGTCCTCGAACAGCGCGAGGCCAGCAAACGCCCGCGGGTCTACGAGACCGTCGCGGACTGTCCAATGCCCGTCATCGCGCGCATCAACGGCCACGCGCTGGGTGGCGGCTGTGAACTCGCCCAGGCCTGTGACGTGCGCCTCGCCCGCGCGGACGCGAAACTCGGCCACCCCGAGATCACGCTCGGCATCATGCCCGGCGGCGGGGGCACCCAGCGGCTCGTGCGGCTGGTCGGCGAGGGCCAGGCCATGCGACTCGTCCTCTCGGGCGAGGTGATCGACGCCGAGGAGGCCGCCGACATCGGCCTCGTCGAGGAGGTCCACCCCGAGGGAGCCTTCGACGACCGCGTGTACGACCTCGCCTCCGCGATGGCCGGGCACAGCCCCGTCGCGCTCGAGTTCGCAAAGAAGTCCGTCAGGGCCGCCTCGCGAATGGGGCTAGACGAGGGGATCGAGTACGAGGCCGAACTGTTCGCGCAACTGTTTGCCACCCACGACAAAGACGAGGGCATCGACGCCTTCCTGGAGGACCGCGACCCGGAGTGGCGCGGCGAGTGACCGTCACATCAAAGACCTGTGGCCGAGATGTGGTGACATGGCACCGACCGACAGGTCCCTACGGGCGGGCAGTTCGCTGTACGCACACGGCGACGGTTCGGGGGGAGGGCTGTGACCGACACCGCCGAACGGCTCGTCGCGGATCTCGAACGGCTGGGCGTCGAGTACGTCTTCGGCTACCCCGGCGGACGGGTCATCGAACTGTTCGAGCACCTGCCCGAATCGACGATACAGCTGATCCGTCCACGCGACGAGCGCGAGGCGAGCGTCATGGCCGAACTCTACGGCCGCTTCCACGGCGAGCCGGGTGTCCTGGCGGGCCAGGGACCGTGGATCGGCAGTCTCGGTGCGATCGGCCAGATGGAGGGGTACCTCGGGTCCTCGCCGATGGTCACCATCACGGAGGCCAGCGAACGGGGCGAGTACGCCACGCTGGCACCCTACCAGCAGGCGCGGGGGGACTACGGCGGGATCGACCTGCCGGCCGCACTCTCGGCGTACACCAAGGAACACTGGACACCGCGCACGCCGACCGAAACCGTCCGCAGTCTCCACCTGGCGTTCAAACACGCGACCGCCGCCCGTCCGGGACCGACGGCGGTCGTCCTCGATGGCGACGCCGTCACCGAACCGGTGCCCGAGGACGCGGTCCCCCCGGTCTGGGACGCCGACGAGCAGGTCCAGAACTGGCAGGCCCGTCCCGACGCGGCCGACCTCGACCGCGCCGCCGAGGCGCTCGCCGGAGCAGACCGACCCGTCGTCATCGCGGGCAACGGCGTCCACGCCGCCGGTGCCTACGACGAACTCCGGGCCGTCGCCGAGGCCACAGAGGCGGTCGTCACCACAACCTACCTGGGCAAGTCGACGTTTCCCGAGACCGACGACCTCGCGGGCGGGGTGATCGGCTCCTTCGGCCACGAGGGCGCAAACCAGGTCGTCAGCGAGGCCGACGTCCTGCTGGTCGTGGGGTCGCGGCTCAACCCAATGGACACGAACTGGCAGTCCCCCACGTTCGTCCGTCCCGACGAGCAGACCATCCTCCATGCGGACGTCGACACCCGCAACGCGGGCTGGGTCTACCCCGCAGACGTGGGATTGATCGGCGACGCCGCCCGGTCGCTCGCTGACCTCGCGGACGCCCTGCCGGCCGACGCGGGGAGCGAGTGGGGACGCGACCGGGCCGCCGAGGCACGCGAGTCCTTCCACGCGCCCGACTGCGAGTCCGACGCCTCGCCGATCAAACCCCAGCGGGCGGTCAAAGAGATCGAGGCCGTCGTCGACGCCGATACCGTCGTCACCGCCGATTCCGGGAACAACCGCTTCTGGCTGTTGAACTACCTCCAGACACCCGGGATCCGGACGTACTTCGGGAGCGGGGGCGTGGGTGCGATGGGGTGGGCCACGCCCGCCGCCGTCGCCGCGGCCATTACCACCGACAGGGAGGTCATCGGCGTCGCTGGCGACGGCGGGTTCGCCATGACGATGACCAGCGTCGAGACGGCCGTCGAGTACGGCGTCGCGCCCACGTTCGTCGTCCTGAACGACACCAGCCTCGGGATGGTCCGGCAGATGGGCGACGTTGCCGGCGTCGAGTTCCACGACACCGACTTCGTGACCGCCGCCGAGGCGTTCGGGGCCCGCGGAACCCGAGTGCGGACGCCCGATGGACTCGCCGACGCACTCGCCCAGGCGACGAACGCCGACGAGCCGTTCGTGATCGATACCCGGATCGACCGCGAGGTGGAAATGGCCGACTCCCTGCAGTCCTCCTTCTACGAGGAGGTCGGCGGCCTCCACGAGTGAGTCGCGAACGTGACAAAGCTTTTTGTGGCGCTCCGACCCATTCACCGACGACAATGACAGAGACGGTACTCGTCACCGGCGGAACCGGCTTTCTCGGCTCGTACGTCGCCGAGGAGCTCGTCGCCGAGGGACACGACGTGGTGGCCTACGACCTCTCGACGGACGATCGCATCCTCTCGAAACTCGGCATCGCCGAGGACGTGGCGATCAGGCGCGGCGACGTCTCCGAGGCGACTGACGTGATCCGGGCGGTCCGCGAGACCGGCGCGACCCGCGTGATTCACCTCGCTGCACTCCTGACCAACGCCGCCCGCGACAATCCGCGGACGGCGCTGGACGTCAACGTCGTCGGGACGAACAACGTGCTGGAGGCCGCACGCGTCCTCGACGACCAGATCGAGCGCGTGGCGTGGGCCTCCTCCGCCGCGGTCTATGCCACGCCGGACAACTACGAGATGCCCGTCGACGAGGACGATCTCGTCTACCCCGAGACCCTGTACGGCGCGACCAAGGAGTACAACGAACACCAGACCCGGGTCTACCACGAGGAGTACGGCGTCTCCCACGTCGGACTTCGCCCGACCGTCGCGTACGGCCCGTACCGGGAGACGGGCGGGTCGGCGTTCCTGGCGAACATCGTCGAGAAGCCGGCACTCGGGGAGTCCTTTTCCGTCGAGTACGGCGACCAGGCCATCGACTGGCAACACGCCCGGGACATCGCACAGGCGTTTCGCCTGGCCGCCTTCGCACCCGAGGCGGATCTCGGCCAGCGCGTCTACAACGTCCGTGGCGAACTGGCGACCATCCGCGAGGCCGTCGAGACCGTTCGCACCATTTTGCCAGACGCCGACCTGACGGTCTCGGGCGAGGG
>JBLGCL010000232.1:0-3784 GCA_047617305.1 Natronomonas sp.
GTGCCGTAGTCCCGCGCCTCGTCGAGGAGGCGTTCGACGTCCGCCAGCGTCGTCTCCGGCCCCAGAACCGTGTGATCGATGCGGGAAGCGAGTTCGTCGCGGTCCATGGGGGTCCGTTCGACCCCCGTCCTCAAAAGAGGTGATCCTCACGCGTCCGCCGACGGTCCTCCCGTGGTCAGACCGACGCGCGGCGCGACCTCGCCGACGCCGAAGTCAAAGCGCCGGGCCGCTATCGTCGGGGCCGTAGATCCGCTCGGCGAACAGCAGGGCGACGAGCCCCAGGATGATGACCGTGTACGCGAGCGCGGCGAACAGCGCACTCTGTGGCGTCCCGTACTCGCCGACCCGGAAGATGATCGCCTTCCGGACCATGGCGATGACCCCCGTGTAGATGACGAGTCTGACGATCTGGCGCGTCCCTTCGGCCCGGGTGTAGGCCACCACCGTCTCGTACACCTCGACGATGATGAGCAGGAGCAGGCCGGTGTCGATGAACCCGATCACGACGAGCGGGTCCGTGATCGTTCCCGCCCGGACCGAGTCGACGATCTGGATCCCGAGGTCCACGACCCCGATCGCGAACAGGATCGCGAACACGGCCGCCGCGGCGAGTTCGACCATCTGGACGAACCGGTCGGTCTGATCCGCGACCCAATTGGCGCGGAACACGCTGCTGGGAGCTTCGGCGTCGGCCCCCTCGGCCGGCCGGTCCGGCCCTTCCTTAGCCATGGGGGCCCTCCCCTGGTGGGTGATCTCGACGGCGCACGGTGGTCGATTGTGTTCGGAACAGGAAAAGATTCGTGCCAAACAGACGGTTACGGTCGGTCCGGTTGCGTCGCCACCGTTTCCCATCGGGACGGTTCGAGGCCCCACCGAAGCCACACGGGTTCCCGGCGGACCGACGGGAGCCGTCGCTTCACCGGCAGAAAGTACTTGTGATACCCTGGAAAACGCCGAATCATGCCCTCCCGCCCTTCCCGCCGTGCCCTCCTCGCGAGCCTCGGCACGATCGCACTCGCCGGGTGCACCGGCGACGACGACGCGGACGGCTCGTCCCCGACGACCACCTCGGACGTGAAGCCGACGACATCGTCGACGGACGCGCCGACGTCGTCGCCCGGATCGACGCCGTCACCGACGCCGGAGCCGACCCCCGAGGCGCCGTCGACGATCGGTTCCGAGTGGCCGATGCCCGCCCACGACCCGGGACGCAGCAACTACGCGCCGGCGGCCGCGGGGCCGACCGATCGAGTCGCCGAACTCTGGCGCGTCACCGCGGACGGCGACCTGTCGGCGCCCGTCGTCGCCGGCGGGACCCTGTTCGTCGGCGGAGCGGACGGGAGCGTCCTCGCACTCGACGCTCGAAGCGGGGACGAACGCTGGCGACGGTCGGTCGGGGGTCCTGCCGCCACGCCACGGGTGATGGACGGCCAGGTCTACGTTCCGACGCGGTCGTCGATCGCCGCGTTCGACGCGGACGACGGCGGGAAGCGCTGGCGGGTCGAGACGCCCGACCGGGTCGATGGCCACGAGGCTGACGGCCGGGGCGAGCCATCGTCCCTGCTGGTGGCTGCCCACGGAGTGTACTGGCTGTCGCGCGGCGGAACTCCCGCCGTCGTCGCGCTCGCGTCGGACGACGGCAGCGAACGCTGGCGGACCGAGATCCGGGATCCCTGGTCCCCGCGACTGTTCGCCAGCGACGATACTGTGTTCCTGTCCAGCGGGACCCACGGGCGTATCCCGTGGCGGTTCGATCCCGAATCGGGCACCGTGGCGGAGGAACCCGCGCCGGGGTACGACTTCCCCGACGAGCGGTTCTTCCTCGACGGGGCGGTCTACGGCGTGGATCCGATGTTCGGGATCGTCCACGGTCCCGGCTGGACGGCGGGCGGGGACGAATTCGCGACCGGAGGCGACTACGGCCTGAGCGGCGGCGCGGACAACGTGTACTACGTCCCCAACAACGACGCCGGTCCCGGAATCGTCGCACTCGAGCGGAGCGACGGTGCGACCGCCTGGCGTACCGATGACGTGACGATGGGGGTCAGTCGCCCCGTCGTCGCTACCCGGACGGTCCTCGTCCGGACCGACGGGGCGCTCCACTGCTTCGACCCCGCGGACGGTTCCGAACGGTGGCGGCGTCCGAGCGAGGGGATCGGCGACGGGGTCGTCGTGGTCGACGACCTCCTCTTCGCGACCCACGACGACACCGTGCGGGCGTTCCGGCCGCCGTGAGGGGGCGGAAGGACCGGGTATCCGTTTGATCGTCGGACGGGAGCCGATCCGCCCGACCAGATATCTGCTCCGTCGACGCTCCCCGATGGCCCGTCCGCGTCCCCGTACCGGAGTCGGGGCGCTTATCCCGGCGAGGGCCAAAGCCCGGACCATGTCAGAGCCGCGGATTCCCGGGAGCGGCGACGAGGTCGGCCTGCCGTGCGGGGAGACGGTCGACGTGTCCGAGTTCACGATGGGGACCCGTGAGTTCGACTGCGAGTGCGGCGAGTCCCACGCGGTCGTGATGGACGTCCACCCGCCGTCGCGCTTTCTCCCGGAGTCGCTGGTCGAGGTGCTGCGGGAGGCGGTCGACGCCGACGACGCCTTCGAGGAGTTCGGCACGCCCCACCTCGTCGGGATGGTGATCGAGGAGTATCCCGACGCCGTCCGGTCGATCGACCGGAGCGACGACAGCTCGGTCGGGTTCGGCCTCGTCTGGATCGCCACCTTCGACGCCCGTCGCTTCCACGAGATCGTCGTCGAACTGGTCGTCGAGATGATGGACCACGCCGTCAGCCACGCGGACGACGAGAGCGCAGTCTCCGAGTTCGAGCGCCGGATGCGGGAGTTCGACGTGAACGAGTTCGTCGAGCAGTACCGCGAGCAACGCGGGTTCGAGTCGGAGTTCGACGAACCGACCTGAGGGCGGCACGGGGACCCGGAGGCACCGATGACCCTTTCATTCGCCGGGTCCAACGGGGAGCCGTGACCGACCGCGATCGCCTGAAGCGGTTCGTCCGATCGAAACTCCGGTCGGCGGGCCGCACGCTCGCGAAGGCCGAGAACGCCTACCGGTCCGGACGGCGGACGGGGTCCCTGCCGACCGACGAGGCGGGACGCGCCCGCATCGTGTGCCGCCGGTACGCCGAGCGGCGGGCGGTCGAACTCGACGATCAGGGCCGGCCGGACTGTTACGATCCCGACCACCCCGACTGCCAGGGTTGCGTCGAGGACATCGAGGACGGCGCGATCGAGACGTGGACGCCGCCGGAGGCCGGCGACTCGTAGTTCCGATCGTGCGTTCGGGGGCGGCTGCTCTTTTGGCCGTCGACCAGTCCGCCGGTGGCCATGATGGAGTCCGCTGGTGGCCGTGATGGATTCCGCACCGCCGGTGGTGCGGTGCGCGGGGATCGTCGACCCCGTCGACGAACGGCCTGGCGAGCACGGCGGACCGAAACTGCCAAGGACCCGATCGAAATACCGCCAACGGTGACCCATTACGACGCGGTGCTGTTCGACCAGGACGGCGTGCTCGTCGAACCACCGGCGGCCGACGTCCAGGCGGCTGCCACACGGGCGGCTTTTCGCGACGTGGGCGTCGCAAACCCGTCGGAAAACCACGTGGACGCCGTCGTGAACGGCCTCACGGTCGACCGACTCTACGAGATCTGCAGGGCCTATGACCTCGATCCCGAGGCGTTCTGGGCGGCCCGCGAGCGCCTCGACGAGCGCTCCCAGTTCGAACGGTTCGAAGCGGACGCCAGGACGACCTACGACGACCTCGAGGCGA
>JBLGCL010000233.1:0-3770 GCA_047617305.1 Natronomonas sp.
ACCAGCGTGTGTGGGTGCTCCTCGGGGACGTTGGCGTCGAGCCACTCGGTGATCCTGCTGACGTCGACGGTCCGGTCGTCGGCGGTCACCTCGCTGGCCCACTCGAACTGCTCGGTCCAGGTCTCGACCTGGCGTTCGGTAAAGCCCTCGGGGTAGCCAAACTCACCGAGTTCGGCGGCCTCGTAGTCGACCTGGTGGATCTCGGCGAGGCGGTCGACCAGTTCCAGCCCGATCCGTTGCCTGTGCGTCTCGAAGCGGTCGGGGACGGTCGTCCTGAGGACGTCGCCCGCGACTGCCGCCATGACGTAGAAGTCGCTCCCGATGATGGAGTGGTCATCGCAGGCGGCCACCGTCGGCGGCACGCGCACCGCCGAGTCCTGCAGGGCGTCGACGACGCGGTACTCCCGGAGGACGTCGTGGGCACTCGCTGCGACCTCGCCGGGCGGGGGCCGCCGGACGACCAGGTCGGTGTCGCCCCACGTCACGAACAGCGTCTCGTTGGAGTGGCCCTCGCCGTGGTGGCGGACCTCGTAGTCTTCGGCGGGCCCGAGTTGCGCTTCGAGATAGGACGCCAGCGCCTCCTCGTCGACGATGCGCGCGAGATAGTCCCCGGAATCGCTGGGGTCGCTCATTCAGCAAACACTCTGCCAGAACATGGTAAAGTGTTGCGGTCAGATACACGTGGCAGGTCCGTAGTATCTCCCACGGCCCCGGTGTTTCCCACGCCGGGTGGCTACTGTGCCGTGAGGCCGCCATCGGCGAGATGGACCTCGCCGGTCACGTAGGCCGCGGCGTCGCTCGCCAGGTAGACTGCGCCCGCGGCGATCTCTTCTGGCTCGGCAAAGCGATCCTGGGGAATCGTCGAGAGGAGGTCGGCTCGGATCTGTTCGTTTTCCCGGACGCCTTCGGTCAGCGCGGTTTTGACGTAGCCCGGCGCGAGCGCGTTGACCCGGATCGCCGGTGCCCACTCGACGGCCAGAGACTTCGTCAGTCCCACGAGCGCGTGTTTCGAGGCCGTGTACGGCGTCTGGTAGGGCAGCGCCACGACGCCCCCGACGCTGGCGATGTTGACGATGGCGCCCTCCCCGTCGGCGTCGGCCATGCGCCGGCCGAACTCCTGGGCACAGGTGAACGCGCCGGTGACGTTGACGGCGAAGATCTGCGCCCAGGTTTCGGCGTCGACCGTTTTGGCGTCCCCGAAAAACGGGTTGACGCCGGCGTTGTTGACCAGCACGTCCACGCCGTCGAAGGTCGCCGCGACTTCGTCGAAGAGGGCGTCGATCCCCGCGGGGTCGGTCACGTCCTGCGTGATCGGGAGGGCCCTGCGTCCGGCCGCCTCGATGCGCTCTGCCGTCGCCGCCAGCGCCTCGGGCGAGCGTGCGACGGGCACCACGTCCGCGCCTGCCTCGGCCATCGCCACCGCGATCTCCTCGCCGATCCCGCGGCTGCCGCCGGTGACGACGGCGACGTCTCCCTCCAGCCCGAATGCGTCGAGTGCCATACCACATCGAGTATCGCCGGCGAGTAAAGGGTTGGTACGGTCACCCACACGCCGAGCCCGGTCCCGGCACGGAGTCGTACTGTATTGTAGATCATTTCCGGAGAGCGCTGCCCCGGGGTCAGCGCGTACCGGTAAATCGCTACAACAAACCGTATCAGCCGTCGAAGCGGGTGACGGGATCGAGTTCGGCCTCGTCGACGTCCTCGAAGGCGGCGCGGGCGATGGTCCGCTTGTGGACTTCGTCGGCCCCGTCGACGATGCGAAACTGGCGGACAGTCTCGTAGAAGTCCGCGAGGGGCAGGTCCTTGCCGATGCCGTTGCCGCCACAGAACTGGAGGGCCGTGTCGATGACGTCCTGGACGACGTTCGCGGTGAATACTTTGCACATCGCGACTTCGATGCGGGCTTGCTCGCCGGCAGCGATGCGGTCGGCCGCCGTCCGGGTCAGCGAGCGGGCCGCCTGGAGGCGCGTCTCGGCGTCGGCGATGGCAAAGCGAGCGTGCTGTTTCTCGCTCAGTTTCGTCCCGAAGGCCTCCCGTTCGGAGAGGTAGGCCTTCGCGACCGAGATGCTGCGCTCGGCCATCCCCGAGTAGCGCATGCAGTGGGTCAGGCGCGCCGGGCCGAGTCGCTCCTGGACGTGATCGAAGCCTTTCCCCTCCGCACCCAGGAGGTTCTCTTCGGGCACGCGCACGTCGTGGTATTTGATCTCGGCGTGGCCCTTGCCCTCGATGTCGCTCTCGACGTGGGGAATGTTGCGCACGACTTCGACGCCGTCGGTGTCTTTGGGGACCAGAAACACCGAACAGCCCTCGTAGGGATGGGCGTCCGTGTCGGTGCGGGCAAACACCAGCAGGAGATCGGCCTGGACGCCCTGTGTGGTCCACCACTTGTGGCCGTCGATGACCCACTCGTCGCCGTCCTTGCGGGCGGTCGTCCGGATCATCTTCGGGTCCGACCCCGCCCCCTGCATCGGTTCGGTCATCGAGAAACCCGATTTCAGGTCGCCCGCGACCAGCGGTCGCAGGTACCTGTCTTTCTGTTCGGTGGTCCCCTGGCGCTCGATGAGGTGCATGTTCCCCTGGTCGGGGGCCGCGACGCGCATCGCCAGCGGCCCGAGCAGGCTCCGGCCCGCCTCCTCGAAAGTCGGCAACACGTCACGGAAGTCGTGTCCCATCCCGCCGTACTCCTCGGCGACCTGGGGCGCGTAGATGCCGATGTCGCGGGCTGCCTCGCGGAGTTCCTCGACCGTCTCCTCGGGGACGGTCCTTCCGCCATCGAGGTCTCGTTCTACCGGGATGACGACCTCGTCCATCAGCCGCCGCGCTCGCTCGGCGAGGTCCTGTGCTGTCTCCGAATCGGGAAAGTCTAGCATAGCGATACCGCAACTGGGCAGCCAACCTGAATAAAACTATACTGATCGACGGAACTGTTGATAGAATTCGCCGTCCCCATGGCTCGGCGAATATCTATCACGGCTTCCGTCGACCAGTATACGCGCGACAGCGGGCTGGTCGGACAGACTCGACCGGCCAACTTAACTCTCGCCGGCCCGGGTATGCGGGTATGAGCGAACGACCCGAGGAGTGGGGCGCGATGTTCTGGGACATCGGTGGCGTCATCCTCGCTCACGACTCCGTCGGACGGGCCCACGAGGCGTTCGTCGACTCACTGGTCGCGGAACTCGAACTGTCCGTGGAGCCAGAACAGGCCATAGAGACGTGGCGAGGGGCCGTTGGGCGGTACTTTCGCGAACGCGAGGGCACCGAGTTCCGGAGTGCCGAGGAAGCCTATCGGCGGGGCGTGGACGCCGTCGCCGGCGAGTCCGTCGCACAATCGACGTGGTACTCCGTGCTCGAATCGGCGTTTCTCGAACACGTCGAACCGGAACCCGACGCCATTTCGACAGTTCAGGAGACGGCCTCCCGCGAGATCCATCTCGGTATCGTCAGTGACATCGACCAGCGCGAGGCCGACATGATCCTCGCGGAGTTTGGTCTCACATCGGCGTTCGACTCCGTCACGACCTCCGAGGAAGTCGGGCGCACCAAACCCGACCAGCAAATGTTCGAGACGGCGCTGGCGAAGGCGTCGGTTTCACCCGACCGCGCACTGATGATCGGTGACCGGTACAGCCACGACATGAAGGGTGGGGCAGACGCCGGGATGTGGACCATCGCCTACGGTGCCGACGACGGGCCGGCCGTCGACTTCCGGGTCACGGAACTTCCAGACGTGCTCGAGATCGTCGATGGGACACGCGGCGTCTAGG
>JBLGCL010000234.1:0-3706 GCA_047617305.1 Natronomonas sp.
TCTCCGGCCAGCAGATGGCCGTGCTCATGACCGCGTTCAGCGTCGGGTTCGCGTTCGGCCCCATCGTGGCCGGCGCCGTGGCGTTCAAGGGGTTCGCCGTTCCGTTCGTGCTCGCCGGGGTGCTCACGGTCGTCGGAACGGTCGGCGCCTGGTGGTTCGTTGACGAACCACAACCGGCATAGAACGCCTGTACTTCTCGAAATCGACGGATCAGTGACGTAACCAAGAGTGCTTACGAAGATTCCAATAAGCCTATTCGGGGGCGGTCCGTCCATTTAAACATGGGTTACTGGTATCGACGCCTCGACGTCGATCTGAGCACCGGTGAGGTTTCCACGAGCGAACTTTCGGAGGAGTTCGCCCGCAAGTACATGGGTGGCGCCGGCTTCACGACGCGCGTGCTCTACGACGAGGTGGGTCCGGACGTCGACCCGCTCGACCCGGAGAACGTCGTGGCGGTCGCGCCCGGCCTGTTCGTCGGGCCGTCGGTCCCGACGGGCTCGAAGACGTCGTTCGGCTTCAAGTCGCCGCTGACCGGCGGCTACGGGAAGTCGATCGTCGGCGCGAAGATGGGCGACCAGCTCAAGCGGGCCGGCTACGACATGCTCGTGGTCCGTGGCGAGGCCGACGAGCCGACGACGCTCGTCATCGAGGACGACGACGTCACGCTCGAGTCCGCCGAGGACCTCTGGGGCATGGAGACCTGGGAGGCCGACGACGTCCTCAAGGACGAACACGGCGGGAAGTTCCGGACGGCGGTCATCGGCCCGGCCGGCGAGAACCGCGCGCACATCGCCGGCATCGAGTGCGAGGATCGCCAGGCCGGCCGCGGCGGCGGCGGCGCCGTCATGGGCGCGAAGAACCTCAAGGCCATCGCGGTCAAGGGCTCCAAGGCTCCGCCGGTCGCCCGCGAGGAGGAACTGGAGGAACTGAACGACCACTGGCGCAAGGAGACCACCGGCCGCGGCGACATCGAACTCGAGGGCACCGGGTCCGCGACGGTCGACGTCCAGTACGGCACGGGCGAGGCCATGGAGGTCAAGAACACCGAACTGGGTATCTTCCCGACGCGGAACTGGCAGTCGGGGTATTTCAAGAAGGCCTACGACCGCCTGGAGTCTGAAGACGAACGGATCGAACTCGACCCGCGCTACTGGACCGAGGAGTACGTCGACACGAAACGCCCCTGCCCGTACTGCACCAAGCCGTGTAGCCAGTACTTCGAGGCCGAAGATACGCCCTACGGCGACATTGCGGCCGACGGCCCCGAGTACGAGACGCAGTACGCGCTGGGCGGCAACCTCGAGATCGACGACATCGAGGCGGTCGCGAAGGCCAACGAGATGTGCGACCGGTTCGGCCTCGACACGATCGACACCGGCAACGCCATCGCGTGGGCGATGGAGGCCACCGAGAAGGGCCTCGTCGACCCGGACCTCGAGCACGACCTCGAGTTCGGCAACGCCCGCGCGATGCTCGAGGCCGTCGAGGCCATCGCCTACGACGAGGGCGAGATCGGCGATCTGCTCAAGGACGGCAACCTCGCGGCCGCGCAGAAGGTCGGCGACGGCGAGGAGTTCGCCACGCAGGTCAAGGGCATGGCCCCCGCCGGGTTCCAGGCCCGGTCCATCAAGGGCATGGCGCTGGCGTTCGGCGTCGCCCCGCGGGGTGCCGATCACCTCACCTCCTGCATGTACGCCCTCGAGATGGGCGGTGACTTCTGGGAGTTCGAGGACTACGACCGCCTGCGCATGGAGGGCAAGTCGGTCGCGCTGAAGTCCCTCGAGGACCTGATGACCCTCTACGACATCACGGGCCTGTGCAAGTTCACGCGGGGTCTCACGCTGGCCGAGGGGACCCTCGACCTGGCCAACGCGATGACCGGCTTCGACTACTCGATGTCCGAGTTCATGAGCGTCGGCGAGCGCGTCTACAACGTCTCGAAGGCGTACAACATCCGCGAGGGCTTCGGCCGCGAGGACGACATGATTCCGCCGCGGTTCACCGAGGAACTCCCGGACGGCCCGACCGAGGGCGAGTCCATCGACTGCGACGCCTACGAGCGCGAACTCGACCGCTATTACACGGTGCGGGGCTGGGACCGGAACGGGACGCCGCTGCGCGAGACGCTGAACGAACTTGACCTCCCCGCGATCGGCGACGAACTCGGCGCCGCGAACGAGATGGTCCCGGCGGACGACTGATTTCGACGCCGACGGTTCCTCCCGGTTCCCTACCGTCGCCGTTTTCAGGCCGTTTCGGCCGGTTCTTCGATCTCCCCGGCGTCGAGTTCGCCGTCGAGGTACTCCCGTCCCCGACTGGTAATCTGGTAGACGCCGTTGCCGAGGTTCAGGACGAAACTCCGGCGGGCGAGTTCGGTGCAGCGGGCGTTGACGTAGGACCGACTGAACCGGATCCGGCCGTCCTCGGCCATCCGCTTCGGGGTGCTCGTCCCTTCCTCCCGCAGGTACTCGAGGACGCGATCGTCCGCCATCGTCATCCACTCACCGGAGAGACGCATTGCTGCCCGAACGTCGTCACCTCTCGTACCTTAGCGTTGTGGCCGTCGAGTCAGCGACCCCCCGAAGAACGCAAGGCGATGAGGCGACGACGCCGCCGGAGGACGTCGATGCACCCGCTGAACGCTCAGGCGTGGGTTTCCACGTACTCCACCGCGGCGACCGGATCCTCGACGGCCTCCACGCCCGCCACGTCGTGGGTCCGGAGGCCGGCCACGGGGCGGTCGTGGTTGAGAGCGAGCGCGATCTCCGACAGCGTGCCCGTACCGCCGTCGACCGCGATGGCCGCGTCGCCGTTCAGCGCGACGAGGGCGTTCCGGGCGTCGCCCATGCCCGTCGCCACCGCCACGTCGACGTACTCGTTGGTCGCGGCCGGGTCCTCGCCCGGCAGAATCCCGACGGTCTCGCCGTCCGCCCCGGCCGCCCCTTTGCACACCGCCTCCATCGCCCCGGTGAGGCCGCCACTGACGACCGTGTGGCCCCGCTCGGCGAGTTCCCGTCCGACCCGCTCCGCGAGGGCGTACTCCTCGTCGGTGACCGTGCTGCCGCCGATGACGCTGACGCGCATGGGCGGATTTCGTCGGGTTGCCGGATAGAGCCCCCGATTTCGACGCCCGATCGAACCGGCAGCGAAGCGGGTCTGGGGTATTACAATCGAGTGAGGCCCCTCGTGGTGGACCGTCGGGATCGTCGACGTGGTCCCGAAGGGCCGGGGTTCCCCTTTGGACGGGTACCGGACGTTCCGTCACCCTCACCGCTCACTTTCGCCGGACTCGTCCGACGACGCCCAGGGACGGCGCTCGACGCGTTCCTCACCCGGCAGGACGCTCGTTTCCTCCCGGATCGTCGCCGGATACGGGGCGGAGTCCACGGCGATCCCCGTTCGGACCTCGTGCGGCGAGTCGTAGCTCCCGGCGACCAGCCGATCGAGGACGTCGACGAACCGGTCGCCGGTTGACTCCGGCGAGAACGCCAGTCGCCGACCCCCGTACTCCAGGGCGAGGGACTCGCTCGTGACCGGGTAGCCGTCGTCGAGACGGTGGTCGTCGACGTCCGGCGGTTGTCGGCGGTCCTCGGAACCCGCCATGACGACCCTCAATACGTGACGAAGTGGCAAAATACTACCCCCGGACGAGTCGCTTCGGCGCCTCGGGAAGCAAACGGTAAACGTGTGCCGGGCCAGGGGA
>JBLGCL010000235.1:0-3672 GCA_047617305.1 Natronomonas sp.
TGGACGTCGCCGTGCTGGGCGATGACGAGGTCTGCTGTGGCGACGTGGTCCGCCAGACCGGCGAGGACGCCTTCTTCGAGGACCTGGCCGGCCAGAACGCCGCGGCCTTCGCCGAGGTGGATCCGGCCACCGTCGTCACGATCAGCCCGCACTGCACCGAGACGTTCGCCGCGGACTACGACCTCGACGCCGAGGTCGAGCACTACACCACCTACCTCGCGGACCTCGTCGAGTCGGGCGATCTCGAACTGGGATCGACGGCAAAGACGGTTACCTACCACGACCCCTGCTACCTCGCCCGGGGCGAGGACGCCATCGAGGAACCGCGCCGCCTCCTCGACGCGATCGGCGCCGAGGTCGTCGAGATGGACGAGAGCCGCCACCGCACGCTCTGCTGTGGCGGTGGCGGCGGCAACATGTGGGTCGAGTCCGACCCCGAGGAGCGCTTCGCCGACCGCCGCGCGAAGCAGGCCGGCGACACCGGGGCGGAGGAACTGGTCACCGCCTGCCCGTACTGCGTCCAGAACCTCGAGGACGGCGTGAAGAAGGAGGGCGTGGACGTGCCGGTGCGGGACCTCGCGACGGTGCTGTACGAGGCCGCCGGAAACGCGGCCGGAGGAACCGAGGTCACGAAAACAACGGAGGTGAGCGGCGAATGACGGCACCGACCGACGATGCCGAGGTCTGGGTCTACCTCGAGTCCGAGGACGGCGAGGTCGCGAACGTCGGCTACGAGATGCTCGGGAAGGCGACCGAACTGGCCGCCGACCTCGACGCCCGCGTGACGGCGCTGCTCGCCGGGACCGAGGGCGACCTCGCGGGCCTCGCGGACGAGGCCATCGCCCACGGGGCCGACCGCGTCGTCCGGATCGAACACGAACTGCTCGACACCTACCGCCCGGAGACGTTCGCCGCGAGCGTCGGGGGGGCGATCCGGGCGAACGACCCCGACGTGATGCTGCTCGGGGCCACCCACAACGGCATCGACCTGGCCGGCCGGCTGGCGGTCCGCCTGGACGTCGGGCTGACGGCGGACGTCACCCGGCTGGAGGTCGACGAGGACGGCGACGTGGTCGGCGGCGTCCCCGCGTTCGCGGGCGGCATCCTCGCGATGATCAAGGCCGTCGGCAACGAGCCCGAGATGACGACCGTCAGGCCCGGCGTGTTCACCGCGCTCGAACCGGACGAGAGCCGGACGGGGACGATCGAACGCTTCGAACCCGACCTCGACGAGGCCGACGTCACCACGGCGGTCCTCGCGCGGGAGGTCGGCGAGGCCGTGAACCTGCCCAGCGCCGACGTGGTGGTTGCGGCCGGCCGTGGCTTCGGCGACGAACTCGACCTGGCCCGCGACCTGGCCGACGCCCTCGACGCGTCGATCGGGGTCACCCGGCCGCTCTGTGACGAGGGGCTGATCTCCCGGGACCACCAGGTCGGGACGACCGGCTACTCGCTGAAGGCCGACCTCTGCATCGTCGCCGGGGTGAGCGGCGCGGTCCACTTCACCGCCGGCATCGAGGACTGCGACACCGTGATCGCGATCAACACCGACCCGGACGAACCGATCTTCGAGCACGCGGACTACTGCGTCGAGGGCGACCTCTTCGATGTGCTGCCGCCGCTGCTCGATCGACTCGAGGCCTCGCCGGAGGTGATGCCATGACCCTGACGATGGCCGTCTGCCTCAAGGTCGTGCCCAAGCCCGAGGAGGTCACGCTCGACGAGGAGTCGATGACCATCGACCGCGAGGACGCGACCTCGGAGCTCAACCCGGCCGACAAGAACGCCCTGGAGATGGCCCTCTCGATCAAGGACCGTCACCCGGACGCCGAGGTGTACGTCTTCTCGATGGGCCCGCCGCTGTTCGTCCCGTTCCTCCGGGACGTGATCTCGATGGGCGTCGACGACGCGATCCTCCTCTCGGACCGGGCGTTCGGCGGCGCGGACACCTACCCGACGAGTCGCGTGCTCGCGGCCGGCATCCGGAAGGTCGGCGGCGTGGACCTGGTCCTCTGTGGCGAGGAGTCCTCCGACTCCTCGACCGGCCAGGTCCCGCCCGGGATCGCCGAGTGGCTGGACGCCACGCAGGTCACCTACGTCAACGACGCGACCGTCGACGCCGACGCGGGCACGCTGACCGCCACCCGTACCGTGACGGGCGGCGAGGAGACCGTTCGCGTCCCGCTCCCGACGGTCGTCAGCGTCGAGTACGGGATCAACGACCCGCGGTTCCTCGACTACCGCGAGAAGCAGCGCCTGGAGGACGACGAGTGGGAACCGACGGTCTGGGACCACGAGGACCTGGGGATCCCCACTGAGGAACTCGGTCTGGAGGGATCGTTCACCGAAGTCGCCTCGCTGGAGTCGGTAGAAGCGCCCGAACGAAAGGAGGAGTGGATCGAGGGCGATCCGGACGAGCAGGCCGAAGAACTCGCCGCGATCGTGCGGGAAGAGTTGGGTTGATCGCCGAACGTGAACGACGCCCCCGCGTTTCGCCGTTGGAGGAAACTATTCCTGCACCCAAGAAATAAATCTTCAAGCGCCGTAGTCGGCGGTATGACCGAAACGAACCGGGGGGACGGTCCACCGCCGTTCGACGACCCCTTCGAGGAGCAAGACGTCGAGAAACGCCTGTACGCGGCTATCCTGCAGACCCGTGAACCGACGGCCGCCAGCACGCTGGCCGAGACTGCGGATTGTGACCCGAAAACAGCCAGAAAGTACCTGCAGTGGTTTTCGGAGCTCGGGATCGTCACGCGGCACGAAGGACGTCCGACGACCTACGAGCGCAACGACGCGTACTTCGAGTGGCGGCGGGTGAATCGACTCGCCGCCGAGCGCTCGCTGGAAGACCTCCGACGAGAAGTGACCGAACTCACGGAGAAGATCCAACGCTACGAGCAGGAATACGGAGCCTCGTCCCCCGGTAAGGTCGACGCCGTGTCGACCGCTGACGAGCGACCGGACTCGACCATCGACGACGTGTACGCCGACTTGGCGGACTGGGAAACGGCCTACCGGGAGCGTCGATTGTACGAACGCGCCCGCCAGCAGCGAGCCGGATCGACGGAGCAGGCGTCGGGATAGCGATGGTACCGCCGGACGGAAATCACGGGAATTCGGCTCCGATCGATCGCCCGATACTGGAGTCGATCCGCGATCGGTTCCAAACGACTCGGCAAGTGGAAACCGCGAGGATAGCGGATGAGGGACATCACGAACTTCTGGTTCGATTCGCGGACGATTTCTACCCCGAGTCCGTCACCCGGGCGACGCTCTCCGTTCGTTGGTACACGAACGACGATTTCATGACCCATTATCGAGAGGCACACACCGCGGACGACTGGGAGTGTCGGTGGGATCGACATCCCAATAACCAGGATCACCGGGATCACTACCATCCACCGCCGAACGCGAGGACGCCCGCACAGGACGCTTCATGGCCGGACGATTATCGAGAAATGCTGTCCCAGGTGATGAACGAGATCGAGGAACGGATCGCAGAACTGTGGGCCGGGTGAGGTCCGGTCCTATTCTTCCGGGGTGTCCACCGAGGTCCGTTTCAACCGCTTCGTCAACCCGCCGAACACGCCGCTGCAGGCGTCGCACTCGCTGCAGTCCAGCGACGAGCAGTCGAGTTGCGTGCCGCACCGCGGGCATTCGAGCCCGCGG
>JBLGCL010000236.1:0-3659 GCA_047617305.1 Natronomonas sp.
TACCGGTCGCTCAAGTTCGACAATACTACGACCGACAACGACGTCGGAGCGTTCGGCGTCGATCCGTCCGACCTCCGGACCCTGGCGACGTATCTCAAACGAGAGTGATACGTTCGCCGGCGCGCGGACTCTCCGATACGTTTTCGCTAAATTTAAAAGAGGGTCTATTACCCTGCTAATGTTTTCTATCAGTCTACACTAATTCGGCGAATCAGGCCGCAAGATTGCGATTGTCGAGGGTGATTAGTTGTGCTATCAGTACGCACCATCAAAAGTTTTATTTGCTTATTGATTCTCAGGTTAGACTGCAACGGAGCCCCCTAACCAAGCATGAAACTGGCGATGATTGGATTCGGACAGGCGGGCGGAAAAATAGTTGACAAATTCCTCGAATACGACGCCGAAACTGGGAGCGGCATCGTACGGTCTGCGGTAGCCATCAATACGGCGAAAGCCGACCTGATGGGGCTCGAGCGCGTGCCCGACGAGAACCGCGTCCTCATCGGACAGGCGCGCGTGAAGGGCCACGGCGTCGGTGCGGACAACGAACTCGGCGCGGAGATCGTCGAGGAGGACATCGACGAAATTCAGGGCGCTATCGACAACATCCCGGTACACGAGGTCGACGCGTTCCTCATCATTGCCGGTCTCGGCGGCGGGACCGGTTCCGGCGGCGCTCCCGTCCTCGCGAAACACCTCAAGCGTATCTACACCGAACCTGTCTACGGGCTGGGTATCCTCCCCGGGAGCGACGAGGGCGGCATCTACACGCTCAACGCCGCTCGTTCCTTCCAGACGTTCACCCGCGAGGTGGACAACCTCCTCGTGTTCGACAACGACGCCTGGCGGCAGGCCGGCGAGTCGGTCGAGAGCGGGTACGAGGAAATAAACGACGAGATCGTCCGCCGGTTCGGGGTCATCCTCGGTGCCGGCGAGATCGAGGCCGGCGACGAGGTCGGCGAGAGCGTCGTCGACTCGAGCGAAATCATCAATACGCTCGACAGCGGCGGCGTCTCCACCGTGGGGTACGCGACCGAGTCCGTCGAACTCTCCGACGATAGCGGTCTCCTTTCGCGGTTTACCGGCAGTCAGGACGACGAGGACGGCATCGAGGCCGCGAACACGACGAACCGGATCACGAGCCTCGTGCGCAAGGCCGCGCTCGGCAGGCTGACCCTTCCGTGCGAGATCGAAGGTGCCGAGCGAGCCTTGCTCGTCATGGCCGGCCCACCCGAACACCTGAACCGGAAGGGCATCGAGCGCGGTCGCAAGTGGGTCGAGGAGCAGACCGGTTCGATGGAAGTTCGCGGCGGCGACTACCCCATCAACGAGCCCCAGGTGGCCTCGGCGATCCTCCTTTCGGGCGTGGCCGACGTCCCTCGAATCAAGGAACTCCAGCAGGTGGCCATCGAGGCCCAGGACAACATCGAGGAGATCCGATCGCAAAGCGAAGAGAACTTACAGGAATTAGTCGAAGATGACGACGATGAGCTCGAGCCGCTCTTCTAAGCTGTTCGGGCTGTTCCTCGTTACCGCGCTCGTTGTCGGTGCGGTGGCCGGGACAGCCGGTGCCATCGACATGCCCGAACAGGACGTACCTGAGGAGGCAGAGGCCGGTCAGAAGATCACCGTCTCGTTTACCCTGACGGAACTGTACCAGGATCCCCAGTTCACCGAGTGGAGCCTCGGTGGCGAGACCGAACTGGAGAACGCGACCTGGACGATCGAACACAGGGACGACCTGGGTAATACGGTCGACGTGACCCAGGTCGACGGCCAGGACGTGACTGCCGGCCCGTTCCAGGCGAACGGTAACGTGAGCGAACTCCAGGTCGAAGTGACGGGAACCGTTCCGGAACCCGCGAACTTCACGTACCCGGAAGAGGAGACGTTCATGCTCACCCACCTCGCCCAGGAGCGCCAGGGGGGCACGAGCAACGACATCGGCACGTGGTCGGCCCACCACTACACGCCCGATAGCCAGAGGGCCAGGACCAAGATCCGGCAGGCGGAGTCGGCCATCGAGGACGCGGACGAAGCGGGCGGGTCTGTCTCGAACGCGAACGACAAGCTCTCGACGGCGATCGACTTCTACGAGATCGGCCAGTTCGACAAGGCGATCTCGAACGCGGAAGGGGCCATCGAGGACGCCGAATCGGCCGAAAGTAGCGCGGAGTCCCGACAGCAGCGCAACACGCTGCTCATGTACGGTGGAATCGCCCTCGTCGGCGTCCTGATCGTCGTGGGCGGCGTCTACTGGTATCGCCAGCAACAGGACGACTACGGACGGATGTAACCGGCCCGTTTTGGCCAATGCGCGTGGTCGTCCCGTTCGACACCCGTGATCCGAAAACCCGTCTGGAGGACGTTCTCGACGGGGCCGAACGCTCGGCGTTCGCCCAGGCGATGCTCCGTGACGTTCTCGACGCGATTCGAACCGCCGGTGGCGAACCGGCCGTTCTGGCGACCGCGGACGTCGACGTCGACGTCCCGGTCACGGTCGACGAGCGTTCGCTGACGCCGGCAATCAACGATCGTCTCGGGCCGGCCGACGTGCCAGTCGCGGTCGTGATGGCGGACCTGGCGCTGGCCGTTCCCGACGCCGTCGAACGGTTACTCGACGCCGACGGGCCGGTCGTGCTCGTTCCCGGCCGGGGCGGCGGGACGAACGCGCTCTTGGTTCGGGAGCCGGCGTTTCACGTCGATTTCCACGGTGCGTCGTTCAGGGACCACTGCCGGATCGCGACCGAGGCCGGGATCGACCCGACCGTCGTCGATTCGTATCGGCTCTCGACCGACGTCGACGAACCGGCCGACCTCGTCGAAGTGCTGTTGCACGGCGAGGGACGGGCGGCGGCGTGGCTCGAGGACGAGGGGTTCGAACTCGTCGTCGACGACGGACGGGTCGACGTCGGGCGGGACTGAGGTCGTCGATCCGGACGACTGGACGAACCGGGGCGGTCGACCGTCCGGACCGTTTCCGGCGCGATCCCGGACGAGGGGTCGAGGGTTGCAACGGCCCGGAGTGCAACTTTCTTTAGGGGGGCCGTCCGGAGTCTCTCCCATGCACTCCGGACGGTGGTCACGATGAACCGGTCGACAGGGACGGACGCGGAACCGGACGGACGCCGGTGGTTCCAGTGACGAGCGTGAAGGAATTCCGCGTCGTGCGGGAGGCGACTCCGGACGCGCTCGGGGAGGGCGCGTTCTATTTCACGAACGCCTACTCGGTGTTCGACTGGGGACCGATGCCCGATGCGGTCCCGGACAAGGGGGCGAGTCTCTGTTCGATGGGGGCGTTCAACTTCGAGGTGCTCGAACGCGACGGCGTCCCCACGCACTACCGGGGCGTCGTCGAGGACGGCGAGGTGGTGCCCTTCGGGGAAAGGACCGAACCGCCCCGGGAGATGGCCATCGACCTGACGCAGGTGCCCGACCTGCCACACGACGGTCGCGACTACGACTACGACGTTTACCACGAGGCCGGTGGGGACAACTACCTGATTCCCCTGGAGGTCGTCTTCCGCAACCACGTGCCCCCCGGATCGAGCCTCCGGCGCCGGACCGACCCGTCGGATCACGGGCTCGACTTCGATCGCTGGCCGGACGAAACGGTCGCCCTCGAGGAGCCGATCGTGGAGTTCTCGACCAAGTACGAG
>JBLGCL010000237.1:0-3620 GCA_047617305.1 Natronomonas sp.
GGCGAAGGGGTACGCGACGACCGCCGCCGTGAACGTCGTCAGCATGGACAGGAACACCGTGTTCTTGATCGCCTCTTGATTCGCGGCCCCCGAGAACACCGCGGCGTAGTTCTGCAGGGAGAACTCGTGAACCAGCTGGAGGTTCTCCATCTGGATCACGGCGATGTAGAACATGATCAAGATCGGCCCGAGGAAGAGCAGAATCTCTAACAGCAGTATCGGACCACCGGTGACGAGGAACCTGTCTGAGATGGGTATTCGGTTAGTTATCGTCCGAATTTTGCTGTTTATTTTGTCTGTTATCTCTACCATGGCCACACCTTACCGAACTCCAACCGATATATGTTCCGGTCCGTCCTGTCACCGTTCAGCGACGCACACAGAGCTTCCCGCCGGCGACGAGCGCCGCTTTGAGCCGTCCCGTCCGGGCCGCGATACCGGTCCCGTGGGGAGTGAAGCGGGAGTTGAGTGAGACCTGAGCCAATAATTTCCAATCCTGTCGGACAGCATGGTACAATTCTGAGTAAATAGTGTACAATATGGGGAAATATTATAACCCCTGGCTCTTGATGCCTCTATGGAATTGATATGACGGACGAGAAACCGGAAGCGAAACGCACGGCAGGGCACGGTCACAAACGATTTTCCCGGCGGCGGTTCGTTCAGGCGTCGGGCGCAGTCGGAACGGCGGCACTGGCGGGGTGTTTCTCCGGCGGCGGCGGCGCCACCGAGCTCAACGTTCTGACCTGGGAGGGGTACGGGACGGACACCATCGTCGACAAGTTCGAGGAGGAGAACGACGCGACTGTCAGTATCAGTCTCGTCTCCAGCGACTCCGAGGCACTGAACGTCCTCCAGAGCGGCGGGACAGAGGACTACGACCTCCTGACGGTCAACAACACGTGGGCCCAGCGCCACGCGGAGGCGGGGACGATCGAACCCCTCAACCCGGACGACTTCTCGGCGATGGGTAACTTCCTCCCGCAGTTCCAGTGGCCGTTCTCGTCGTTCGAGTACGAAGACGAGATGTACGCGCTCCCGACGCGGTGGGGCTGGGACACGCTGACGGTAAACACCGACGAGGTCGAGGAGGACCACTACCAGTCCTACGACGTACTCTGGACGGGTGGCCCCGACGGCCAGTACTCCGGCAAGATGGGCGTCATGGACTGGCCGACCTGGAACATCCCGAAGATCTCGATGACGCTCGGGTACGACCCCTTCGAACAGAGCGACGAGGAGCTGACCGACATCGAGGACCACCTCGTCCAGATGTTCAACCAGTTCGAGGCCATCTACAGCGGGACCAGCGCCATCCGGCAGGCGTTCAACCAGGACGACATCTTCCTTTCGCCCGTCGGGAACTTCACCATGTCCGAGCTGCGAGCCGGCGGCGCAGACTGGGTCAGCGTCGTACTGCCCGGGGAGGGCGGGATGCAGTGGACCGAGGGGATGTGTATGGTCAAGGACCCGGCCGACCGGGAACTGGCCAAGGAGTTCATGAACACCGTCGTCACCCCCGAAGGACAGAAGAGCGTCTCCTGGGAGCCGGCCGCGAAGAGCCCCCCGGTCAACACCGAGTCCTTCGACATGTTCAGCGCCGAGGAGCAGTCCGCGCTGATGTTCTCCGAGGACGGGTTCGACGCCGCCGAAGAGATCGCCGCACAGACCACGCCCTACGAGTTCTCTGAGATGACCGAAGACTGGACGAACATGTGGGAACGGGCGAAATCGGAAAGCGATATGTAAACGTGTAACCGTATGGGAGAAATGCATATCCACAAATGACCGTGAGCGAGACCAACAAAACGCAGGATTCGGGGGCTGAACGGGCGGAATCCGATGGAATCGGATGGGAGGGCGACTCCCAGCCCGGATCGGTCCACCTGCAGAACCTCCGGAAGGAGTTCGGAGACCTCGTCGCCGTCAACGGCGTGAACCTCAAGATCGAATCGGGCGAGTTCCTGACGCTGCTCGGGCCGTCGGGGTGTGGGAAGTCCACGACGTTGCGGATGATCAGCGGGCTCGAGACGCCGACCGACGGAGACGTCGCCATCAGTGGGAAGCGCGTGACCGAGCAGTCCGCGAACAGCCGCGACACGTCGATGGTGTTCCAGGAGTGGGCCCTGTTCCCGCACATGTCTGTCGGTGAGAACATCTCGTTCGGACTGGAGATGGACGGCGTCCCCGAGGACGAACGCGAGACCAGGATCGCGGACGCTCTGGAGATGGTCGAACTTTCGGGGTACGAAGACCGTCAGGCAACAGAGCTGTCGGGCGGCCAGAAACAGCGCGTCGCGATGGCTCGAGCCGTCGTCCGCGAACCCGACGTGCTCCTCCTCGACGAACCGCTCGCGAGCCTCGACCGGAAGCTCAGACAGCACATGCAGGTCGAGCTCAAGGATATCCAGGAGGAACTCGGGATCACGTTCATTTACGTCACCCACGACCAGGAAGAGGCGCTGACGATGTCCGACCGTATCGCCGTGATGAACGACGGACAGATTGAGCAGGTCGGGCCGGTCGACGAACTGTACACGTCGCCGGAGACCCAGTTTGTCGCCACGTTCATCGGGGAAACGAACCTCTTCGAGGGGACCATCTCCGACGACGGCACGTCGCTCCAGACCGACGACGGTCGGTTCACGGTCGCTATCCCGCCCAGTGCCGACGACAGCGGGCGGTCCGCCGCCGTGTCGGTTCGACCGGAGGAAGTCATCCTCAAACCGCACGACGACTCGGGCGAATACGCCAACGAATGGACCGGGACCGTCCTCGACACGATCTACAAGGGATCGCTGAAGCTGTATCGGATCGACGTCGACGGCAAACACTTCGAGGTCGAGCGCCAGATCAACGAGGAAACGACGAACTTCGCGGAGGACGACGAGGTCACGGTCGGCTTCTCGACCGAGGCCTGCAGAATAATCCTCGACTGATCCGGTCTCGTATCTCTCCTACTTCTCCGCGAACTGCCGTTCGAGGAGGGTCACGAGCGCGCTGGCCGCGAGGATCTGGGTCGACATCGTCGGGTCGTACTCCGGCGAGACCTCCATGAGATCAACCGCCGCGATGTCCGGGTGTGTGCCCGCGATCTCCATGATTTTCAGCGCCTGATGCGCGGAGAGCCCGTCGGGTTCCGGCGTCCCGGTCCCCGGCGCGACGCTCGGGTCCACCGAGTCGATGTCGAAGGTGAGGTAGACGGCGTCCGTTTCCGCCGCGGCCGCCTCGATGGCGTCGACGACGACGTCGGCGATACCGCGCTCGCGGACCTCGCGTTGGGTGAAAACCGAGAGGCCGACGTCGTCGACGAACTCGAAGAAGTCGGGCCCCTCGTATCCCCGGATGCCGACCTGACTGATCGCGTCGTACTCGCACCACTCCGACTCGGCGATCAGGCGTGTGCTCGACCCGTGATAGTGCTCCCCGAACACCGGGCTCTCGGTGACGGTGTCGCTGTGGGCGTCGATCTGAACGAGTCCGACCGAGTCCGCGTCGATCGTACGCGCGACACCGAGGAACGACGGGTAGGTACAGTAGTGATCGCCGCCGAGTATCACCGGAAACGCCTGTTCGGCGATCGACGAAACGCGGGATTCGATGCGCTCCGCGGTGCGCTC
>JBLGCL010000238.1:0-3596 GCA_047617305.1 Natronomonas sp.
TCGCTGGCCGACCTACGGGCGTTCCTCGCGGAACAGCCCGCCGACCTCGGTATCGCCCACGACGGCGACGCCGACCGTGTCGTGATCGTCGCCCCCGACGGCGAGGTCGTCCACGAGGACACGGTGCTCGCCTGGCTGGCGGAACGCTACACCCGCGAATCCGACGCCACGGATCCGGTCGTCGTGACGACCCCGAACGCCTCCGGGCGGATCGACGAACGGGTCGAGGCGGCCGGCGGTCGGGTCGAGCGCGTGCGACTGGGGGCCCTCCACGAAGGGATCGCTCGCGAGCGGGAACTGGGTGACAGCGACACGAGCGTCGTGTTCGCGGCCGAACCCTGGAAGCACATCCACACCCGCTTCGGCGGGTGGATCGACGGCGTGGCCAGCGCCGCCGTCGTCTCCACGCTCGTCGCGGAGGCCGGCGACGTGGCCGCCCTCCGGAAACCGGTGACCGAACGGCCCTACCGGAAGGCGAGCGTCGACTGTCCGGACAACCTGAAGGACGGGGCAATGTCGCGAATCCGGGAGGCGTTGCCCGAACGGTTTCCCGACGGAACCGTCGACACCGACTACGGCGTGCGGATCGGCCTCACCGACGGCTCGTGGGTTCTCGTTCGCCCGAGCGGAACCGAGCCGTACGTACGGGTCTACGCGGAGAGCGACGACGTCGACGACCTGCTCGAGACGAGCGTGTCCGTCGTAGAGGATGCTGTCGAGTCCACCGAAAGTCCGGAGTAGACGGTACCGGAAACGTCGGTTCGCGCCGCTATCGGACGATTGCGAGGGTGACTCCGACGCCTTTAAATTGTAATCATTCGCATTGATGATCGATGTCTGGGCAATACCGGCGAACGTTTCTGAAAGGGGCTAGCGCGGTTGGAATCGCAGGCCTCGCTGGGTGTATGGGTGACACCGGTGGCGATGGCGAGGACACGACGACCGGCGGAGGTGACGGAGGTTCGAAACCGGGAAGCGACGTCGAGGTCGGCATGGTGTACGCGCTGGGCGGTCTCGGCGACAAGTCGTTCAACGACATGGCCCACAAGGGCATCAAGGAGGCCAAAGACGAGTTCGGCATCACGTTCAAGAACGCCGAGCCGAGCGGCCAGAGCGACTTCAATACCCTCCAGCGGAAGATGGCCACCTCGACCGATCCCGACTACGACCTGGTGTGTACCATCGGGTTCGCTCAGACGGGGGCCCTCAAGGAAAACGCGAAGAAGTACGCGGATCAGCGGTTCATGATCGTCGACAGCGTCGTCGAACGGGACAACGTCGCGAGCTACCTGTTCAAGGAACACCAGGGCTCGTTCCAGGTCGGTCACATGGCGGGCCTCCTGACGACGATGGACTTCACCCACGAGGGGGAGCAGACCACTGCCACGACGAACGACGACACGGTCGTCGGCTTCGTCGGCGGGAAGGAGATCCCCCTGATCAAGAAGTTCCAGGCCGGCTACGAGGCGGGCGTCAAACACGCCAACGAGGACGTGAGGATCAAGTCCGCCTACGCGGGGTCCTGGAGCGACTCCGCGAAGGGCAAGGAGATCGCCCTCTCGATGTACGAGAACGGCGCCGACGTCGTCTACCACGCGGCCGGCGGCACCGGGATCGGCGTGTTCAAGGCCGCCCGCGAGAAGGGTCGGTTCGCGATCGGCGTCGACGCCGACCAGTCCAAGAGCACCAACTACGAGGACGTCATCATCGCCAGCATGGTCAAACACGTCGACACGGCGGTCTACAACTCCGTGAAACACGTCGTCAACGACAACTTCAAGGGTGGCCAGGTCAACGCCCTCGGCCTCCAGAGGGACGGCGTCGAGGCGATCATCGGGACGGCCTACGAGGGCAATATTCCGGACGACGTCACGTCGGCCCTCGAGGACTCCCGCAAGGCCATCGTCGAAGGCGACATCTCGGTGCCGACCGCTCCGAAGAACGTCGGGAAGTAGGGAACGGAAAACGCCGCACAAACCCATTATAGTCATGCAACCGCCACGGCAAGGGGGTAGACGGTGAGCCAGACGGCAGTTCGTCTCGACGGCATCACGAAGCGGTTCCCTGGCGTGGTCGCGAACGACGACGTCGACCTCGCGGTCGAGAAGGGGACGGTTCACGCCCTGCTCGGCGAGAACGGGGCCGGCAAGACGACGTTGATGAACGTCCTCTACGGCCTGTACGAGCAGGACGAGGGGACGGTCACCCTCGACGGCGAACCCCGGGAATTCGACTCGCCCCGGGACGCCATCGACGCCGGGATCGGCATGATCCACCAGCACTTCATGCTGGTCGAACCCATGACGGTCGCGGAGAACATCGTCCTCGGGAACGAACCGGAGACCTGGGGCGGGGTCGTCGATCGCAAGGCGGCCCGCGAAGCCGTTCGTGATCTGAGCAACCGGTACGGGTTCGACGTCGATCCCGACGCGACCGTCGAGGAGGTGAGCGTGGGCGTCCAGCAGCGCGTCGAGATCCTCAAGGCGCTGTACCGGGGCGCGGACCTGCTCATCCTGGACGAACCGACCTCCGTTCTGACGCCACAGGAGGTCGAGGAGTTGTTCGGCGTGTTCGAGGAACTGACCGGCCAGGGGAAGACGATCATCTTCATCACCCACCGACTCGGCGAGGCGATGGAGGCGGCGGACGCCATCACCGTCCTCCGGGACGGGAAGAACGTCGGGACCGTTTCCGCCGACGAAACCACCCGGGAGGAACTCGCCGAGATGATGGTCGGCCGGGAAGTGATCTTCGAGGTCGACGCGACGCCGGTCGGTACGGGCCCCACAGCACTCGCCGTTTCCGACCTCCACGTCACCGACGGTCGCGGGGTCGAGCGCGTGACCGGAATCGACCTCAAGATCCGAGAGGGCGAGATCTTCGGGGTCGCCGGGGTCGACGGGAACGGGCAATCGGAACTCGTCGAGGCCATCACCGGCCTCCAGATCCCCGACAGTGGGACCATCGAGTTGAACGGCGAGGACGTGACCGACGCGTCCCGTCGGTCCCGGATCGAAGCCGGGATGGCGTACATCCCCGAGGATCGACAGTCCCGAGGGCTCGTCATGGACTTCGACCTCGTCGAGAACGGCGTTCTCGGAAGCCAGCACTCCTCGTCGTTCGCGCCCGGCGGGCGAATCGACTGGCAGCACGCCCGGGAGCACGTCGACGGACTCATCGAGAAGTACGACGTGCGGCCGCCGAACCCGGGGACGACTGCGAAGTCGCTCTCGGGCGGCAACCAGCAGAAGTTCGTCGTTGGCCGGGAGTTCCTGCGGGACCCCTCGATGGTCGTCGCCTCGCACCCGACACGCGGGGTCGACGTGGGCAGCATCGAGTTCATTCACGATCGGCTCCTCGACCTTCGAGAGGACGGGAAGGCGGTCCTGCTGATCTCCTCGAAACTCGACGAAGTCCAGCAGCTCTCGGATCGCCTCGGCGTCATCTACGAGGGCGAGTTCGTCGACGTCGTGGATCCGGCGTCGGTGACCGACGAACAACTCGGATTGCTCATGGCGGGCGAACGACCGGCGGACACGCCGAGCATCGCCGACGAAGCCCTCATGGGGCGAGGAGGTGACGAATGAGCGACGGCT
>JBLGCL010000239.1:0-3527 GCA_047617305.1 Natronomonas sp.
TCGTCGACGGCCTTCGCGAAGGTGTTGAGCACCGTGCCGCCGCCGCAGCCGGGGCACATGGTGTGCGGAAGCTGGTCCCCGCGGAGATACGGGAGGAGTTCGTAACTGAGGTCGGACTCGTCGGTCTCTGGCTTGCTCATGCGCCCTCACCTCCGATGCGGTCGGCGAGTTCCCGTACCGTGAACGGGTCGCCGCCGATGCGGTCGAGGAGTTCGACGGGCGCCTCGGCCACGCGCTCGACCTCGCGGGAGACCTGTCCGAGGTTCATCTCGGGGACGTAGATCTTTTCGGCCTCGGTCGACAGGTCCGCGACGACGTCCTCCGGGAACGGCCAGAGGGTTGTGGGCCGCAGGAGGCCGACGCGCTGGCCATCATCGTGCAGCTGTTCGAGGGCGCCCTCGGCGATGCGACCGGTGATGCCGTAGGCGACGACGAGTTCGTCCATGTCGTCGGTCCAGCGGGTCTCGTACTCGACGATGTCCTCGCGGTTGCCCTCGATCTTCTCGTGGAAGCCACGGACGAGTTCGTCGTGGACCTCCTGGGTGCTCACGTCGCGCATCCCGTCCGGTTCGTGGGTCGACCCGGTGACGTGGGCCGAGAGGCCTTCGCCGAACTGGGGCATGGGGGCGACCTCGCTGTCGCCGAAGACGACCTCGTCGTCCGCGGTGGCCACCTCGCGGTCGACGGTTTCGACGTCCTCGGGGATCTCGAGTTGCTCGCTGGCGTGGCCGATGATGCCGTCGGCGAGCAGGACGACGGGGGTCCGGTACCGCTCCGCCAGGTTGAACGCCCGGACGGTCAGGTCGAACGCTTCCTGGACCGACGCGGGCGTGAGCGCGATGATCGGGTGGTCGCCGTGAGTACCCCACTTCGCCTGCTGGACGTCCCCCTGCGCGGGCAGCGTCGCCTGGCCCGTCGAGGGCCCGCTGCGCTGGACGTCGACCAGGACCATCGGGGTCTCCGTCATCGCGGCGTAGCCGAGGTTCTCCTGCATGAGCGAGAACCCCGGCCCCGAGGTGGCGGTCATCGCCTTGTTGCCAGACCAGGAGGCGCCGATCACCGCGGCGATCGATCCGAGTTCGTCCTCCATCTGGACGTAGCGACCACCGACCTTCGGGAGTTCCTCGGACATCGTTTCCGCGACCTCGCTCGCGGGCGTGATCGGGTACCCGCCGAAGAACGTGCACCCGGCGTAGATCGCGCCGTAGGCGATCGCCCGGTCGCCGATGATGAACCGGTAGCCCGGCGGCATGACGTCCTGCGGATCGAGGTGGTCGTCCGCCTCGACGTCCCGGGCCTCAGCCATCGCCGCGCACCTCCAGCGCGAAGTCCGGACAGGACAGTTCGCAGTTCCCGCACTCGACGCAGTCCTCCGGGCGTTCCGGAACGGGAATCGCGCCCGATCCCTCGCCGCGCATCTCGAAGACGTCGGTCGGGCACTCGTGAACGCAGATCTCGCAGCCCTTACACAGCGACTCGTCGACGGCGATGGTCACGCCGTCCCCGCTGGCGCTCGTGAAGGCCTTCGTGCTCGTCCCCATTGTTACACGTTCGGAGGGTTCGTCGGTCCAGCCCATGTAGGCTTCGTTCCTTCCCGACGAACGAAAACGCCAGCAAGGGCCGGGATCACCGGCGATTTCTTGCCGAAACAAATCCCCGGTCGTCGCGAACCGATCGTCACTCGACCGGATCGTACGGCAGGGGTCGCCCCTCGTCCCGGTGCTGCTCCAGGTAGTACGCGATCCCGGGCAGGTGGGCGGCGCCGACGATCAGGTGGACTGCCCGGGCGTCCACGTGGTGGTCGAGCGCGTAGGCGGCCATCCGCTCGTTGCGGGCGTGGGTCACCAGTTCGAGTTCCGGATCGTGACGGCGCAGCCACTCGCGCTCCAGCGGCTGGGGCAGGAACGACCGCGTGTAGTACTCCTGGAGGTCGGGGAGTCTCGCGGGGTTCCGGGCCGCCCGCCGGCTCCTGGCGAACGCCTCGAACTCCTCGCGGGTCGCCATCGCTTCGTGCGTCATGAAGAAGACCGACGCGACGTCCCCGAGGGCGCTCGCGAACCCCTCGCCGTAGACGTCGCTACCGGCTTCGACCAGCGAGAACGTCGCTTCCCGGAACTGGGACGCGACCCCGGTCAGGTCCTCGAGGACCCCGTCGATCCCGACCTCCGGGAACTCGTCGACGTGCGAGTCGAGGTTGTGGCGCTTGCACTCGGCCATCGCCCAGCGGTAGTCGTCCATCTCGCAGACGTCGGGGAAGTCGGCGAAGTACATCGGCCGGATGCCCTGCTCGCAGTAGACCGTCTCGCCCGCTCCCAGGAACCGCCCGACGTGCTCGCGGAGGAACTCCTGCTCCGCGTCCGTTCCGGCGTGGGTGATCCCGTGGATCCAGAACTCGGTCCCGTCCACGTCGACCCGGTTCCCGGGGAGCCCGCCGGCGCTGTCGATCGGCGACGGAAGTTGCGCCATCCCCGCCGCCCAGTCGCGCTTCGCCTCGACGTACGCCCCGTGGTCGTCGTCGGCATCGGTGATCCGGACGAGGTCGGCCAGGCTCTCCGCCGACCGGATCCGCTCGATTCGCTGGCGCGGGTTGTCGACCGAGTCGGACCCGCGGGAGCTTCCGGCCGTCACGGCTCGATCACCCTCCCGGCCACCGGCGTCGTCCCGCCGCTCGAGGCCGCCGCGCGCCCGCCCGTCGAGGCCCCCGAACGGGACTTCGGGGTGGTTCTCGTTCGTTCGTACACTGGTTCATCCAGGGGCCGACGAACCAAAAACGTGTCCGGCAATCGCGGCGGCGGTACACCAACGACCATCCGGTCCGTCGATCGCGACCCCCTCATTCGGCCGCACAGCGGTTCGGTCCGAGTTCGAGTTCGGTCGTCTCCGCCACGTCCGGGCGGTCCCGCTGGCCGCGGTTGATCGCGATCACCGTCTCGTAGTTCGGCGGCTTCGCCGGGACGTTGCTCTCGAACCGCCGGACGAAGGCGTCGCGGTCGAGCGAGAGGACGTCCAGTCCGCGGCGGACCGCCCCGATCGTGGTCCCGATCGGATGGCCGGGGTGTCCGTCCTCGTACTCGCCCTCGTCGGTCACCGCGGCGTGGCCCGGAAGGACCTGGGTCCCGTCCGGCAGGCTCATCAGCGTCCGGTGGAGGGAGTCGTAGAGCATTCTTGCGCCCGTCGCGGCGTCCTCGTCGCCGAACTCCAGTTCGGTGCGGCCGACCGCGTTCATGAACAGGGTGTCGCCCGTCAGGATCGCCGCGTCGTCGATCAGGTAGCTCACGCCCTCCGTGGTGTGGCCCGGGGTCGGGACGGCCTTGACGTCCACGTCGCCCACCTCGAGGATCTCGTTGCGCCCCAGCGCCTCGAAGCGGTACTCGACGCCGCGTTCGGCCGCGCGCTCTCCGAGGTAGTAAGGGACGTCCCGCCAGGCCGCGAAGTCCCGGCCGCCGGAGACGTGGTCGGCGTGGACGTGCGTGTCGAGGACCGCCGCGACCTCCCAACCGCGGTCGTCCGCCACGGCCGCGAACTCC
>JBLGCL010000240.1:0-3491 GCA_047617305.1 Natronomonas sp.
CCGGGATGGCCCCGGAGATGTCGCTGTTCAACGCCGTCGCCCACGGCTTCACGACCATGGCCACCGGCGGGTTCTCGCCGGAAGCCCGCAGCATCGAGGCCTTCAGCGCCGTCATCCAGTGGGCGATCATCCCGTTCATGATGGCCGCCGGGACGAACTTCGCGCTGTTCTGGCACGTCCTCAACGGCGACTGGCGCGAACCCTTCGAGGATCCCGAGTTCCGGTTCTACGTGGGGATCCTCGGCGCGCTGTCGGCCGTCGGCGCGGGCCTCCTGTTCGTCGACGGCGGCCTCGCCAGCGCCACGACGGCGTCGGCCGCCACCCACTACGCGGGTGTCGGTGGCGACGTCATCGCCCACACCTTCCCGGTCGCGGGCGACGTCGAGTCGGCGCTCAGGCACGCGACCTTCCAGGTCGTCTCGATCGTGACCACGACGGGCTACGCCAGCATGGACTTCAACGCCTGGAGCGGGCCGGCCCAGTATCTGATCGTGGTCGCCATGTTCGTTGGCGGGTCCGCCGGGTCGACCGGCGGCGCGATCAAGATCGTCCGCTGGCTGATCATCGTGAAGTCGATCCGGCGCGAACTGTTCACGACCGTCCATCCCGAGGCCGTCCGGCCGATCCGCCTGGCCGGCCGTCCGCTCGACGACCGGACCATCCGGGGTATCTACCTGTTCACCCTGCTGTACTTCCTGCTGTTCCTGCTCGGAACGCTCGTGCTCGCTGGCGACGCGGCCATCGGCGGCACCGACCTGTCGGCGCTCGAAGCGATGACGGCGTGTGCCGCGACGCTGGGGAACATCGGCCCGGGACTGGCCGCCGTCGGGCCGATGAACAACTACCTCGGGTTCGACCCGGCGTCGAAGGTCGTCATGATCGGGCTGATGTGGATCGGACGCCTGGAGATCCTGCCGGTGCTGGTGTTGCTCGGCCGAAGCTTCTGGCGGTCCTGAGGTCGAGCGGCCCGCGTGGGCGTTCACCCGTAGGACCCGGTTCCGGTGCCGCGAAACCCGAGGACATTACTCGTTGCCGGACCTGGTCAAAGTGATGGCTTCGACGCGACTCGTCATCGCCCTCATGGCAGGCGCCGTTCTCACCGGCGCGATGATCGCGTACCGCCAGGAGCGGGAACTCCTGTCGGCCTGGCTCATGGTGATCGGGCTCGCCCTCGCGACGTTCTGGGCCGGGTTGAGCGTCGCCTGGGCGCAAGGACACCCCAGCGCGATGTCCGTCGACAACTGGCTGGCGCTGACGACGATGGGCATCGCGCTGACGATCTACTTCGGGTACAAGGCCCGGAACCTCACCCGGTTGATGCGGTGAGACTCGACCCAGAGGGGATCGTCCGACGGCCCTCGCGCGGGAGACGGGTGACGCCGTACCGGCCGTCGATCACCCTCAGCACAAGTGTTTTCGGTCTGGTTCTCCTTCCCCGGAACATGCGGGACCGATTCCTCCATTTGGTCGGCGGGACGGCGGTTCTCGTGGGCGCCTTCGGGATCGGGTGGGTGCTCCACCGGAGTTTCGTCGTCGGAGACCTGGGGATCGCTTCGCCCGTCGCCGTGGCGACGCTGGCCCTCTCGGTCGTCGCAATCGTCGTGGGACGACGGCTGGAAACCGCCTGGGACCCGAGGTCGGTGCTCCCGGAGGAACCGACGGGCGAGGACGGATCGGAAGACGATTTCGACGCCGAAGCGTCGCCGCTCGACGAGGGGTCCCTCGAAGGCTACGAGCGGGACGAATCGAAGTGATTCAGCGGCCACGAGCGTCGGGAAGCGAATCCGAACATCGAAAGGATATCGTTTTTTAAACACGAAATATTCACTACGCTCGACGCACAAGGGTGTCGCATGGTAACACTGAAGCAACGTGTTCCGAAACGCCTCCGGACCCCGATTAGCCTCCTGTCGATCGGAACGGGGCTCGTGGGGCTGGTCATCGGGTACATCCTGACGCTCTCAGGGTTGGCCGCGTACTACGATCTGCTCGGCCTCCAGAAAGGCGGTGGACTGACGGGGGCCGAGTCGCTGATAGTCGCCGGTACGGGAATCGTCTTGCTCGTCGTTGCCTACCTGGGATTTAAGGGCTTCATGTACTTCGCCTACTGACGTCACGATGCCGTTCGACATCGAGAACCACCCGGAGAGCCCCTCACTTGACGAACTCGGGGAGTTCATCGTCGAACCCGTTCCGCCGGAGGAGATCCAGGCCCGTCGCGACCGCGGCGAGGTCCTCGTCGAGACGAACCTCATGGAACACGAGGAGGTGGACGCCTACGTGGAGTTGGGGAATCCCGAACAGGGGGTCAGGGAGAGTATCGGCACGGTGCTGTACCGCCTGGTACAACTCTTCGGAACGCCCCAGTTCCCGGAGTTTCGGGCCGGGACCGACATCAGCGATCGGACCGACACGACGTTCAAGTACCTGCTTGAAGTGTCCGAAAACGACACCGAAGACTCGCCCCGCGAGTGGTTGATCACGGTCCACGACTGGCACGTCAGGCTCGGGGTGAGCCTTGCGGAGTGGAGCGACGATCCCGGGGACCGACCGTCCGTGGAGAGGAGCGAGGCGATCGTGCTACTCGCGCTGGTCAACAACGCCGTGACGGAACCGGTCGAGTGCGAATACGAGGACAAATTCTTCTAGACCCGGGATCGACCGCACCGTTCCACGCCGTGACGACGGGAACGACGGCCGCCCGGAGTCTACCGGCCGGCCGACCCGAAGTGCATCACCAGAAACGTGACGGCGACGAGGAGCAACAGCGAACCGCCGAACACCCAGAGAATGGCGCTGTACGGGTAATATCCGGCCCAGTGACCACTATACGCGAGGATCACCAGCACCGGGAACGACAGGACGTACAGGAGGGAACTGATATAGCTCGCGATCGTCGGGTCGTCGCCGTGTTTCGCGTGGAGCCCACGCTCGCCGACGTCGCGATCGGCGCTGGGCGTATCTTTGGGAGCCATCGTTCACTCTCCGTTGGGCTGGTCCGGTCGTCCGAGCGGACGAACCGGCGTCGACGTTGTGGGAGGAAGGCCCCGAAGAGGTAATAAACCTCCGGATGGGCTCGTCAGGAGGTCGCACCGGAAATCGTCACCGCCGCGAAGTAGCCGCCGAGGTAGATCAACAGGTACACCATCAGCAGACTGATCAGCGACTGCTGGAGCTGGGCCATGAGGGCCAGGTCGCGAGCGATCCCGCCGTACGGGAGGAGGAAGATCGGCGACGTCCAGGCGGCGATGTTGGTGAACCCGCCGACGACGAACCCGATGATCATCGCGATCGTCCCCGAACGCATGTCCACCGCCAGCAGGTGCGTATACGCGCCCGCCAATCCGACGAAGAGGAGGGGAAGCCACGCTGCGTCGAACGGCGAGAGGTCGACCCTCGTGTAGGAGAACGTCCCCATACCGCCCACGACGCCGGTCGCGATCCCGACGGTGAGGATGCGGAGCCATCCCGTCCTGAACGATCGTTTGAAC
>JBLGCL010000241.1:0-3488 GCA_047617305.1 Natronomonas sp.
TCCACCGTCGAGGACCTGCAGGGGACGCGGTTGGCGGGTCGCGGGATGGACAACCGCGTCGGCACGTGGACCGCGGCCGAGACCCTGCGCCGGGCGGTCGAACGCGACGTCGACGCGACGGTCTACGCCGTCAGCACCGTTCAGGAGGAACTCGGCCTCCGCGGGGCCCGCATGATCGGGTTCGAACTCGATCCGGACGCCGTCGTGGCCGTCGACGTGACCCACGCCGTCGACTATCCCGGCGGTCCCGGCGACGCGGGCGGCGAGGTCGAACTCGGCGGCGGCCCGGTGGTCGGGCGGGGCAGCGCCAACCACCCGGTCCTGGTGGAGCTGGCCCGCGAGAGCGCGGACGTCGCGGACGTCGAGCTGCAACTCCAGGCCGCCGGCCGCGGGACCGGCACCGACGCCGACGCCTTCTACACGGCCCGGAGCGGCATCCCCTCGCTCAACGTCGGGGTTCCGAACCGGTACATGCACACCCCGGTCGAGGTCGTCGACACCGAGGACCTCGTGGCGGTGACCGAACTGCTGGCCGAGGTGGCCGACCGGGCCGGCGACTACGAGTCGTTCTCCGTCGAGGTCTGATCGACGTCGGCGGGACTCGATCGCCGGGATCGAACCCGTCTGGGCGAACGATCTAACGTTCCAAGAATTCCCTCCTGTTTCATTTGGCTGTCTAAGTAGAAACGGGCAAAAAGCACTCGGCCCAATGTATACCTGCCATGACGATCGAACTCGCCGTCACCGACATGAGTTGCAACGGCTGCGAGCAAGCGGTCGAGGACGCCCTCGCCGAGGTATCGGGCGTCGAATCGGCCGACGCGGATCACGAGGCCGATCGCGTCACGGTCGAGGGGGACGCGGATCGGGACGCGGTCGTCGGTGCGATCGAGGACGCCGGCTACACGGTCGCGGCCTAAGACGAGCGACCCGGCACTCGCGTCGCTTCACACTTCGGTAACCCACGCCCGGTAGTCTTCGGGTAACTCGTAGACGGCCAGTAGCGCGTCGTCGAGGAAGCCGGCGACGCGGCTCTTGTCGGCCTTCGCGCTGATCCGGACGTTCGTCCCCGGCGCCTCCTCCGGCCGGTTGATCTCGTCGATCTTGAACGCCGGGTACTCCTCGAGAACTGCCTTGAGAGGGTCGAGTTCCTCTTCGGTACAGTCCAGGTTGACGACGTCGCCCGCGAACTGGATCCAGGGGACGCCGTCCGGCCACTCGTCGTCGCCGGGGTCGACCTCGACCGTCAGGAACGGGCTGCCGCGCTCGCGATGGGCCGTGACGGCCTCGGCGAACAACTTCCGGCGGTCGGTCGGCGTCCGGGCGTCGAACCGGGTCATGGCCGGCAGTACGCGGGCACGGACAAAAAGTCCCGGCACCGGCTCCCTTTAAACAGTTCTTTAAACGCCCCCGGCCAAGCGCCGATCATGAGCGAACCGAACGTGCTCATCCTGGGCCCGCCGGGCGCCGGCAAGGGGACCCAGAGCGAGCGCATCGCCGAGGAGTTCGACGTCGCGCACATCACGACCGGGGGCATCCTCCGGGCGAACAAGGACATGGAGACCGACCACGGGACCCCGCGGGAGTACATGGACGCGGGCGAACTCGTCCCGGACCCCGTGATGAACGAGATCGTCGAGAAGGAACTCGACGCGGCCGACGGGTTCGTCCTCGACGGCTACCCGCGGAACCTGACCCAGGTTGAAGCCCTCGAAGACATGACCGACCTGGACGTCGTCCTGTACCTGGCCGCGGACCGCGAGGAACTGATCCGCCGGCTGACCGGTCGCCGGGAGTGTCCCGAGTGCGGGGCAACCTACCACGTCGAGTTCGAGCCGCCCGAGACCGAGGGCGTCTGCGACGAGTGCGGCGCCGACCTCGTCCAGCGCGAGGACGACACGGAGGAGGTCGTCCGCAACCGCCTGGACGTCTACCACGAGAACACCGCGCCGGTGGTCGAGCACTACGAGGGCGACGACGCCTTCGTCCGGGTCGACGGCAACGGGACGCCCGACGAGGTCTGGCAGGACATCAAAGCGGCTATCGAGGCCGCTACGTAGCCGAGGGGGCCGTCGGGCCAGACAAACAGGTTGATTACGGGCCACAGCCTAGAACGAGCAAATGGGACGCATACGTTCGAAGGTCGACGACCTCGTCGAGGAGGATCCCTCGATGGTCGGCGCCCTCGAGTCTATCCTCGACGTCCAGTCGGACAACGGGGACGGCGAGGTCGAGTGGGGCGACGTCCGCGACGACCTCTCCAGTGGCCAGTGGGGCCGGCTGATCGAGAAGGGCGTCCTCGTGGACGGCGAGACCGGATTCCGGCTGGCCGACCAGGGGGACGTCGAAGCCGTGATCGAGGAACACAATGGGTCGACCGTCTCGACGACGACCACCGAAGACGCAGACGAGGACGAGGAGTCCGGCGGGTGGCGGACGATCGACAAGCTCGCCGCGCTGGGTGCGGTCGGCATGATCCTCGGCTACAGCATTCAACCCGTCAAGAACGCCGTCGGCGGGACGGTCGATCTGGCATTCGGACCGCTCCAGAGCGCGTTACCCTTCTACCTCGTCATCATGCTGGCAGCCATCATCACTGGCGCCCTCTCGACGATCGCCCAGTCGCAGATGATGGACACGAGCAAGATGACCCAGGGCCAGGAGAAGGCCCAGGAACTCAAGGAACGCCGAAAGAAAGCAAAGGAGCGCGGCGACGACGAGGAACTCGAGCGGATCCAGGAGGAGCAGATGGAGATGATGAGCGACCAGATGGGGATGATGGCGGAGAACTTCCGGCCGACGGTGTGGATCATGCTGGTGACGATCCCCATCTTCCTGTGGATCTACTGGCAGATCGGGCGGTTCGATCCGGTCCCGGAGATGATCATGCCGATCTTCGGCCAGGTCGACTGGAACAGTTCGGCGGCGCTGTGGTTCCCGGCCTGGGTCTTCTGGTACATCCTCAACTCGATCGCCTTCTCGAACATGGTCCGCAAGGCGATCGGCTTCCGGATGTCGCCGACCTAGAGCCGGACGTCTCCCGGCCGAGTCCACAATTCATTTCTTCCCGACCGTCGGAGTGAGGATATGTTGATCACCGTCTCCGGCCCGCCGGGCAGCGGGAAGAGCACGACGGCAGCGGACCTCGCGGACGCCTTCGACCTCGATCACGTCAGCGGCGGCGACATCTTCCGGTCGCTCGCCGAGGAGCGGGGTTACACGCCCCTGGAGTTCAACAAACTCGCGGAGGAGGACGAGGGGATCGACCGCGACCTGGACCGACGACTCCGGGAGATCGCGATCGAGCGCGACGACCTCGTGCTCGAGTCCCGGCTGGCGGGGTGGCTGGCCGGCGACCACGCCGACTTCCGACTGTGGCTCGATGCCCCCCTGGAGGTCCGCGCCGAGCGCATCGCCGACCGGGAGGACCGCGAGAACGACAAGGCCCAGCACGACACCCGTGCCCGGGAACACAGCGAGGCCAAGCG
>JBLGCL010000242.1:0-3466 GCA_047617305.1 Natronomonas sp.
AGGATCGACGGCGTTCGCGACTCGACACGATCGTCGCCGAGTTCGAGTTGGCCGGCCCGACCGAGTGGCGGTTCGTCGAGGAGCGTCTCGACGTCGGGAGTTCGGTCCACGTCCTCGGCGTCGCTTCGCCGCGGCGGACGGCACCCGACGAGGTCGGCGTCGTCCACGCTGTCGTCGGCAAACCGTCGCGCCCGCTTACCGACGGATCCGGTGGTGGCCACGTCGTCCGGCGGTCGCGAGTCCCGTTCGTCATCTCCGACGCGTCGGAAACCGACGTCGAGGCCGATCTCCGCCTGTCGGCCCTCCTCGAACTCGGCGCCGGAACCCTCGTGCTCGGCGTCTGGACGGTTTACGTGCTCGGATATCTCCCGGTGTGAGATCGGTGCACGGTCGGGAGGTCTCCCTGGCCGCGCCTGGCGACGCTCCTTTGTCCTCGCCGCCCCTCGTACGATCGATGACAGACGACGCCACGCTCCGGGAGGACGTCCGCCGGCTTCACGAACACCTCGCGGCTGTGCAGGAACGACCGGTGGAACGGACGGCGAGTCGGTGGATCGGCGAAGCCGAAGCGGTCGCGGCCGATCTGGTGGACGCCGACGTCGATCGCGACGTGCTCCGGACCCGGCTTTCGCACGTCCAGGAACTGCTCGACAACGTGGACGACGCCGGCGACGCGACGGCCGCGGACCACGTCGAGGAGGCCGAACGGATCGCGGTCGACCTGCTGGACCGTCTGGGGGCCGAGTGACGAACGGCCGTGCTACTCCGGGTTTATTACCGCAGCGAGCGTATCAACTCCATGACTTCTGAAGCGACCGACCGCCGTGACATCGAAGCGACGGTCCGGCGCCTCGTCGACGAGGTAAGCGAATGGTCCCACGTCACTGCCGGCGAGCACCGGTTCGGCGGGACGGAGTTCCGGGTCGGCCCCCGCGAGATCGGCCACGTCCACTCCTGGGGCATGCTCGACGTCGCGTTCCACCGGACACTCCGGGACGTCCTCGTCGAGGAAGGCCCCACCGGCCCCCATCACGTCCTGCCGGAGTCGGGCTGGACGACCTACCACGTCGAGTCGCCGGGCGAGGACGAGCACGCGCTGCGCCTCCTCCGCCTCTCGTACCTCTATCACGTGAACGTTCTGCAGGGCACGCCCGGCGGCGCCGAGGCGTTCGGCGACGTCGACGTCGAGGGCGAACTCGACTCGATGGGGTCGAGTCGGCAGATTCGAAGCGCGTTCGACCGTCGCTGAGCCGGTCGACGGGAGCAGATTCTCCCGGAGCGGACGCTTTCCTCCCCCCGGAGCACGCCTCGATCGCAACCGATTTGGGCTCCGACCCGCCCTGTGGCGCGTATGGCGCCCGGCAACCCCGCTGACGAACGTGACGGCGGCGTCGACCTGGATCTGGACCTCGGCTTCACTCTGGGCCTGGGGTTGGAGTTCGATACCGCGACCCAGTGGGCCACGGACGAGGGGTTCGACTTCGTCGAATTACTGCTCGACGGCCCCTACGCCCGGGAACGGATCGCCGACCGGCGGGCGTCGATGCGGCGGACGCTGGCGGACGCGGGAATCGATATCGTCGTCCACCTCCCGTTCGCGGCCGATCCCGGCTCGCCGTTCACCCCCATCCGGGAGGGGACCGTCGAGGAACTGACGTCCGGCATGGACCTCGCGGTCGACCTCGGCGCGGAACGGGTCGTCTTTCACCCGTCCTCTGACGCCTGGGACCTCGGCTGGACCGCGGCGGAAACCCGCGAGTTCGTCCACGCGGCGCTGGACGACCTCGTGCCCGCCGCGAACGAGCGCGGCCTGGAGCCGGCCCTCGAAAACGTCGTCTCCTCGTACTACGACGTGACGACCTTTCCCGAACTCCTCGACCGGTATCCCGATGCGACGATGACTTTCGACACCAGCCACGCGCTCCTGGCCGGGATGGACGAGACGGGCATGGCCGCCTTCTGCCGGGAGTACGCCGATCGGATCGGGCACCTCCACCTGGTTGACACCCGCGGCGGCGACGACGAACACCTCCCCGTCGGGATGGGGACCGTCGATTTCGCCACGGTCCTCGCGGGCCTGGCCGACGCGGACTGGTCGGGCACGGCGACCCTCGAGATCGGGACCGAGGACTACGATACGATCGCGTTAGGCAAGCGCCACGTCGAGGACCTCCTCTCGCCCGTTTGAACGGTCGCCGCGGAGGGTTCGCCACCGCCGGTCGTTTTATTATGCAGTAGTCCTCCGAGCTTGCCATGACGTCCGAGGACGTGGTTCGACTGTTGAAGGAGGCGTACAACGACGAACTCGAGACGGTCCAGAACTACCTGGCGAACGCGATCCTGCTCGAAACGATCCGCGGCGAAGACGTCGCCGAGTCGCTGAAGGACGACATCGAGGAGGAACTCGGCCACGCCGAGGAACTGGGCTACCGGCTTCGGTACCACGAGGAGCGTCCGCCCGCGTCGATGGACTTCGAGGCCAGCCAGGCGTCGCTTCAGCCGCCCGAAGATTCCGCGGACGTCGAGGCGGTCATCGACGGCGTCCTCGCGGCCGAGACCGACGCCATCGAGACCTACGAGGAACTGATCGACGCTGCACAGGAAGCCGGCGACCACGTCACCGAGGACCTCGCCGTCGAACTCCTGGCCGACGAACAGGCGCACAAGGCCGAGTTCCTGAGTTTCAAGCGCGAGTACGAATAACGGGACCTGGGTGCGATCCATCGCGCCTAGTGGGCGGTCGATAGCGTTTTCGAACGCTCATCCGGAGCGCGCCGAGTCCCCGACCGAACGGGGTCGTCGAGGGATCGCGACGCCGAGTGGAGCACGCGAAGGGTCGTCAATCCCTCCCCTGTCCGTCCCAAAGTCCCATTTGATCCCCAATGCCAACCGGAAACAACTACGACGTGACCATCGTCGGTGGCGGCGTCGCGGGCCTGTCGGCCGCAATCTTCACCGCCCGTCACGACCTCGACACGATTGTTCTCGACGCCGGGGGATCGATCCTCCGCCGGAACGCCCACCTCGAAAACTACCCCGGGTTCCCCGCCGGGGTAAACGGGCGACTCCTCCTCGACATGATGCGGGAGCAGGCCGAGCGTGCCGGATGCCTCTATCGTCGAGCCGAGGTGGAGCGGGTGAACAACTCAACCGACGGATTCGAGGTCGAATCGGCGACCGGCGACCGATACACGGCCACGTACGTGATCGCCGCCACGAAGAACGCGGTCGACTACCTGGCCGACCTCGACGGGGTGGACATCGTCGACCGTGGCAAGACGTTCGTCGACACCGACGAGCGAGGCCGAACCGGCGTGGAGGGCCTATACGCCGCCGGCCGGCTCGCCGGGAAACCCCACCAGACCGTCGTCAGCGCGGGGCACGGGGCCGAGGTGGCGGTAACCCTGCTGGAGGACGCCGACCGACCGTTCTACCACGACTGGGTCGTCCCCGAACGGTACTTCAC
>JBLGCL010000243.1:0-3454 GCA_047617305.1 Natronomonas sp.
TTTTTCCGGTGAAAACGCCGAAACGTGTCCCCGTATGCGGCGAACCTTTCCCACCCCGAGTCGTGGTTTCGCAGCCGTGCAGACGGGTTTAACGGGCTTCGAGCTCTCCTCGTCGCCACCCTGGTAGTCCTCGTGCTAACCACACAGCTTGGCGGGTTCCTTTGGTTCCTGTCCGAGCGGATGACCGGAACGATTACTCGCGACAACCCGGACCGACCGCCGGACTGGGCCTGTGACGGCGACGCTTCCGACATGACGAGGACGCCCTTCGGCTGTGCAGAGCCCGAAGAGGAAACCGTCGAAGTCGGCCGCCTGTTCTGGAACCACGCCAGCGACCAGCTGTTTCCGCTCTTCATCGGAGTCCTCCTGCTGTGGTTTCTGGGTGGCGTCGCGATCCACCTCCTCGTCGGCGGACTCGGGAGCGAAGGGAGCCTCGGCCAGACCCTCGAGGTGGTCGCCTGGTCCGGGGCCGTCGAACTCCTCGCGGTGGCGATCTCCGTCGCGCTGCTCGCCGTCGAAGCCCAGTCACTGACGCTGTCGACCTCGGATCCACAGGCGCTCCTGTTCGCGATTCGGTCCCTCACGTCGGGGGCCCTGGGGCTCGCCGCCCGAGCGGTCCAGGTCGGAGGGACGGTCGTACAAGCGTACGTGCTGTTCGGCGGCCTCGTCGCCGTCCACGACGTCGATCGAGCCCGCGTGGTGATGGTGGCCGCTCTCGTTGCGATCGTTCTCGTGCTTTCAGTCCTCACGTAGGGACAGGTTGGCGATCGACGAGTCCGACCCGGTAGACCGGCCACCGAACCGGGACCTTTACGCCTGGGCCACTTCAGAGCCAGTACATGATACTCTCGGACGCGGACATCCTCCAACGGCTCGAGGACGGCGACCTGGTGATCGAGCCGCTGGCGGACGTCGACCTCCAGGTCCAGCCCGCCAGCGTCGACCTCCGACTGGGCGGGGAGTTCCTGGAGTTCGAGCACACGAACATCCCCTGTATCCATCCGGACAGCGAGCGGGAGGTCGAGGAGTACGTCAGCGAGACGACGATCGACGAGGACGGCGAGTTCATCCTCCACCCCGGCGACTTCGTCCTCGGGACGACGCTGGAGCGGGTGGAGGTGCCCCCCGACCTCATCGCCCACGTCCAGGGGCGGTCCTCGATCGGCCGGCTCGCCGTCGTCGTCCACGCCACGGCGGGCATCGTCGACCCGGGGTACCGGGGTCAGATCACCCTCGAACTCTCCAACCTCGGCACTGCGCCCGTGGCACTCAAACCGGGGACCCGGATCTCACAGCTCATCTTCACCGAACTCACCAGGCCCGCGGAGCGACCGTACGGTGCCGAACGGGGGTCGAAGTACCAGGACCAGTCCGGACCCCAGGCGTCACGCATCCAGGGCGACGTGGAGTTCGACCGATCCGGGGGGGACCAGCCATGAGGTTCATCGAGGAGATCGTCGTCGACGAGTTCCTCCCGACGATCCGGTCGATGCTCGCCGAGGAACTCCGCGAACGCGGGCTCACCCAGAACGAGGTCGCCGAGGCCCTGGGGATCAGCCAGAGCGCCGTCTCGAAGTACGCGCACGGCGACGTCGAGCGCAACGAAGCGTTCACCGAGGACGAGCGGGTGCAGGAACTCGTCGATCGGGTCGCGAACGGCCTGGCGACGGGCGACATGACCCCGATCCAGGCGCTGGTCGAGATCGAGGTGCTGATCCGCCGGCTGGAGGACGGGGACGTCCTCGCGAGCCTCCACGAGGACGAGATGCCCGGGCTCTCCGAGTACGGGGCGGACTTCAGCGTCCACGATCCCGACAGCGAACTCCGCACGAGCGAGCGGGTCCGGTCGTCGTTGCGGCGGGCGCTCCGAACGCTCGAGAACACGAGCGGGTTCGCGAACCTGATCCCGAACGTCGGGTCGAATCTGGTCGCCTGCCTCCGGAAAGCGGACGGGATCGAGGACGTCGCCGGGGTGCCGGGTCGCATCTTCGACGTGAAGGGTCGGACGACGATCCCGAGCGACCCGGAGTTCGGGGTCTCGGAGCACGCCGCGTCCGTCCTGCTGAGGGCCCGCGAGCACGGTGTGGACGCACGCGCCGCGATCAACGTCCGGTACGAGGACTGGGTGATCGACGAACTCGAAAACCAGGGCCTGACAGCGGCCGAGTTCGACGCCGAAGCCGAACGGGACGCGGCGATCGCCGAGGCGCTCGACGAATCGCCCGACGCTACCGTGCTCTACCAAACCGGGGGGTACGGGATCGAACCGATCGTCTACGTCCTGGGCGAGGATCCTGACGACGTGGTCGGCACAGTCCGGGAGTTGCTTCGGTGATCCCGACGACAAAATGAGCGGCGCCGTCCGGGGGTTCTACGGCCGGTGGGCGCGCCTCTACGACGCCATCGCCCGGTACACGCCCGGGATCCGGCGGCTCCGGGAGCGGGCCGCCACAGCGCTCGAACTGGACCCCGGCGACACCGTCGTCGAGATGGGAACGGGAACGGGGGCGAACCTCCCCTTCCTCCGCGAGGCGGTCGGCCCGACCGGGAGCGTCGTCGGCGTGGACCTGACCCGGCCGGTTCTCGATCGGGCCCGAGGACTCGCCGACCGTGCTGGCTGGCGTAACGTCCACCTCCTCCAGGGCGACGCCACGCGACCCCCCGTCGACTCCGCCGACGCGGTCCTGGGAACGTTCGTGGTCGGGATGTTCGACGACCCCGCCGGAACGGTCCACGACTGGTGTGACCTGGTGGGGGCCGGCGGGAACGTCGTCCTCCTCGACGCGACGCTCAGCGACCGCCCCTACGGGCCCGTCGTGAACCCGTTCTTCCGGGCGTTCGTCGCGCTGTCGACGCCCCCGACGCTGCAGGTGCGCTACGACCGCGACCTGGCCGCGGACCTGGACCGGAAGGTGAGGTCCGCTCGCGACGCCCTCCGGGAGCGATCGGGCGCGATCGCACACGAGGAGTCGTTCCTCGGGTTCGCCCGGCTCACCGGCGGTCGAATCGCGTGAATGAGGCGAGATAGAGCGGGGTTTCGTCCCGGTCAGGCCTCGTACCGCCCGGCGTGTTCGTCGCAGAACTCGGGCTCCCGGAGTTGCGTCCGAATCACGCCCTCCTGTCGGTGCGGGTTGGAGAGGCGGCAGTCGGGGTTCTCGCAGAACGCCTGCCCGGTCACCAGGTAGTGGTACGCCTGGAGGACGTACCCCTTCAGGCAGTCGGTCGTTCGGGGGTCGTCCCCGACCAGGAACGCCCCGTCGACCTCGTTTTCGAGGACCTCCCGTGGCGGCGTGTCCCCCGAGAGCAGGGCGTGGCGCTGCTTTTCCTCGTAGTACGACTCCGGTTTCGCCGGCGCCTCGTAGAGGCCCGGAACGGACACGATCGCGGGCCGGCCCAGGACGTTCACGCGCTTGTGCCAGCGCCCGTCGTGATCGCCCCAGGTGCCGACCGCGCG
>JBLGCL010000244.1:0-3448 GCA_047617305.1 Natronomonas sp.
GGGTCCGGGTGTTCCCCCAGGTGGTGGCCGTCACCGGATCGCCGGCGTGCAACCCGAGCGCGGCCACGTTCCAGCGGTCGTTCGGTCCGAGCGTGGTAACGACCGACTCCGTGATCCCGCGGAGGTCGGCCGGCCAGTCCGTCATACCTCGATCCCGTCCCGTTCGAGCGCGACGAAACACCCCGCCGCGGCGAGGTCCGCGGAGGTCCCCGGGTTGATCCCCTCATCGACGAGCGCGTCGGCGAACTCCTCGACGTGACCGCGGTCCCGGGCCGACTGGGCCCGGACCATGACGCGCCTGGCGACGCGGTCCCCGTGAACGGTCCCGACGTGGGTGTCCGGTCGGCGCGAGAGCAACCACAGGAACGTCTCCGCCACCCGGTCGGGCACCGGGGCGGTCCCCGACGCGATCCGATCCGCCGCAGCGAAGGTTCGCTCGAACTCCTCGACCCACTCGCGGGCCACGTCGTCGCGATCCGCCGCCGCGTCCATCACGTCGTAGAGGGTCAGGTCCGCGGCCTCGACGTCGGCGACGGCGTCGGCACCGCGGCGGACGTCCGGCACGTCGCCATCCGCCGGCGGATCGTCGACCGTCACGTCCACGTGGTCGAAGGCGCGGTAGAAGGCGGCCGCGTCCGCAACGGTCGTTTCGTCGACGACCGTTCCGGCAGCATCCCTGCTCAGCGAGTCTGCGGTCGCGGCCGCCACCAGCGGCACCAGCAACAGCAGCGCGCCGAACTGCGTGTTGCCGCCCGACTGGTCGGCCATGCCCGCGACGGCCGTCTCGAAGGCCGCGCCGACGGCCGTCCCGTCGCCCGCCGCCCGGAGTCCCGGTCCCGCCCCGACGGCCCCGGCGAGGAAGTGCTCGAATCGGACGTCCGGGAGGTCCCGATGACGGTCGACGTTGCCCGGCTTGGGCGTCCCGGCGACCTCCAGGAGGAGCGCCAGTTGTGCGTTCTCGGCCGGCGTTCGCATGCCCCCGGGTTGCTCCTCCGGGGGCTTGAATGGTCTGCCCGACTCGGGCGCCGCCGCTCCGGGGGGAAATCCCGGGGTGACGATGTAGAGGGGCGAGGCTGGCCCGAACCGCTGGCGCGCCGAGTTCGTTGCGGCGCCCCTTGCCGGGGCCGGAAGGCACCACCGGCCAGGGCCCAACCCCCGGACATGCCTGAAACCAACCGCGAGTGGCACTTCGTCGAACGACCGGACGGGGGACCGGACCCGGACTGTTTCGAACTTCGCGAGAGCGACGTGCCGGAGCCACGACACGGGGAACTCCTCGTTCGCGTGCGCTTTCTCTCCGTCGACCCGTACATGCGCGGCCGGATGCGGGAGGGCGAGTCCTACGCCGAACCCTGGGCCCTCGGCGACGTCCTGAAAGGAGGGGTCGTCGGCGAGGTCGTGGAAAGCGAGAGCCCCGAGTACGAGGCGGGAGACCTCGTGACTGGACGGGGGACCTGGGGGGACTACACCGTCGTCGACGCGGACGGCGTCGCGCCCGTGACCCCCGACATCGCGGACCTCCCGGCGTACCTGGGCGTGCTCGGGATGCCCGGCCGGACGGCCTACTTCGGGCTCCTCGACGTGGGCGACCCCAAACCCGGCGACACCGTCGTCGTCTCCGGAGCGGCCGGCGCGGTCGGCTCCGTCGTCGGACAGATCGCGAAACTGAACGGCTGTCGCGTCGTCGGGTTCGCCGGCACGGACGAGAAGATCGACTGGATCACCGACGAACTCGGATTCGACGCCGGCATCAACTACGAGACGACCGACGACTACCGGGCGGCGCTCGACGACGCCGCGCCCGGCGGCGTGGACGTCTACTTCGACAACGTCGGCGGCCCGATCACGGACGCCGTCTTCACGAGATTGAACGTCGACGCGCGCGTCGCCGTCTGCGGCCAGATCGCCCACTACAACGACGAGGGGGTCCTCACCGGCCCGCGGAAACTCCCGATGCTCATCGCGCCGCGCGCCACGGTCCAGGGTTTCCTCGTGAGCGACTACGCGGCCCGGTTCGAGGAGGCCAGCGAACAGCTCGCCGAGTGGGTCGCGGGCGGCGACGTCGAACACCGCGAGACCGTCGTTTCCGGGCTCGAGAACGCGCCCGACGCGTTCCTCGGCCTGTTCTCCGGCGACAACGTCGGGAAACAGGTCGTTGAGGTCGCGGACGCGGACTGACAGTGAGCCGGAGAAGTGGTAGACTCCCGAATGTGAGGTGATCTTGACTACGTGAATCGACGTGACCGACTCGGAGGGTACATGCAGCATGGAGATCCGGTGGACACCACGGTCTACCCGGTGAAATCCGACCCTGTCGGGATTACCTGCTCGGCGTCATTGCTGAACCGATGGAGCGATCGTCGGGGCCGTCTTTCCACTCGTCGACGCCTTTGGGGTCGAGATGGACGTGAACGTCGGAAACGAAATCGACGTCGAGTACCTGTTGGTGGAGTTCCGTCTCGATGTCGTGTGCCTCTGCCAGCGAATACTCGCCGTCGATCTCGGCGTGAAACTCGACTTCGACGGTGTGGCCACAGTAGTAGGCGACGAAGTCGTGGATGCCACGGACGTCCGGATGGTTCCGGATCGTCGTTTTGATCCGCTCTCGCTTCGAGTCCGGTGGGGCCCAGTCGGCGAGGTACTGGACGTTCTCCCACGTGATCTCCACGCCCTGGTAAACGACCAGCAGGCTCACGACTCCTCCAGCGATGGGGTCCAGCACCGGATAGCCGAGCCCGATTCCGATGATCCCGACCAAAACTGCGAACGTCGTATAGATGTCGTTGAGACAATCGGTTGCGAGTGCTCGAAGGCTCGGCGAATTAACGTCTCGATTGATGCGTTTCGTATACCAGTACACGCCGTACATGTCTAGGAGAGAGAACACCAGCCCCACAACCAGGATCGGACTATAGGCGACGGACGGCCCGGTGAGAAACGAACCGACGGAGTCGACGAGCAATTTGAGTCCCAGCAATACGAGGACCGCACCGACGAACAGGGCTGCGAGCGGTTCGAACCGTTCGTGCCCGTGTGGATGCTCCCGATCGGGGTCCTCGTAGACGACCCGACCCCACACGAGGACGATCCCGCTGGCCAGGAGATCGGCGATCGAGTGAGTGGCGTCCGCGACCAAGGCGAGGCTCCCGGAATAGAGACCGAGGGACCCCTCGACGACGATTTTGAGGAGGTTCCCGAGAACGTTCGCCCAGGACGCTTTGAGGAATGGCCCTTCGGTGTCTTCCATGACAGGTCCAACGAGATTCCTACCGTACAAAAGAGTGCTCATTAGTCCAGTCGAACCCGTTTTTTGATTGAATCTAATTATCACAACTCTAATTATTGACTATACTAACGACCCTCCATTAGCGTTGCGGTGAGGGTGCTAAGCCCCCGTCCTCAAGGAGCGACCAACGGGAGCGAGTAGGGCGGGGATACAGCACCCGCA
>JBLGCL010000245.1:0-3415 GCA_047617305.1 Natronomonas sp.
CCCGAACAGCGTGGCGAGCACGAGACTCCCGATCGCGAACGCGAAGTGGGCTTCGGTGACGTCCAAATCAGAACGGGATGGGAGCGTCCGGGCGACGTTGTAGGCGAAGACCCAGAAGCCGGCCAGAAGGACCGTCGCTCCGGCCGGCAACCAGGGGTACGCGGGAGTCACGAACGCCAGGAAGAGCGCAACGACGCCCAGGGTCACCAGCCAGAGGCTGGCCACCGAGAGGCGTCGGGAGTGCAGCCGAGTCCCGGACCACACGGGGACGAACTGCGTCATCGCGCCCATGATCGTCAGCGCAACCCAGCCGGCCAGCAGGAGGTGGATCGTCCCCGCCCCGGCCGGGCGAATCGGCGCGACGAGGGAGCCGAGGCCCGCAATGCCGCCCCCGATCAGGAGGACGGCGCCGCCGATGACGAAGTGCGCGAACGGAATCGAAAGTGGCGGTTGTCGGTCCGCGTCGAGGTCTGAGGGAAGTCCTTGCATCGTCGGGGTGGGGATCGTGTTCGATCAATCGTCAGACAGGGTGGTCTTGGTTTCGGGTACCTTCTGTTCCGGAAGCGGCCCGTCGTAATCCTCGGGGACGTACGGACACAGCGGGTCACTCTCGAACGGATCGCCGGTGTAGGCGTAGGCCCGGGAGCGACTGCCGCCGCAGACGTGCCGGAACTCACAGTCGCCGCACTTGCCCCGGAGTTCGTCCTCGTCGCGGAGGGCCGTAAACAGGTCCGATTCCCGGTAGATGTCGACGACGCTTCGGTTCCGGACCGATCCCGCCGACTCGGGCAGGAACCCCGACGGGTACACCTCGCCCAGGTGGCTCACGAACGCGAACCCCTTGCCGGCCCTGATCCCGGTTCGACGGCCGACGTCGTCGTCCGCCGGAGTGGACACGGCGTCGTCTCTCCGACGTGACTGAATCGCGACCCGCCGGTAGTGAGGGCCTTCCGTGGTTTTCACCCCGAACGCGCGCTCGGTCGCCTGGTCGAGCAGCCACTCCATCACCGCGTCCGAACGCGCCGGGTCGATCGGGTCGAGGACGGTTCCCCGACCGATCGGCACGAGGAAGAAGACCGACCAGAGCGTCGCGCCGAGGTTCTCGACCAGATCCGCGAGTGCGGGGAGTTCGTCGACCGTTTCCTGGCAGACGGTCGTGTTTACCTGCAGCGGCAGGTCAACGTCCCGGGCGTGTTTCGCGGCTGCGACCGTCTCCCGAAAACTCCCGTTCTCGCCGCGGAACTCGTCGTGGGCGTCCGGGGAGGCGCCGTCGATACTCACCGCCATGCGGCGGAGGCCGGCGTCGGCCAGGTCGTCGATTACCTCGGGCGTCAGCGACGCGGTCCCGCTGGGCGTAAGCGTCATCACCAACCCCTGTTCGGTGCCGTACTGGACGAGTTCGACGAGGTCGTCCCGGAGGAGCGGGTCGCCGCCGGAGAGGACGACGATCTGGCCCTTACCGAACTCGGCGGCGTCCGCGAGGAGTGCCTTCCCTTCGGCCGTCTCGAGTTCGCCGGGGTGGCGGTCGGGTTGGGCGTCAGCCCGGCAGTGTTTGCATTCGAGATCGCACGCCTGTGTGACTTCCCAGACGAGGACGAACGGTCGTGCTGACGTATCGACGTCGGGCCCGCGCATGGTGGTCGTACGAATCCCTTTCGGCCGGTCACTCGAAGCGAATTTCCCGAATATGTTCGTCGCCGGGGATCGGGCGTGCCTCTCCCGTACCGTATTCGGGATCGAATACGAACACATTCGGGGGAACCGTCCAGTTTCCCCACCCGGAAGGACGGTCCATGGACGAAACAGCCGTCCTCGATCACGAGAACGTGCCGGATCGAGACCACGTCGAGAAACTCGACGTCCGCGACCTCCCGCCGCCGAAGCCGTTGCAGGAGACCCTGGAAACCCTGGAAGCTCTGGGCGACGACGGGATCCTCCTCCAGACGAACGACCGGACGCCGAAACACCTCCTCCCGAAGCTCGAGGAACGCGGCTACGCGTACGAGTCGGTCGGCGACGGTCCCGCGTATACGGCCATCTGGAAGCCGTAGCAGGCAGGAGACGGCTGGTAGATCTCCAGTCCAGGGTACGGGACAGTTCACTACTGCTCAGATAGGCAGCGTGAAGGCCGACCACCATCCGGGAATGGGCGAGGAAGCGCTTGATTACACGTTTCAGACAGTGCTCTGACGCCTCAGCCATCGCTTCCCCAGGGGAACCTTACGAGTCCTCGATGGCGTCGACCGTGAACAACGAATCGTCGGTCAGGACGGCCTGAACAGGACGGTGCCACGCGTCGGCGAACGCGTCCCGCTGGTCGTCGCTCGCCGTTCCCTCGAGGATCTGCTGGAGATTGCCGATTGCTGGTCCGCCATCCGGAACCTCGCTCACGTGGTACGTTACCTCGACGGTCTCGTCCGTGTCAGTCCGACGGAATCGGAACGTCGGGTCTGCACTGGCCGGCTCGAAGGCGTCGAACGTCAGGAGGTCGCGGCGGTCGCCGTACCCTCCGCCGAGTCCGCCGAACCCGTCCTCCTGGGCGGCGCCCGTGATGTAGGAGATGAGGCGCCCCATCACGCCGTACGTGGCATCGCTTCGGGGTCCTCCGGCCCTGACTTCGACATCGCTCCGGACGGGGAGCTCCTCCGGGTCGGGATACAGCGCATCCAGCCCGATCTGGGCGATGCGGTACGCACCCGACGCGGTCGGACAGGAGTGCCCTGCCGTTTTCACCGCATCCTCGTAGGTGACGACGAACGGATCGCCCGGTTCGAGGACGCCCAGGGCTTCGGCCACGGGATCGCGGATCTCGATCGGGGTGGCGTCGTAGTCGACGGCCCAGTTGGTCACAGTACGGTCCGACTCGGTTGCAGTCGTGTTGTCTGACATTGGTGTGGGTATGTCGGCAGTGGTCGGGTGGCTATTCGATCAGTACCGCAGCAGGCGCATCCCGTTGAGGATCACCGCGAGGACGCTGGCCTCGTGAACGAGCATCCCGAGCGCGAGCGTGACGTAACTGGTAAGCACGCCAGCGAGCAGGAGGCTCACGGTCAGCACCGCGAGGCCGACGTTCTCGTAGATGTTCCACCGGGTCGCCTTGCTCAGCGTGACCGCGTACGGGATGCGCTCCAGGTCGTCGGCCATCAGCGCCATGTCGGCCGTCTCGATGGCGGTGTCCGTGCCGGCCGCGCCCATCGCGATGCCGACGTCGGCGGTCGCCAGCGACGGCGCGTCGTTGATGCCGTCGCCGACCATCGCCACGACGTGGCCGTCGTCACGGTACTCCTTGATGACTGCCTGCTTGTCCTCGGGCAGCAGTTCGGCGCGGAAGTCGTCGATGCCGACCTCGTCGGCCACTGCGGCCGCAACGCGCTCGTTGTCGCCGGTGAGCATCACCGTCTCGATCCCCGCGTCC
>JBLGCL010000246.1:0-3387 GCA_047617305.1 Natronomonas sp.
GGGTCGTCTTCGACCAGGCGTTCCTCGACCTGGTCGCGCCCGTGGCGGCCGACACCTTCGGGTTCGGTCGCCCGGACGCCGTCCTGACGGCGGCGACCGACGGGATCACGCTCGCCTCCGCGATGGCGCGATACTTCGGCGCGCGGTGCGTCTACGCCAAGAAGTCCAAGGAGACCGCCGTCGAGGAGTTCGTGGAGGCCCGCCAGCGGCTCCAGTCCGGGATCGAACTCACCTACTACCTGCCCGAGGGCGCGATCGAGGCCGGGGACGCCGTCCTCGTGGTGGACGACCTCATCCGGTCGGGGGACACCCAGCGCCTCCTGCTCGACATCGCCGACGAGGTCGACGCCGACGTCCGCGGCGTCTTCGCCCTGATCGCCGTCGGCGACGAGGGGATCGACCGGGCGGCCGAGTCGATCGACGCGCCCGCCGGGGCGCTCGTGACGTTTTGAAGACTGCCGGCGCTCAGCCCGCCCACTCCACCAGTTCCTCGCGAACCGACCGGATGACGCCCCTGACGTCGGCCATCCCTTCGCCGTCGACGTGTCCAGCAAGCGCGTCGGTCGCGCCGAGCAGCCAGGCCGCGCGTTCGACGAGGCGGGTGACGTCGCCCGGTCCGACGCCGTAGCGCTCGGCGAGGTCGTCCTCGCTGGCGCCGTCGACGACGTCCCGCAGGAGGAGGGCGGTTTTGAGCGCCGAGAGCCAGTCGTGGAAGTCGCCCTCGAAGTCCGCGACGGGCTTGGCGATCCGGTCGGCGTTGCGCATGGCGAACTCGCTGAGGTCGCCGGCCTCGTCGTCCCGGACGTACTCGGTGCGCAGGTCCGGCGTGTCGCAGACGATCTCCAGGACCGTGAGGCGGGCAACGTACTCCAGGTCGGCGGCGCGTTCGAGCGCGGCGACGACGTCCGTCCCCGTCGTCGGGTCGACGTACACTCGGGAGACGAGCGCACCGAGGTCGGTGGCTTCGAGGTCGCCGTTCCCCGTCCCCGGAGCCAGCAACCCGACCGATTCGAGATAGTCGATCGCGTCGTCTACGTCCGCCGCCAGGTCGTCCACGCCGTGCTGGTGGGCGTAGAACGTCCCCTCGAGAACGTCCCGCAGGTGGGCCCGCGATTCGACATCGTCCGACGCGACCGACGCGAGGACGTGCGTCCGGAGCGCCCCCGGCGAGGCGAGTGCGGACCGGACCGGTTCGGGGTCGGCCGCGAGGTACCGCGCCCGGACGTCGTCGGGATCGTCGCGGCCCGCGACGAGGACCGCCTCGCCGTAGGGGTCGAGCCCCGGTCGGCCGGCCCGGCCCATCATCTGATGGACCTCCAGCGTCGGCAGGAGCGTCGGGCCGTCGTCGGTGTAGCGCCGGAGGTCCCGGACGATCACCCGCCGGGCCGGGACGTTCACGCCCGCCGCGAGGGTGGGCGTCGCGCAGATGACCTTCACCTCGCGGTCGCGGAACGCGGCCTCGACGGCCAGCCGGTGGTCGGTCCGGAGGCCGGCGTGGTGGAAGGCCACGCCCCGGGCGACGACCTTGGCGAGCGCCATCCCGGCCCCGGTCCGCGCCGTCTCGCGGATTTCCTCGGTCACCTCGCCCGGGAACGCGAAGCCGGTCTCCGCGAGGTCGGCCGCGAGCTCCCGGGCCTCGCGCCGGGATCGGACGAACACGAGACACTGGCCGCCGTCGTCGACGGCGTCCCTGACGAGGGCTTCCGTCGGGTCGTCGCCACCCGAAATCCGCCGAGGCGGGCCGTCCTCGAACGCGATGGCGCCGTCGTCGTAGATCCCCCGGCGGAGTTCGACCGGGCGCCAGTCGCTCTCGACCAGTTCGGCCCCGAGCCAGTCGGCCACCTCGGCCGCGTTCCCGACGGTCGCGGAGAGGCCCACGATCTGCACGTCGGGCGAGCGGCGCCGGAGGGTCGCCAGGACCATCTCGAGGGTCGGCCCCCGCCCCTCGGCGTCGAGCAGGTGGATCTCGTCGACGACGACGCAGCCGGCCCGCTCGACCCAGCCAGCGTCGTTCCGGAGCGCGGCGTCGACCTTCTCGCTGGTGGCGACCACGACGTCCTCGTCGGCGAGATCCGCGTCGGTAGCGTCGTAGTCGCCGGTGGCGATCCCGACGCTCACGCCCGGGAGGGCGGCGAACGTCTCGTACTTCTCCGTCGCCAGGGCTCGCAGTGGGACCACGTACAGCGCCGGGGTTTCGGCGGTCAGCATCGCCAGCTGGCCGACGAAGGTCTTCCCGCTGGCGGTCGGCACGGCGAGCACGAGGTCCTCGCCCTCGGCCACGCCCGCCTCGACGGCCGCGGCCTGTGGCGGGTACAGCTCGTCGATTCCCTGCTCGCGGAAGTGCTCGAGAAGCGACGAATCGAGCGGCAACGCGTCGATTTCCACACCGATCCTCCGGCGCGACGATAGTTAAGTGTCGGGCCGGTCTCGCGAGTCGAGCAGCCCGTGGACCCGGATCGCGAGCGGCCCGGACGACCGAACGAATAGTTTCAAGTATTGAAACCTTTAAGTTGCTGCCGGCAATTCGGTGACTCCGGGCAGTCTTGCGAGTGAATATCACCCATAACAGATCAGAAAGATTAGATATACGGCCCTTCGGTCCCGAGGTTCACGTGTATGTCCCAGTCCACCAGCGAGTCCGAGCGACTCGTCTCGTTTTCGGTCGACGCGGAGAGCGAATCGCCGACCCACACGGTCGTCGAGGCGCGGGACTTCGAGTTCTCGATCGACGAACCGGAGCACCTCGGCGGTTCGAACGAGGGGCCGAACCCCGTCGAGTACCTGCTGGGTGCCCTGGCGGGATGTCTGAACGTCATCGGCCACAGCGTCGCCGAGGAGATGGACGTGGAGATCGACGACCTCGAGGTCGAAATCGAAGGCGATCTCGACCCGGCGAAGTTCCAGGGGAAGGCCGAGGACCCCCGCGCCGGCTACCAGGACGTCAGGGCCGACCTGACCGTCGAGACCGACGCCGACGAGGACACGCTCGACGCGTGGCTCGAGACGGTCGAGGAGCGCTGCCCCGTGAGCGACAACATCGGGAACGCGACGCCACTGTCCCTCGACGTCACGACGGACTGACCGGACCGGTGCCGTTCATTCCTCGTCGTAACCGAGTGCGCGAAGTCTCGCGGCGACGTCGACGGAGTCCGTCGCGTCCGCCCCGGTACCGCTGTCGCTACTGTCGTTCGCCGCCGCGTATTCGTCCGGGGTTCGCGTCCCTTCGTCGGTCGCCGCCGTGACGTACTGGGGGACCTCCCGAACCGGTGGGATCGAAACGCCACTGACGTGTCCGTAGAGGCCGTATTCGCCGAAGGCGTTGCCGTGATCGGCAGTGACGACCGCCGTCTCGGCGTCGACGTTCCGAAGGAGGTCCGCGACCTCGTC
>JBLGCL010000247.1:0-3368 GCA_047617305.1 Natronomonas sp.
GCCTTCTGGGTTTCGAGGTTCTGTCGGGTGGCCGACTGGGTTGCTTCGATCGCGGTGCGCTGCATGTCGAACGCGGCTTCGATTGGTGTCGTCATTGTGAATCTCCGTGGGTCCGCTTGACGGGAATTACGATCGTCTGAACGATGTCGCCCTCCTCGATGTCGAGGGCCTCACGTTCGGCGTCGGGGATACTGATCCGGCCGCCGCTCTGGATGCGGGTTTTGAAGGTCGCGGTGCCGGTGAGCGTCGAGAGGTCGCCGATGTCGAGGCTGCCGTTCGATCCGGCACCCATCGTCATCAGTTGCTTGAACCATTCCGCCTGGGTCTCGACGGCCTGTTCGCTGGTTTCCTCCAGTTGCGCCGCAAACGTCGCCGGCGTCCAGGGCATCCCCGTTTGGTCGTCCGTCATCGACGGGTCCTAAGGAAGGCCACCTCTTAACTCTTCCGTTCGATACCATCTGATTCCATTGAATGGTATTGGATGGGTCGGGTGGCGTTTGGGAGGCAGGGGACGGTACCACCTGGGTGTCGCCTGTCCCCGCTACGATGGCCTTGGCGTGTTGAGTCGAACGGCGCCACGGATCACCAGGGCGCGGCCACGACGAGACGCCAATCGGTCTCTCACAGGGCCGGGTGATGGTCGCTCTGCCGGGTTTCGGGGGTAACAGGGTAACTTTATTATGGGTAAGCAATCAGTGTCATTACAATCAGGCCCGTATGCTTTCGAGATGACCGACCGACTACCCACGTACGGACCGACGCCGTCGGATATGGCGACGGCGTGGGCCAGGATGACGAGGAACGTCTTCCGAACGGCCGCATGGCCAACCGGGCCTCGATTGCCCTACTTGAAGGAGATTCAAAAATGAACGACGCTAACTCCGGTGGAGTCCCCACGGTCGCCTACGACGAGGCCGACTGGCGGTCCGATCGTTCGGTTACGTCGCTCGACGAGATCGAGGCCGGAACGACCGTCTCCTTTTCGAAACGCATCGAGGAGGAGGACGTCCGCGAGTTCGCCCGCGCAAGCGGGGACACGAATCGGCTCCACCTAGACGACGACTTCGCGGACGAGACCCGCTTCGGCCGGCGGATCGTCCACGGCACGCTCGCCTCGGGACTGATCAGTGCGGCCCTCGCGCGCCTCCCGGGGGTCACGATCTACCTCTCCCAGGACCTGGAGTTCGCGGGCCCCGTCGAAATCGGCGATCGGGTGCAGGCCACGGTGGAGGTCGTCGAAGCGCTGGGCAACGGGCAGTTCAGGCTCCGCACCACCGTTACCGCCGAGGGGGACGACGAGATACTGATCGACGGCGAAGCGACCGTTCTCATCGAGGACTCGCCTGAATCGTAGGGTCGACGCGGACGACCGACGGCCGCCACCGGCCGTCGGACGAACCAGGGAGAACTGGCCTCAGAGCCGGTACTCGGGTCCCTCGTCGGTGTCCTGCACCTCGACCCCGAGCGCCTCGAGGTCGTCCCGAAGGTCGTCGGCGCGCTCGTAGTTGCCGGCCTCGCGCTCCGCCTCGCGGACGTCCAGGACCAGTTCGACGAGGTCCTCCGCCAGGCGGACGTCGCCGGTCGTCTCGCCGCCGAACGAGAGGCCGAAGACGCCCTCGCCGTAGGTCTCGAACGTCTCGACGGCGCGCCGGAGGCCGGGGTAGTCGTACTCCCCGCGCTCGTCGACGTGGCGGTTGACCGCGGTGGACAGTTCCAGCAGGGCCGACAGGGCCTCGCGCGTGTTGAAGTCGTCGTTCATGGCCGACCGGAAGTCCTCCTGTGCCGCGTCGACGGCCTCTCGGAGCGCGTCGTCCGCGGCCTTCGCGTACGCGTCGGGACTGTCGCAGGCCTCGACCGCGGCGTCGTAGGCGCGTTCCAGGCGCTCCCAGCGTTCCTCCGCCTCGGCGAGGGCGGCCTCCGAGTAGGTCTGCTTCGCGGAATAGACGGTCGAGACGAAGAACGTCCGGACGACGTTCGCGCCGAACGCCTCGACGGCGTTGCTCACGGTGAAGAAGTTCCGGAGGCTGGAGCTCATCTTGTCGCCCTCGGTCTCCAGGAGGCCGGTGTGCAGCCAGTAGCGGGCGAACCGCTGGCCCGTCGCCGCTTCCGCCTGCGCGATCTCGTTTTCGTTGTGCGGGAACACGAGGTCCCGGCCGGCGACGTGGATGTCGAACGTCTCCTCCAGGTGGGTCATCGACATCGCCGAGCACTCGATGTGCCAGCCCGGACGGCCCTCGCCCCAGGGCGAGTCCCAGGTCATGGCCGTCCCGCAGGCCGACTCGGGCGGGGCGGCCCCCTCGTGGCGGTGCTCCTCGATCTCGTCGGGCGCGACGCCGTCGGCCTTCCAGAGCGCGAAGTCCGCGGGATGGCGCTTTTCGGCCTGCTCGTCCGGGTCGCCCTGGGCCTCGATCTCCTCCAGGTCCTGGTTCGAGAGCGTCCCGTACTCCTCGAAGGTCGTGACGTCGAAGTACACCGACCCGTTGGACTCGTAGGCGTAGCCCTCCTCGATCAGCGTCCCGACGAGGTCGACGATCTCGTCGATGTGCTCGGTCACGCGGGGGTAGACCTCCGTCCGCAGCAGGTTCAGCGCCCGCATGTCCTCGAGGAACTCCGCGATGTAGTTCCGGGCAACCGCGGCCTCGGAGTCGCCGTCCTCGCCGACCCGGGCCACGATCTTCTCGTTCACGTCGGTGAAGTTCTCGACGTGGCGGACGTCGTACCCCAGCTGTTCCAGCCAGCGACGGATGACGTCGGTATGGACCCACGTCCGGGCGTGGCCGAGATGCGCCGGGTCCGAGGTCGTCAGGCCGCAGAGATAGAGCAGGACTTCGTCCTCGTTGGCCGGCTCGAACGGTTCCCGCTCGCCCGTGAGCGTATTCGTCACGTGCAGCGTCATGGCCGTGAGTTACCCGGCTCGCCCATTTCAAGGCGTCGGAACTGCCAACGCCGCGACGGCACCCGCGGCGCCCGTCGTCACCGGTCCGGCACCGACGCCAACCCGTCCTCGACGAGGCGGAGCGCGTCGACGCCATCCCGGCGGTCGACGACGACGACGAGCGCGTCGCCCGCGACCCCGGCGGCCTCGGGCGCGATCCCCTCGATCAGCACCCGATCGAGGACGTGGGCGAGCCCCGCCGGGTCCACCTCGCCCGTGACCAGGATCGCCGTGTCTGATCCGGCGTCCGCGGCGATCGAAACGCCGTCGACGGCCAGGAGTGGCTCGCCGACGGCCGACGCCTCGTCTCCCGCGCCGACTTCGCGGTGCATCGTGACGCGAACGTCCCGTTCCCGACGCTCGACCGGATCCAGGTCCTCGGCGTAGCGACGGAGCGCCGTCGCGACGGCGTCCACGTCACCCTCGACGTCGA
>JBLGCL010000248.1:0-3324 GCA_047617305.1 Natronomonas sp.
TCGAGTTGCTCACCGAGTTCGGAGAGCCGGTCGTGCGAGGTGGTCACCGTCCAGCGTGCCTGCCCCTCGCGGATCGAGAAGGGCAACTCCAGCGGGATGCCCGACCCCACGATCGGGAAGAGGAGCGTCGGCTCCGAGGTCTCGATCTGGACGAGCGCGCCGTCGTCGGCGCGGTTGAGGACGTCCAGCGCCGTCACCAGTTCCTCCTCGACGAGCGCCCGGATCACGGCCGGGACGTCGGGGCCCGAGATCTCGACCAGCCCCGTCGCGGTCTCGTCGCCGGGAAACGCCGAGAGGATCGTCAACGTGGCGTCCGGATGCTCCCGGGACACGCGGCCGATCCAGAGGTCGGCCGGGATCGAGATCGTGAGCGTGGCGCGAGTCATGTCGTGCGAACATATTCGCTGCGGGTGCACGAACCCTTGCTCGAACATGTTCGTGATCCCCGCGCGGCGTCTCGATTCGGCGGGGGTCGACGGCCGGTCGTCAGGCGTCGTTCCTGGTCGAAGACGTTCGTGACAGCACTCTTGGTTCCGAAGCCCGAGGAGCCTGTATGGCTTCCGTAACGCGGTCCCGGTTCTTCGAGGCCGACCCGGAGACCGTCGAGGGCGTCATCGCCGGCGACGTCGGGGCCTTCATGCAGGCGGGGGGGTACGACTCGGTGTCCGTCGAGGACGATCGCGTCGAGATCGAACGACGTCTGGGACTCGCGAACTTATCGCTCACCCTCCGACCGATCGACGTCGACGGCGCGGTCCTCGCGTTCGAACAGGAGTCCGGCCTGTTCGAGGAGATGACCATGCACTACGCCGCCGAACCGACTGACGGCGGAACGGAACTGGAAGCCCGGACCGAGTTCACGCTGGGCGGCGTCACCGGGAACGTCCTCGACGACACCGTGATCCGTCGACAACGGACGAGCGAGATCGAAGACCAGTTCGATTACGTGGAACGACTCGTCGAGGATTGATCGTCGCGGAAGGCGTCCCGGACGCCGTCCGACGGCGCGGTCGCAAGCACCAGCGCAAGCTTGATCCGGGCTTTGTGCGCGGGCAGGTCCCCCGCGAAGATCGCCCCGCGTTCGGCAAGGGTGGCTCCGCCACCGGGTGAGCCATACACCGGCCCCACTGCGCCGGCGTGGCACCGCGACGTGACGACCACCGGCGTGCCGGCGTCGATCGCCGTCCCGACCGCGTCCCCGATCGCCGCCGTCGCGTTCCCGAGCCCCGTCCCCTCGAGAACGATCCCCGCTACCTCGTCCGCGAGCGCGGCCTCGACCGCGTCAGCACTGACCCCGACCCCGCTTTTGATCATCCTGACGTCCGGCAACGGGGGGTCCGGCGAGTAGGTCCCGGTTCGCGTCCCGGGCTCGCGGAAGAACCGGACGCCGTCCCGCGTGAGTGCGGCGATCGGCCCCCGCTCGGGGGACCGGAACGCACCGAGTTTGCTGGTGTGTACTTTCGTCACGTCCTGGGCGGCGTGGACCTCCTCGTCAAAGACCACGTACGTGCCGCCGGCCCCGATCAGTCGGTCGTGGCTCGCGGCCCGGACCGCGGCCAGCAGGTTCGCGGGGCCGTCGGCCCCCACCTCGTCCGGCCGACGCTGGGCGCCCGTGAACGCGACCGGGACGTCGGCCTCGCAGGTCAGGTCGACGAAGTACGCCGATTCCTCCATCGTGTCCGTGCCGTGGGTCACGACCACGCCGTCGACGCCCTCGGCCGCCGCCTCTTCGATCGCGTCCCGCAGGTCGAACAGCGTGGCGAAATCGAGGTCGAAACTCGGCGCCCTGGCGACCTCCTCGACGGACACGTCGGCGTGGGCTTCGAGGTCCGGCACCGCCTCGACGAGCGCCTCGCCGGAGCGTTCGGGCGTCGCCCCCTCCCTCCCGTTCCTCGTGCTCGCGATGGTACCCCCGGTGCTCAGGACCCTGATCCTCGCCGTCATGAGCGCGAGTGGGACCCCGTTCGCCGTAGGCCTGGTGGTCCGGGCGGTCCGGGCGCCACGGTCGACCCGGAGCGAAACCCTTACATTAGCGTTCGCTAATATTAGGATCCGCTAAAATGAGTGAACCACGCGAACCGGGGGGAACGGCGGATCGAGCGGGCTCGGCCCCGGCCGAGCCGTGCTGCGCCGAACCGGCTCACGACCTCCCGGCGGAGGCCCTGACGGCCGACGTCGAGCGTCTCGCGGCGGCGGGCAACGACACGCGCTACGAGGCGCTGCGGTACGTCGCGGCCGCCGAGGACGGCCTCTGCGTCTGCGACCTCGAGCCCGCGCTGGGCGTCAGTCAGGGCGCGGTGAGCCAGGCGCTCTCGCGGCTGTTCACCGCGGGGCTCGTCACCCGGCGCAAGGAGGGCAAGTGGCGGTACTACGAGGCGACGCCGGCGGCCCACCGACTGCTGGAAACGATGGACGCGATCCGGGAGGGACAGGATGACTGACCGACCCGACGACGGTGGACCGCCGGTGGACGACGCGCGGGACGAGGTCGACGGGGCGGCGCGACGCGAAGGCGTTCGCGACCGGTACGGATCGATCGCCGAATCCGCCGAGACGGAATCGGGCGATTCCGATTCGTCGTGCTGTGGCGGATCGACCGACTGCTGCAGTGGTGCGGACGCCGACGAGATGCTCGCCGAGGAGATCGAAGCGCGCGGGTACGATCCGGCGGACGTCGATCGCGTGGACACCGAGGTCGGGTCGCTTGGCTGTGGTAATCCGACAGCCATCGCAGACCTCGATCCCGGCGAGGTCGTCCTCGACCTCGGCTCGGGCGGCGGGTTCGACTGCTTCCTCGCCGCGGACGCGGTCGGTCCCGACGGACGAGTTATCGGAGTCGACATGACCCCGGAAATGCTCGAGAAGGCCCGGGACGCCGCCGAGCGCAACGACGTCTCGAACGTCGAGTTCCGGTTGGGCGAGATGGAACACGTGCCCGTCGCCGACGGCGCGGTCGACGTCGTCATCTCGAACTGCGCGATCAACCTCTCGACGGACAAGCGGGGGGTCTTCCGGGAGGTCGATCGCGTCCTGAAACCGGGCGGCCGCCTCGCCGTCTCGGACGTGGTCAAGACGGGGCCGATGCCCGACGACGTTGAACTCGAACCCGACGCCTTCTCGGGGTGCATCGCCGGAGCCGTCCCCGTCAACGCGCTCCGGCGGATGCTGGAAGTCGCCGGGTTCGAGGACGTGCAGGTGACCATCGAGGAGGGTAGCGAGTCGTTCATCAGCGACTGGGCCGAGGAGTACGATCCCAGCCAGTTCCTCGCGTCGGCGCGAATCGAGGCCCGAAAACCCACCCTCGAGTAGTGCGGTGCGACCGAG
>JBLGCL010000249.1:0-3283 GCA_047617305.1 Natronomonas sp.
CCCCCGTATTCGGACGGGACGACGGCCTCGACGTTGACTGCTCCGACCTCGAGGTCGGCCTCCATGGCACGATCCCGAACGAAATACGTCAGGCAGGCAGCCAACGAGCCGAGGAACGCGTGGACCGGCGAAGCGTCGTCGCCGTACTCCCAGCTGTGGCCGTCCGAGGTGATCGTCCCGGTGGCGCCGTCGGTCGTTCGGGCCGTCGCGGCCCGACCAAGCGCGGCGACGTCCGCGTCCCCGTCGTCGACGAGGTGAACCGACATGGGCACCTCCTTGCGCAACGTTTGAGCGACGACGCAGTCCTGTTCGGCGTAGTCGACGATCCGTCGAACGGCGTCCTCGCCGGCGTCCGTGTCGAGGTCGATCACTACTTCCAGCGGTTCGACGGCCCCGTGATCGCCGGGCGTGCCGGCGGTGATATCGATTTCGCCGAGATCGACGTCCTCCTCGTCCCAGCGCGCCCGGGTGACGTAGCCGAGACAGGAGGCGAGCGACCCGAGGAACAGGTGGACCGGCGACGGCGCGTCCTTGCCCCATTCCCAGGCGTACGGCCCGACTGTGACGGTCCCAGTGGGACCCGACGGCGATCGCGAGGTCACGCGACGGCCCTCCCTGCGGGCACCCTCCCTCGCGGACCTGATTTCACGCGGAAGCAGGGGCCAGGGATTCTCGACGTGTTCGGTCAGCGTCCCCAAGAACCGGGCCGCGTCCGCGCCGTCGACGACCCGGTGATCGAACGAGAGGCTGAACGGGAGTTTGCGCCGGAATTCGATCCCTCGCTCCGTCCGTTCCGCACGCTCGTCGATCGAGTTGATCCCCAGGATCGCCACCTGCGGCGGGTTGATGATGGGGTCGAAGGCCTCGACGCCGAGCACGCCGAGGTTCGTGACGGTGAAGGTCCCCCCGGAGAGGTCGTCCATCGTGTACTCGCCGGAGAGCGCTCGCTCGGTGATCCGGCGGCGCCCGTCGGCGATCTCGGCGAGGTCCTTCCCCCCGACGTCGGCCAGCACCGGCGCGATGAGTCCCGCGTCGATGTCGACCGCCAGGCCGAGGTTGTGCTCCTCGTAGATGGTGTGCGTCTCGTCCTCGTAGGTGGCGTTGAACTCGGGGTGCTCCTCGAGCGTCGCCGAGATCGCCACCAGCAGCAGGTCCGGCATCGACACGTCGGTGTCAATCGCCTCCTTCGCCGCGTCGGTCGCCTCGAGCAGCGCCTCGGCGTCGACGGTCCGGTGTTCCGTGACGTGGACCGCATTCCTCGCGCTCTGGCTGAGGCGATCCGCGATCGTCCGGCGCATGCCGCCGAACTCGACTGACGCCGCGACCGTCCGCCGGGCCGGTCCCTCCGCGTCGGCCGGTGCGGCCGCGGCGGCCTCGACGTCGTCTTCCGTGATCGCCCCGCCCGGCCCAGTGCCCTCGGCGCGCGCGAGGTCGACGTCGAGTTCGGCGGCCCGTTCCTCCGCACGGGGTGATGCTTTCACCTCGCTCGGCGACGTCGGGGCAGCCTTCGTCGCTGTTGCCGCTGCAGTTCCACTCGCAACTGCTTCCTCCATGGTCTCGGCTTCGGCCTCGGTAGGTTCGGTTTCTGGCTCCGTCGCTTCCGTCTCTCCGGCCCCGGCCTCGGCTTCGAGGTCGCTGATGTCCTCGTCCGCGCCCGCGACGATCCCCATCGCCCCGCCGGGCGGCGCCGTTGCACCCGCCTCGAGGACGATCCTCCGGAGAACGCCGTCTTCCCGAGCTTCGACCTCCCCAACGCTCTTTTCGGATTCGATCTCGGCGACCACTACCCCCTCCTCGACCTCCTCCTCCTCAGCGACGTGCCAGTCGAGCACGGTCCCCTCTTCCATTTCCAGCCCCAGTTTTGGCATTCGAACGATGTACCCCATTGTGCTTCGTTTGGGATACGATGGCAATAACCAAAAAGTAGGCGGATAGTGTGGCGGCAGCTGTCCAGTCCCCGAATTTCTCCCATCGTTGTCCGGCGCCGAGATACACTCATCTCGTTGGGACACGTACGGGTTTCATGGACATCAGCGACATCGTCACGTCCGAGTTCGAAACCGTCGGCGTGGATGAGCGACTGTCGGCGGTACAGAGCCTGTTCGACGACGGCTCCCTTCGAGCGGTCGTCGTCATGGACGACGGCGAGTACAGGGGCCTCATTACTCCTCGCCAACTCCTGACCGGCCGCGTGGAGCCCGACGCGAAAGCCGGCGGGTACGTCTGGCACGTCGCCAGAACCCGCCCGGATGACGACGTCCGGTCCGTCGCCGGCCGTATGATCGCCAGCAACGCACAAGTGTTGCCCGTGTTCCAGGGGGACGGTCTCGTCGGGATCGTCACGGCAGAGGGGATCCTGGACGCGGTCCAGTCGTTCCTGGCCGTGCTCTCGGTCCGCGACGTGCTGACGGAGGATCCGGAGACCGTGACGGCCGAGACCACCGTCGGGCAGGCCCTCCACGAGTTTCGTGACCACGGCGTCGGCCACCTCCCGGTCGTCGGGACCAGGGACACCGGCGGACCGCCGGAGGAACGCGATGGGGACAGCGGCGTCGAGAAACTCGTCGGCATCCTGAGCATCCGGGACGTCCTCGGCTTCGTCGGCCGGGAGATGGATCGGGCGAGCGGGGGTACCCCCGGGGACTTCGGCGCTCCGGGTGGCGGACGGAGCGGAACCTCCCACGGCGGATTCGGGGAACGTGCGGGTGACATCGACCGGATGCTCGACCTCCCCGTGGGAAACGTGATGACCGACGTCACCGTTACGACCTCGCCCGACGCGTCGCTCGACGGGGCGGTCGGGAAAATGCTGGAGCGCGATATCTCCTCCCTCGTCGTCGTCTCGGACGACCTGCCCGTCGGGATCGTCACGTGGACCGACGTGCTCGAGGTCCTCACGCTGACCGGCGAGGAACGGCTCCCGGTACAGATCACCAACGTCGACCTTCTGGACGACATAACCCGACCGGAACTCTCCGAGTTGATCGAGGGTATCGCCTCGAAACACGGTCGGATGCGCGTCCTGGAGGCCAACGTGTACCTCCACGAACACGACGAGACGCTCCGGGGTACCTCGTTGCTCCTCGCGCGGATCCGCCTGTTCACCGACAAGGGGCACTTCGTCGGCACCGGCGAGGGCTACGGCGCGTCCCACGCCATCAGGCTCGCGGCCAACGTGCTCGAACGGTCGATCCTCGAGGGGAAGGACTACGCGCGGACGAAGAAACACCCGGATCCCGAAGAACTCTCGAAGATATACGGCTGATCACCTACACCCGCCGTA
>JBLGCL010000250.1:0-3280 GCA_047617305.1 Natronomonas sp.
GCAACTCGTCGCGGCGCTGGGGGTGACGCCATGAGCGATGGCCGCGGACTGGCCTTCACGGGGCTGATCTACGCCGGCGGCCTGCTGTTCGGGTTCGGCCTGGCGTACAGCCAGATGGCCCGGCCCGAGGTGGTCCTGCAGTTCCTCTACCTGGAGGACCTCGGCCTCCTGTTCGTGATGGGCGGCGCCGCCGTCGTCACCGGCACCACCTTCGCCGTCGCCACGCAACTCGACGCGACGGCCCCGCTCACGGACCGGAATTACGGCCGCCGGCTCAGGTCCCTCGATCGGAACGTCCTGCTCGGCGGGGCCATCTTCGGCGTCGGCTGGGGGGTCTCGGGGCTCTGTCCCGGGGCTGCCTACGCCAGCCTGGGGATCGGCAACTATCCCGTCCTGATCGCCATCGCCGGCATGTTCGGCGGGGCGTACCTCCAGGGGCTCTGGCGATCGTACAGGTCCGAGACCACCGTTAGCGCACCCGAAGCATCATAACCGTGATTCCAGCACACGCAGACGACGGGTTCGACTCGAGATCGGTATTGTCCGATAGTCACAATAATAAACACAAAAACGACGACGTCCCCGACGTGGATCGGGATCGATCGATCACCACAACCTTCGAAAGCCACCAATGTTCGGAATCGAATCACTGAGCGGTCCGGCGTACGCCGGCGCGCTGGTCGGCATCGTGCTCGTGGAAGCGTTACTCCTGTACGTCGGGTACGGCGGCCTGATGCGTGCCGTCGGCCCGTCCGTCAAGCGGGCCATCAGGGGTGAGTGATCGTGGCCGTTTTCGGCATGAGCCTCGGGATGATCGCGCTGTTCGTCGGCTTCGGCCTGCTCGTCGGGATCCTGTTCGGGTTCTTCGGCATGGGCGGGTCGTTCCTCGTGACGCCGGCGCTGTTGATCTTCGGCTACGAGTCCACCGTCGCGGTCGGGAGCGGGATGGCCTTCGTCTTCGGGACGTCGGTCATCGCGACGCTCAAGCACCGCGACCTCGGGCAGGTGGACTACAAACTCGGCGTGCTGATGATCGTCGGTACCGCGAGCGGCATCGAGGTGGGCAAGGAGATCGTGGTCCACCTCCAGGACATCGGGCTCGCGGGGAGCATCATCGGCGCCGTCTACGTCCTCCTGCTCGGCGGGATCGGCGCGTTCGTCACCTACGAAGCGTTCGGCGACGGGGGCGGGGGCGGCCTCGAGCACGACGTCGACGCGGAGGCGGACCTCGACGATCAGGACGTCCCCGAAATCGCCCGGAAGATCCAGTCGTACCGTGTTCCGCCGATGATCGACCTGCGGGGCGGCGTCACGGTGTCGCTGTGGATGATCCTGCTTGTCGCCTTCGCGACCGGCCTGCTGTCCGGGTTCCTCGGCGTCGGCGGCGGCTTCATCCGCATGCCGGCCCTGTTCTACCTGATCGGCGTACCCGTCCCGATCGCCGTCGGGACCGACCTGTTCGAGATCATCTTCTCGGGCGGGATCGGGAGCTTCCTGTACGCGCTGGAGGGGGGCGTGAACCTCGGGATCGTCGTCCCGCTGCTGAGCGGCAGCGCGCTGGGTGCCCGCGTCGGCTCGGCCGCGACCAGCATCGTCGACGAGGACGAGATCAAGGTGTACTTCGGGATCATGTTGCTGCTGGGGTCAGTCGCCGTCGCGATCCAGGAGGTCGGCAACGCCCTCGACGTCGAGGTGCTCCGCACCGTGTCCGTGGTCGTGATCCTCGGCGCCGCGCTGCTCGTCGCCGGCGCGGTCGTCTACAGTAGCGTGCGGTCGCTTCGGGCGCCGACGCCGGCCACTTCGGCCGCGGACTGATCCCCGAGCGTCGACGCTTCGTTTTTCCCACCCAGTTCGGACCCGGGTTTATTGTATCGCCGCCCGGAGGGACGAGTATGCCAGCCGAGAGACTCTACGCGCTGAACACGGCCCACTGGACGTTCGACTTCAGCATGGCCGTCCAGATGACCAACCTCGGCGAACCGTACGCCGGCACCTGCCCGGTCTACCTGATCGAGCATCCGGAGGGGACCGTCCTCTTCGATACGGGCGTTAGCTACGACATGCAGGCCGATCCCGAGAACTACGGGCCGACGGGCGCGCCCCATATGGCCGACTTCGTCGACGCGATCGAGATGGGCGAGGGGCAACGCTCCGTCGCCCTGCTGGACTCGATCGGCTACGATCCGGCGGACATTGACGTAGTCGTCCTGTCGCACCTGCACACCGATCACGCGGGCAACATCGACGCGTTCCCGAACGCGGAGTTCGTTGTCCAGAAGCGGGAACTCCGGTACGCCTTCTGGCCTGACGGCGTGCAGGACCTGTTCTACCTCCACGGCGACTACTATCACCTCCGGAAACCCGAGTACGACGTGACCGCCGCGACCGGCGAGTACGACGTGTTCGGCGACGGGAGCGTCGTCGCGTTCCCGACGCCGGGACACTCGCCCGGGCACCAGTCGCTCCGCGTCGAACTCCCCGAAAGCGGGACCAACATCCTCGCGGTCGACGCCGCGAACCACCGCACGGGCTACGAGCGGGAACTCGTCGCCTCGTTCGCGTGGTCGCTCGAGGACTCGATCGACTCGATCCGCGAGATCAAGGCGATGGCCGACGCGACCGACGCCGACGTGTACGTCCACCACGACCCCGACGACTTCGACCGGTTCCCGGACCCGCCGGCCGCCCTTGAGTAGCGTTCGCGGTCGACCGGGACCGAACGAGCCCTACCCGTCGAGATCGTATGGACCCGGTTCGCCGTCGATCAGCGCCGTCTCCCCGTCCACCTCGACCCGCCCGGCGGCGATCAACCGGAGGGCGGTCGAGATGGCCGGGCCGTCGCCCTCCCACTTCATCCACGCCTGATGGGCGTCGACGTACTCCCGGAGCGCGTCCTCGTCGCCGAACTCGATCAGGCTGTCGACGAGCGCCCGGTGGACCCCGAACGGTTTCGAGCGAACAATTACTGGCCCGGCGTCCACGTTAGCAGTCACCGCGTGCACCGACGATCGCGTTTCGGATTCGCCAGCCATAAGCGCGTCGTACACCGGATCGGCCCCTACGTAGACGCGGTTGCCATCATCGTCTTCGATCGTGAGGTCGGCCGGATGGACGTTGATCACGGGATACCTATCGAGGATCGGGTCGGTCAGGATCCACATGTATCCCGACAGGAGGACGACGTCGGCGTCGAACTCGCCGATCAGTTCGCGAGTTCGTTCGTCGAACGACTCGCGGACCGCCATGTCACCGGGGTCGGCGTTCCGATCGGCGTAAAACG
>JBLGCL010000251.1:0-3276 GCA_047617305.1 Natronomonas sp.
GGGGTGCTGTATCCCCGCCCTACTCGCTCCCGTTGGTCGCTCCTTGAGGACGGGGGCTTAGCACCCTCACCGCAACGCTAACGGTACCCGATCGAACCGAGAATGAAAGAGGCCTTCCGTCGACAGATCGATTAGACTTCCCCCTCGAGGAGGTCGTCCACGTACTGGTTCTCCCAGTCGCGGCGGTCCTCGATCTCCCGGTTGCCGCGCCGCGTCACCACGTAGTAGTTGGTCCGGCGGTCCAGCTGGCCCTTCTCGACCAGTCCCTTGTCGACCAGCGTGTCGAGGTTGGGGTAGAGCCGGCCGTGGTGGATCTCCTTCTCGTAGTAGTTCTCGAGTTCGTCCTTGATTTCGAGCCCTTTCGGTTCGTCGAGCCCAGCGATGACGTAAAGAAGGTCCCGCTGGAAGCCTGTCAGGTCGTACATTATCCCACGCTGTGATAGTATACGGGAACAATTAAGTTTGTCGTTCGACATCAACCCGTTTCCGATGGGAATGTACCACGTTTCTGGTCGCACCGAATGACACGCCTCCCCGTCAGTCCGAACGGAATTGTTGGCCTGTCGGCACACGAATGACGCCTGTAACCTTTCCGGTATGCTTTCGCGGCGCGCGATCGGTCCGAAAATTACAGACTGATCGTATAATTCTACCAACACCATCTAGAATAGCCATCAGCGAGGTCGGTTCCACACGTCGCGCGAGACCGTCCGCGACGCCGAGCGGGACGGTCGTCGACGCCGACGTCGGAGCGTTCGTCCCCCCCGGAAACTCCGTGTCAATTCCTACCAACCCTGCGAAACGTTTATTCCCATTGCCACGGAGGTAGTGGGTACGCGCCCGGATCGGCCGGGCCGGTGATGCCGAATGATCGCCACGACCATCCCATCGAACCGGACGCCCGCCGAGAGCGGCGGGGCCGGTTCGAACCCGGTTTCGCCCGTGCTGTCGGGCTATTCGGGCGGCGAGGGATGGTTCGTGGGTGACGGCGGATCCGATCTCCGCGTTTGCCCCACTCCCGCCGCGTGAGGTGCCCACCGGGGGCCACGGGCGGTCCGCACGGTTCGTGTCGGACCGTCCAACCGACGGCGGGGTGGGGTCTCGCAATGACCACCATTCTCGTCGTCACTCCGGTGTACCCTCCAGCGTGGCCAGTTTGGCGAGCGCGGTGCTCCCGCCGGGAGCATCGCCCCAGGCGGCCCCGTCCACGACGGGGCGCGCGTTCGATTCGCGCCGGGAGCCTCAATGGCAGTCCAACAACAGCGTGTCGGCGTCGACGCCGACCTCACGGTTCACGTCCCGCGCAACGATCAAGGCACCCTCGAGGAGGGCGTCGAGCAACGCGTCCGCCGCGTCGACGGCGTCGACCGACTCGATCGGGTCGAACTCACGGGCGTCCGCCCGCGACTGAACGACATGGCGGTCGGCGTCCGGGTCGAGGTCGTCCTGGCGGCCGACGCCGCGGATCCCCCGGACGTCGAGGCCGTGCTGGAGGACGGCTTCGGCGTCACCGTCGAGGAGGTTACCCTCGACCGGTAGTATTCGCCCGGGCGGGCCGGACGCGTACCGCCATCCCGTCCGGATCGAGGACCTCGATCCCGTCGTCGGTGGGTGTGACGTCGGCTCCGGCGGCGTCGGCCCGTTCCCGCACCGCCGCAACCGCCCCGGCGTCCGGAACGACGAGTTCGAACCACGCCAGGCCACGGCCACTCGCCGGCTCGGATCGTCCCTGCCAGGTGTTCAGGCCGACGTGGTGGTGGTAGTCCCCCGCCGCGAGGAACAGGGCCGAGTCGCCCCACTCCTGCCGGGCGGTCAGACCGATCGCGCCGGCGTAGAACGCCGTCGCCCCGGCGAGCGACGACACTTCGAGGTGGACGTGCCCGATCGTCGTCCCGTTCGGGGCGTTCGTCCGGCTACCGGCGTCGGCGGCGAGGTCGTCGAGGTCGAGCGGCAACGTGTCCATCCGAACCGATCCGTCCGCCGCGATCGGCCAGGCGTCGCGTGGCTTGTCGCGGTAGATCTCGACGCCGTTTCCCTCCGAATCCGAGCAATACAGCGCTTCGCTCACCCGGTGGTCGGAGGCCCCGTCGAGCGTCCAGCGATCCCGGATGCGCAACAGGGCGTCGCCCAGGGCCGCCCGCGACGGGACGCGGAACGCGCAGTGAAAGAGCCCCGCCGCGTTCGGACCGCGCTCCGGTGCGTCCCCGTCCTCGCGGGCGACGACGAGGGGTTCGTCGTCGGTCCCGAGCGACGCCCTCGCTTCGTTCCGGCGGACCGTTTCGAGACCCACCACGTCCCGGTAAAACGCCAGGACCTCGTCCAGGTCGGCCACCGTGATGACTATCCGTCCGAGGTGAGCTTCGGGGGGCAACCGGGACGCGGACCGCGTCATACCCCCTTCGTAACACTCGATCACGTATCAATCCTCTCCGGAATTCCCTCCGCATACGGGTCGTTGCCATGCCTCGAGGAGGCCGTATTCGGACGTTTCGATACTACTAACTCCCGCCCTCGGAAAGTACTCACCGAGCCAACCATGAAACTCCACGAGTACCAGGCGAAGGGTGTCTTCGCCGACGCCGGGATTCCGACGCCCGACTCGCGGCTCGCGTCGAGCGTCGACGAGGTCCTGGCGGCGGCCGAAGACGTCGGCTACCCGTTGGCGATCAAGGCGCAGGTACAGGTCGGCGGCCGTGGGAAGGCCGGCGGGATCGAACTCGTCGAGAACGACGCGGAGGCCAGGGACGCGGCCGAGTCCATCCTCGGGATGGACCTGAAGGGATACACGGTCGACCGCGTCCTCGTCGAGGCAGCGGTCGACTTCGTCAACGAACTCTACGTCGGCGTGACGATGGACCGCGGGACGGGCAAGCCCGTGGCGATGGTCTCGACCCGGGGTGGCGTCAACATCGAGGAGGTGGCCGAGGAGGACCCCGATGCGATCGTCCGCGAACACGTCGACCCGGCCTTCGGGATGCACCCCTACCAGGCGCGGAAGGCCGCGTTCGAGGCTGGCGTCGACCAGGAAATCGCCACCGACGTGGCGTCGATCCTGAAGACGCTGTACGACCTGTGGGACGAGAAGGACGCCAGCGAAACCGAGATCAACCCGCTGATGGTCACGGCCGACGGCGACGTGATCGCCGCGGATGCGGTCATGAACATCGACGAGGACGCGCTGTTCCGCCACTCCGACCTGGCCGAGATGGAGGAGGAGGCGGCCGGCCTCGGCGAACTCGAGCGCAAGGCCAACGACTACGACTTCGATTACGTCCG
>JBLGCL010000252.1:0-3274 GCA_047617305.1 Natronomonas sp.
TCGTTTCCCAGCGTCGCGAACGCGTCGTCGGGCGGGACGCCCGAGGGGCCCGGCTCTGATCCGGGAGCCATACGTTCCCGTTGGCTGTCTCGTCTGAAAAGGGTTCGCGGTGGTCGACTCGCAGTCGAGTGGGGCGGGACTACGGTACGCCGTCGACGTTACCGGGTCGGACTCTCGTTGGAGGTCGCGGGGCCGTCCGTGTCGGCGCGACTCCTACGTATGGTCGGCGGCGTCTCGCCGACGACGCGGCCGGAGACGTCGTACTTGGTCCCGGCGGCGCCGACCACGATACCGGCGGCACCGACCGCGGCCGTCGGCGTCCCGATCAGCCAGATCGCGGTGATCACGACGACGGGGACGGCGACCGTGGCCACGAACGCACCGTCGTTCGGGCGAGCGTCGATCGTCGGGCCTGTGCTCCCGTGGGGGGATGAGTTCTGGTTTGTCACGTCTACCACGTGGCTCCCCACCACAAAAAGTGTAATCAGAACTATATTTCTGTTCGCGATCGAACCGAAGCTCGCTACTGTATCGAGACTGTCAGTTACCGGCTCACGTCCGCCGCGACGCTGCCGACGCCTTCGACCTCGGCACGGACGTGCGAGCCGGGTTCGATGACGCCCGCACCGGGGGTGCCCGTCGAGATCACGTCGCCCGGCTGTAGGGTCATCACGTCGGAGTGGAACGCGACCAGCTCCCGCGGCGAGAACGTCATGTTGCCGACGACGTTCTCGGCGACGGTCTCCCCGTCGATCACGGTGCGTACGGTCGTCTCCGAGAGGTCCGTGCCGGGTTCGGGCACCGCGAGGTGGGGACCGAGCACGAGGAACGTGTCGAAGCTCTTGGCACGGGTCAGGAAGCGCGGGTTGCGCTGGAGGATATCCTCGGCGGTCGTGTCGATCACCGGGGTGTAGCCGGCGATGACGTCGTCGGCCTCCGCGACGTCGACGTTCCGGCAGGTCCGCCCGATCACGACAGCGAGTTCGGCCTCGGCGGTCACGCGGTCGCTGGTCGACGCCGGCGGGAGCCGGATCGGGCCGCCGGGCCCGGTCGCGGCCGTCGTCGGCTTGAAGAAGCTCGCTGGCTCGTCGGGGGCCTCTTCCGAGAGGTCGCCCGCGTGTTCGACGTAGTTGAGGCCGATCCCGAACAGCTTGCCCGGCTCTTCGAGGGGCGCACTGAGGGAGTGGTTCTCCCGGGAGATCCGGTCGGCCGTCGCCACCTCGGGGTCGGGCAGCGTCCCCGTTGCAGCGGCGGGCAACGCTTCGCGGACGCTCGCGTACTCGGGCGCGGCCGATCCGAGCGGGACGACGCCGTCGTCGTCGCCCAGTAGTGCGTCACCGTCGGCGGTCCTGGCGAGGTAGCGCATCAGCGGCCCTCCAGCGTCGGTACGTCGGTCGCTCGTGTCGTCGTCATGCGCGAGTGCAGGGCCGCACGATGCATCAACCTCCCGGCAAGCGTGGTGTATAGCGGGGGACAGCGTTTTGTAGGTTCCCGCAGAAATTGATGTATGAAGATGGAGGAGCCCACAGCCGACGCCCTGGACTCCGCCATACCGATCGCCGACCTCGCGGCGGGCAGGAGCGTGCTGATCCGTGGGCCGGCGATGTCCGGCAAGTACGACCTGCTCCTCCGGCTCCTGGGGTCGCTCGCCGACCGGTCCATCCTCGTCTCGACCAGCCGGCAACAGCGCGGCGCACGGTCGGACTTCGAGGACTACGGCGACGCCGACGCCTTCGGTATCGTCGACTGTGCGAGCCGGGTCCAAGGTCAAGACGAGGACGGCGGCGACCTGGTGCGCTACGCCTCCTCGCCGAAGAACCTCACCGAGGTGGGCGTGAAGTTCACCGACCTCGTGGACCAGTTCCAGGACGACGGCGACGAGCGCGCGGCAGTGGGCGTCCACTCGATGTCGGAACTCCTGATGTACGGCGAGACCGAACAGGTGTACCAGTTCCTCCGCGTGCTCCTCGCGGAGGCCCAGGGGCTGGACTGGCCCGCCGTCGCCGTCGTGGACGACGACGCGGCGGGGGAACAGGCGGTCACCACACTGAGTCAGCCCTTCGACGCCGTGGTCACCACCCGCCGCGACGACGAGGGACATTCGTTCCGCTACGACGACGCCGGCGACTCGAGCGACTGGGTGCCGTTCTGAGTCCGCCCGAGTCGTCCCACTTTTGCCGTCGCCACGCCAATCGTCGGTAATGGCCGATTTCGACGCCGAAACGTTCGAGGCAGAGAAGTACACCGAACACTTCACCGAACTCCAGCGCGCCTACAAGAACGCCTTCGAGACGATGAACGGGCAGTACGACTCGGACCTGATCCACGCGATCGACCAGCAGGTGCTCAACGAGTCCGAACCGCACTTCGCCGACGGCCGCTTCGAGGTCGAACTGCCCGAGGATCCCGCGGACCGCGTGACGGCAGTGAACGTCGACGACGGGACGCTCAGCGAGACGCTCGATCACTACACCGACGAGATCGTCGCGGAGCTCCACGAGCTGTTCGGCGTCGAGCGCCCCGAGAACGAGGGCTGAAGCGCCGAGGGAGCCACCAACAAAACGTATAAACGGCGTGCTCGCCAAGCCGAAGGCATGAGCACGGAGAGCCAGAACGGCGACGACCTTCGCGACCGCATCTCGAACTTCCTGCGGCGCAACTTCCCGCAGATCCAGATGCACGGCGGTTCCTCCTCGATCACCCACCTCGATCGCGAGGCGGGCGAGGTCCACATCCAGCTCGGCGGCGCGTGTTCGGGCTGTGGCATCTCCCCGATGACGATCCAGGCGATCAAGTCCCGGATGGTCAAGGAGATCCCCGAGATCGACAAGGTCGAGGCCGACACCGGCGCGGCCGCCGGCGGCGATGGCGACCTCGGCGGCACCGGCGAGAGCATGAGCCCCTCCTTCTCGGGGGAGGGCGACGACGACGGCGAGGAGAACGAAGGCCCGCAGGCCCCGTTCTAAACGAAAAGCAGCGCGAGTCCCCGCCCCACCGTGGGCGGGGGTGAAGCGCGTTCGCTCCGCTGCACAATCCGTACTTTCAGCTCACTGTGGAATCATAATCAACACACGGGAGCCACGTTATCCGCCTCGCAAAACACCACAAGGTTGCGCCGGGCTGTGTCGGGCGGTGGTGAAGCCGCCGACCTCCACGGACACACCACCCACGGCAGCACGAGACGACCGCTAGTGCGGTGGGATTCACGGTGTGTTCGGGTGTCATCTGCTCCCACACGACCCCTTTGGGGGAGTGCGGAGGGAATTACATTCGC
>JBLGCL010000253.1:0-3263 GCA_047617305.1 Natronomonas sp.
CGACACCGGCCCGGTCGGGAGGCCGAGCACGAGCGGCAGACCCGTCATCTTACCCCCTCCACGAATTCGGTGAAACGGTCGGCCATGCGCTGACTGCGGGTAACCCGCACCTCGAAACCGTCGGCGGTGAGGTCGACCACGACGCGGTCGAGCGTGGCGCGGTACACCCGATAGTGATGCCCCTCGTCGTCGGGCTCGGTCCGTGCAGTGACGAGATCGTGGTCCTCCAGTTCGTCCAGTCGCCGGTAGACCGTGGCCGGAGAGACGGCACATCGGTCGCTGAGCTGTTCCGCCGAGAGCGGTTCCTCGTAGGTCGCCAACAGGATCGTTCGCACCACGTCGTCCGCGAGTAGCTCCGTGATGGGGGCAATCTCCGGATCACCGTCCACGTCCATGGTTTCACGTCCGTCGGCCGTCAATCCCGATTCACGGTTGCAACCGCTGCAACTGTGGGTGAGCTTTTTTGCTCACATGTCCTGTATATTTGGGTGCTATGGTCGCGATCAACGAAACCACGCTCGGACTGACGTTCGCCGTCCTCGGCGTCGTGTTTTCGGTCGTCTGGCTGGTGCTGGGGCTGTACGGGATCAATACGTTGCGGGAACTCAGGGACGCTCTCCGGGAGAGCACCGAGAACGAAGCGTAGAAAGTGAAACGCCAGGTGTTCCCTGGTCCCGGACCCTCGAAAACGAAGGCCAATGAATTGTCGGACTACGCGTCGCGACCTCCGAATCGTTCTCAACGACTGGCCTTCGGTGGCTCGGGGTTTTCGGGGCGTCCGTGTTCGGACCTGCTGTCAATCGTCGGGGTGTCGGCCAGGAGCCCGATCCAGAACTGTCGGTCGAGGTAACCTGGCTTCGGCCCAGGTTTCATGACGCACCGATTCGACGGTCGAGGACTGAGAGCGGAACACTTCAGCTACGACGGTCGTCGTTCAGAGGACGTCAGCGAGGAATTCTCGAGCGATCAGTCGCCCGGGACTGCACCAGTCGCGTCCGGCGTCGTCACGGACTCCGGGCCGTACCGTTCCCAGAGGACGAGCAACGACGGCAACACCAGTACGCTGGAGAGGAACGCCGTCAGCAACGCGATCACGACGATGCTCCCGAACCTCTGGAGCTGGGGGTGCGGAACCAGGACGATCGTCGTGAAGGCACCGGCCGACGTCAGGGTGCTGCCGAGCAACGCCCCGCCAGTGGCGGTGACCGCAGCCCGGAGGGCGTCGACCGGGGGCTTGCCCGCCCGACGTTCGTCCGCGAACCGGTCGCCGACGTGGATGTTGTAGTCCACGCCAAGCCCGACGACGAGACTCATCAACAGCGCGGTCGCGAGCGTCAGCGGGATATCCAGCAGATACATCCCCCCGACGACGAACCCGATGACGAGCGCGATGGGAACCGACACGGCGACGCCGAGCAACGCGCTCCCGTGCGTGAGCCGGAAGACGACCGCCAAAGTAACGACGATGGCCAGGAGGGCGACCGTCATCGTCAGGAGGATCCCGTCGACGAGTTCGTCGAGGATGGCTTCGTTGACGGCGAGATTGCCGGCGACCGTCGCCTCCCGGTCCGCTCCCTCGTTCTCCATCACGGTCGCACCGGTCTCGAGTCCGCCGACCGTCGGCTCCGCGTTCGCCCAATCGCCGTCGATCGAGAGCGTGATCAGGAGCGAGCGGTATTCCGGAGTAGTAACCCATTTTCGCGCCGAACTCCTTCGACCGCCTGTGAAACCCCGGGTACGACTGGGTCGGGGCGTGACGCTCGACCTCGCGTCAGGCGACCGGGTCGTCTTCGACGGGACCGCGCCCGGCGACGTGCGCGTGCTGAGCCACGCCCACGCCGATCACCAGGTCGGGCGGACGGCCGGGGCGGTCGTCTGTTCGCCGCTGACCGCCGCGCTCGTCGAAACCAGACAGAACACGGCGCTCGAGGTCGCCGACACGCCCGCGAACGTCGACCTCCTGAACGCCGGTCACGTCGCCGGGTCGCGGGCCGCCCTCGTGACGGACCAAGACACCGGTCGACGGTACCTCTACACCGGGGACGTCTGTCCCCGCGACCGGTTCTACCTCGACGGGTTCGACCCGCCGGACGCCGACGTCCTGATCGTCGAGGCCACGTACGGCACGCCCGATTACCGCCTCCCGCCGACCGACGAGGTGGTCGGCGAGATTCACGACTGGCTCGCGGACACCCGGGACCGGATCGCCGTCACGTTCGGCTACTCGCTCGGCCGGGCCCAGAAGCTCCAGCGGATCGTCGCCGATTCCGACCGGGAACGCGTCTTCGCGACCGACACGGTCGCCAACGTGAACGCCGTCGTCGAGGCCCACCTCGACGTCACCTTCGACGCTGAGCGGGTGACCGACGTGACGGCCCTCCGGCCGGGCGACGTCCTCGTCGCCCCGGCGGGTGCCGCGAGGGAATCGGCCGTCGCCCGCCTGCTCGAACGCGACGACGTGGTGACCGCGGGCTTCTCCGGATGGGCCATCGACCGATCGTTTCGGTACCGGCGCGGGTACGACGCCGGGTTCCCGCTCTCCGATCACGCCGACTTCGACGAACTGGTCGAGATCGTCCGGGCGGTCGATCCCGATCGGGTGTACTCTCATCACGGCTTCGCCGAGGAGTTCGCTCAACACCTCACGACCGAACACGGGTACGTGACGCGGGCGCTCAAACGGAATCAGGCGACGCTGGCGGACTTCTGAGCAGTGCCGGATTCGTTGGCGAACGTCGAGAAGAACCACCTCGTGACCACGGGGCTCGCTCTGTGGAGAATCGAATGGCCGAGGTCGTTACCGACCATGGATCCACTGCGGCCCCGCCCACGTCTCGCGAATCGGCGGGGTGCTTCTACTCGTCCTGCTGCCGGCCTAGATCGCCAAAAAGCGGCGTCCTACCGAGCGTCCCGATACGCAGCCTCCCGTACCTGCCCGATCAGCACCCGGTCGATTCCCCGGGTGAGTGCGGCAAACGCGATCGCGAAGACCGCGATGGTACCGAAAGTTTCCGCCGCCAGGGCGGTCACGGCGTCGAGTTCGGGCATCGCCAGGAGGAGTTCCTCGAGCGCGTTCCGGAACGCTGGCCACAAGGCCCAGACCGCGATGCCGCCGACCAGCGCTAGCGTGACGTTAAACCGGTAGTTCCACCCGGTCGGCCGTTCGTCCCGGAGGAAGCGAACCAGTTCTTCGCGGGTTTCGAAGACGTGCGGGTTGGCCGGCGTCTGCTGCTGGAGTCGTCCCGGGATCGTCAGTCCCAGGA
>JBLGCL010000254.1:0-3234 GCA_047617305.1 Natronomonas sp.
GAATCGGAGCGAATCAACGTCGTATTGCCGGACGGCTCGGAGCTCGAGATCGACCGCGGCGACACGGTCGAGGACGTCGCCTACGAGATCGGCCCCGGCCTCGGACGGGACACGGTCGCGGGCAAACTCGACGGCGAACTCGTCGCCAAGGAGGAACCGATCCGCGAGGACGGTGCGCGACTCGAAATCGTCACGGAGGACTCCGACGACTACGTGCAGGTGATGCGCCACACGGCCTCGCACGCCCTGGCGCAGGCCGTCCAGCGGCTCTACGACGACGTCGATCTCGCGATCGGCCCGCCGACGGACGAGGGGTTCTACTACGACTTCGACAACCTCGACGTCGACGAGGAGGATCTCCGGGAGATCGAGGCGGAGATGGCGGAGATCGTCGACGCCGACTACGAGGTCGAGCGCGAGGTCCTCTCGATCGAGGAGGCCGAGGAGCGGCTGTCGGATCAGCCCTACAAGCTCGAACTACTCGACGAGTTCGCCGACGAGAGTGACCATGTCACGTTCTACTCGCAGGGCGAGTGGGAGGACCTCTGTGCCGGCCCCCACGTCGATTCGACGGGCGAGGTCGGCGCCGTCCAGCTGCTGGAGATCGCGGGCGCCTACTGGCGGGGCGACGAGAACAACCCGATGCAGACGCGTATCTACGGGACGGCCTTCGAGAGCGAGAGCGACCTAGAGGCGTTCCTCGAGCGCCGCCGCAAGGCCGAAAAGCGCGATCACCGCAGGATCGGCCGCGAGATGGACCTCTTCTCGGTCCAGGAGACGACGGGGCCAGGCCTCCCGCTGTATCACCCGCCGGGCAAGACGATCCTGCGTCAACTCCAGGCGTTCATCGACGACCTCAACGACGACGCCGGCTATGACTTCGTCGAGACGCCCCACGTGTTCAAGACGGAGCTGTGGAAGCAGTCGGGCCACTACGAGAACTACCGGGACGACATGTTCCTCTTCGAGGTCGGCGACGACGAGTTCGGCCTTAAACCCATGAACTGCCCCGGCCACGCCTCGATCTTCCAGCACGACTCCTGGAGCTACCGGGAACTCCCCGTCCGCTACGCGGAGAACGGCAAGGTCTACCGGAAGGAACAGCGCGGCGAACTCTCCGGGCTCTCGCGGGTCTGGGCGTTCACGATCGACGACGGCCACCTGTTCGTCCGCCCGGACCAGATCGAGGACGAGGTCGAGCTGATCATGGACATGATCCAGACGGTCCTGGAGACGTTCGAGCTCGACTACGAGATCCAGTTCGCAACGCGGCCCGACAAGAGCGTCGGCAGCGACGAGATCTGGGAGAAGGCCGAGTCCCAGCTCGAGGCCGTCCTCGAGGACCGCGACATGGACTACGACCTCGAACCCGGCGACGGCGCCTTCTACGGCCCGAAGATCGACTACGCCTTCGAGGACGCCCTCGGGCGCCAGTGGGACGGCCCGACGGTGCAACTCGACTTCAACATGCCCGACCGGTTCGACCTGAGTTACGTCGGCGAGGACAACGAGGAACACCAGCCGGTGATGATCCACCGGGCGCTCTACGGCAGCTACGAGCGGTTCTTCATGGTGCTCATCGAGCACTTCGCCGGCAAGTTCCCGCTCTGGCTCGCGCCCGAGCAGGTGCAGATTCTCCCGATCAGCGACGACCAGCTCGACTACGCCCGCGAGATCGCCGACCAGTTCGACGACTTCCGGGTCACGGTCAACGATCGCGACGCCACGCTCGATCGCAAGATCCGCGCCGGTCACGACGACCGGGTACCCTACATGATCATCGTCGGCTCGAACGAGGCCGAGGACGGCACGATCTCGGTGCGCGACCGCGAGGAGCGACAGGCGGGCGACGTCGAACCCGAGGCGTTCCTCGAACACCTCCGCGAGGAGGAGGGCGAGCGCCGGATCGACCCCGACTTCCTGGCCTGAGCGGTCCTCGTCGAATCGACCGCCCTACCCCTCGGTCGTGTCGACTCCCGCGACCTCGTCGGGCGGACACCGACCGGACGATCCCGGGGCCAGGGAGGTGCCGTCGACGCCGACGGCCGCCGCGCTCCTGACGGGGGCCGTCGGTCCGGTCGCGACGCCGGTTCCGACGAGCGTAGCCCCGGCCGCGATCCGTGCCGTGCGATCGAGCGTTCCGACGTTTCGGTTCACGGTCCCACGTTCCCGATCGGGACTGAAATTCACGGATGCCAAAACATTCGGTACGTATTCGACCGTTCTGGCCGCCGGGACGTTCGTGTCGGAGATAGTATTGTATTTTATCCACAATATAAACGACTCCCGACGAAGGCCGTCCCATGGGCGACGCACTGCTATACGTCGGTCTCCTGGCCGCAAGCGGCCAGTTCGTGCGGACTGGACTGGCGGCCGTGGATCCGGACCACCGCCCGTGGCCGCCCGACGACCTGTCCGCCGGGTTCGGCCTGTACTGGCTGCTGGTGATGGGGATGGCGGCGTCCTTCTTCGGAGAGGTGGCGGTTGCACACGACCGGGCCGTTCCGGTTCTCGCGACACCCGCAGGTCGCCGGCCACGCCGCAGGGGTCGGGGGACTGGCGGTCGCCGCGGGTGCCTGGCAAGCGCTGCTTCTCGCAGTATTGATCGTCGGCTGGTTCGCGGTGCGTCCGTTCGCCGAGGAGCCGGTGCTCGCCCGGCGGTTCGGCGACGAGTTCGTGGAGTATCGATCGGCGGTGGCGCGATACGTAGACCTCCGGCGACTCGGGAGGATGGCGCGGGAACGCTGACCGGCCGGCCCCGAGATCGGGAGATCCAGCCACGTGTGTGGGCAGATTCGCACCGATCGACTCCGATGTATTCATTGTTGTGCGTTCGTGGATACCACGTATGAACCGCGTCGAGAAGGCCGCCCTCCAGTTGCGTGCAGTGTCGGTGTTGCGCACCCTCAAGGACACGCGGACCTACGACGAACTCGCCGAGGAAACCGGCCTGCCGGCGGGCGACCTCAACCGGTACGTGAACGGCCACGTGCTCCCGGGGGAGGACCGGGCGCGGGAGATCGTGCGGGACGTGGGTCGCGAGGCGCTCGCCCGGGAACTCGAGGACCGCGTCCGGGTCGACGAAGAGGGGTACGTGGACAACTCCGGGGTCGTCTTCGACCAGGCGTTCCTCGACCTGGTCGCGCCCGTGGCGGCCGACACCTTCGGGTTCGGTCGCCCGGACGCCGTCCTGACGGCGGCGACCGACGGGATCACGCTCGCCTCCGCGATGGC
>JBLGCL010000255.1:0-3223 GCA_047617305.1 Natronomonas sp.
CACCTCCTCGCTGAACTCGTGCATCGCGTCGAAGGCGCCCTGCTCGCGGTAGTGATCCCGGAGGTCGTCGCGGACGTCCTCGATGACTTCGCCGGCGAACTCGCCGTACATGTCCTTGAGTCGCCCGCTGTGGAACTCGCGGTTGTACAGTTCCTGGGTGACCTCCTCGAGGGCGGGGTCGGTCTGGCTCTCGATGCCGTGTTCCTCGACGGCGTCCCTGGCGGGGAACGCCCCGTAGCCCTCGACGTCGATGATGCTCCTGGGCTCGATGGTCCGCACCTCGTCGGGGTCGATGCCGTACTCGGCCAGGCGGTCGGCGTCGGCCTTGGCCTCTGCCAGCGCGATCCAGTCGTCGGGGGAGTGGCCGGGGACCGACATGACCACGCCGGTCGCGTTGTCGGGATCGACGAAGGTGGCCGGCAGGACGAGCACGTCGTCGTCGGTGACGGGGTTCTCGACGTGGCGGCCGACCAGATACTCGCCGTCGACCTCCTCCAGCACCTCGACGTCGCGCTCCTGGAGGCGGAGCTTCTCCACGGCCTCCACCGAGACGAGCCAGCGCTCGCCGTCGACGTCGGCGATGGCGTAGTCGGCGTCGGGGTCGACGAACGCGTTGGTCACGCCGTGGACCGTCTCCGGGCGCAGGGTCGCCATCGGCACCACCAGCTCGTCAGCCCCGAACCTGATCAGGGTGTAGTCCTGGAACTCGGCCTCCTCCCCCTCGAGCAGGTCGTGGGTCGTGACCGGGTTCTCCTCCTCGGTGCAGTACTTGACCGGGTGGAGGCCCTTCTCGAGCAGCCCGTGCTCCTGCAACGTCTCGTACTGCCAGGTGATGAACTTCGAGTAGCGCTCGTCGTTGGTGGTGAACTCCCGGCGCCAGTCGATCGAGAGGCCGAGCGCCTCCATGCCGCGCTTGTAGCTGGAGTCGGCGCCCTCGATGAAGTAGCGAGCGAAACCCATCGGGGTTTCGAGGTCCTGCAGGTCCGCTTCGGGGACGTTGAAGGCGTCCCGGAGGGTCTGGAGCTGCGCCTCCTCGCCCTTCTTCAGGCGTTCGACCGCCCCGATGATCGGCGTACCCGTGACGTGCCACGCGATTGGGAAGAGGACGTTGTCGCCGCGCTGGCGTCGGTATCGGGCGTACACGTCCGGCACCGTGTAGGTGCGGGCGTGGCCGATGTGCATCCCGCCGCTGGGATAGGGATACGGGACGGTGATGAACGTCGCCTCGCGCTCCTCGTCCGGGTCGGCCTCGTACCGCCCGGACTCGGCCCACCGCTCTCGCCACCGTCGCTCGATGGCCTGCGGATCGTATGTCATACGGGCGCGTTCGGTAGGGGCGGATAAAAGCGCTCGCAACTCGGACGGCGAACCGCGGTCGGGCGCCGCCGTGACCCCGTCGATCGACGGTTGACGGCGGCGGTCAGGCGGTCCCGGGATCCGTTTCCGGCCCCTCCTCCCCTTCCTCGTCCGCGCCGATCGACAGCAATCCGATCTGGGTAAGCAACCCGAGAAGGAACACGCCCAGGAACCACGCCGAGAGCTCGGGGGTCGGGAAGGTATCGGGTTCGAGGGTCGTCACGGCGGTCACGAGCTGGACGGCGTCGATCGACAGGGTCACCATCGTGGCCCCGACGGCGGCGGTCACGACCGCGACGGCGACCCGGAAGAACGCCCACGCGATCGCCGCCCCGACGATCCCACCCACGATGAACACGAGGACCGCGAGGGCGTCGGGCGTTCCCTGGAACCTGATGCCGACGACCCCCGCGATCACGGCCCCGCCCAGCAGGAACGCCGGCGCCAGCACGAGGAGCTTCACGGCGGCCCACGCCAGGTAGACCCCGAGCACTCCGCCGACGACGATCGCGACGATCCCCTCGACCAGCCCGACGCCTTGCGGCACGCCCGTCACGACTTCGACGCCCTGGGCCCCGCCGACGACCCCCAGGCCCACGCTGGCGCCGAACAGGAAGCCCCACACCGTGACCGCGTAGTCGAACACGCGAACGCCGGCAAACGCCAGTATCAGTCCGGCGAGCACCAGTCCGGCGTCGACGAGTCCCACCATGGTCCTGATCTAGAAATTTCCCGTCCCGGTCGTAAGTCCGTTTGGCTGTCGTGCGGTTCCAGTGGGGCGCTCTAGCCGTCCGGTCTACTCGATGTCGATCCGGCGTCCCTCGTCCCCGACGTCCTCTTTCGGCAGCGTGATCGTGAGCACGCCGTTCGTGTGCTCCGCAGTGACGGCCTCCTCGTCGACCGGTTCGGGGAGCCTGACGGCCCGGCCAACCGATTCCCGGCGGCGCTCGTTGAAGATGTACTGGTCGGTCTCCTCCTCGGCACCCGTCTCGCGATCGGCCTCGATGCGGAGACGGCCCTCGTTGACCGTCACCTCGATATCCTCGGTCTCGTATCCGGGCAGGTCGGCGGTGACGACGTACTCATGGTCGCGGTCCGCGACGTCGACGGCGACGCCCCCGATGGTCGGGAGACCGCCCGGAACGCCACCTTCGAACTGCTTGCTCATTCGCTCCAGCATGTCCTCGAGTTCTTCGAAGGGATTGCGGCGCATGGGTAGTATCCTGTTGGATGCGAGACGACTTAAAGGTGCCGCGGGCGGCCCGGAACCCTCACTCCACGACGTGCTCGACGTCGTAGGAGCCCAGGCGGCGAACCCACCCCGACTCGACGATCGACTCGACGCGGTCGACGGCCGCCTCGGTCCGTCGCTCGTAGAGGCCGGCCTCGATGTCCAGGTGGAAGACGTAATCGCCCAGGCGCTCGCCGCTCGGGCGGGACTCGATCCGCGAGAGGTTGATGTCGCGCTCGGCGAACGGCTCCAGCAGTTCGAGCAGGAGGCCGGGGTAGTTCGCCTCGGGGTAGATCACCAGCGAGCTCTTTCCGCCCGCTCGCGAGCGCTCCGCCGCCGGGGCGAGGACGAAAAAGCGGGTGGCGTTGGAGTCCCGGTCCTGGATCCCCTCGGTGAGCACCTGGAGGTCCCCCTCGGCGGCGCCAGGCCGCGCGATGGCCCCGACCGACGGGTCCTCGCCTGCCAGGTCGACGCCGGCCGCCGTGCTGGCCACGGCCTCCTGGTCCGCATCCGGGTACTCCGCCTCGAGGAAGGTGCGACACTGCGCCAGTGCCTGGGGGTGGCTCGCGACGGTCTCGACGTCCGGTCGCTGTGCGAGGAACGCGTGCCGCACCGGCGTGACGATCTCGCGCACCA
>JBLGCL010000256.1:0-3204 GCA_047617305.1 Natronomonas sp.
ATACTTTATCCGGGCGACGAAATTATGCCCGTGCAGTGCATACGCCACGACGGGCGCCCGGTCACACGCTCCATGGAAACCGCGCGTCCATCCCTTTCCCTTTGGCGACCGATCCCCGCGAGAGCGACGCGACTCGGTCGCGGATCCGCAGGCGGTGTCCTTTTTTGACGGCACTCCTTACCTCGGCCGAATGCGTGCCCTCCCCATCACCCTCGCGGTCATCGTGTTGTTGGTCGGGTGCTCGGCCCCGGCGTCGCCGAGCAACGAATCGCCGTCCGCCGGTCCCTCCGTCACTGGCGCCGATCCCGACACTGCGGAGGTATCGACGACCGGAACGAGCCGTGACGGGGGCGACAGCACCGAAGGACCGATCGTCGAGACCTCCCGGCCCGATCCGGAGGAGGATGTCCAAGGATGGGAGGGCGGCTACTGGTACAACGAGTCCCTGGCGGTCACGGTCGAGGACGGACTGAACGAGTCGGAACTCGACGCCGTGGTCGCGCGGGCGATGGCCCGCGTCGAGCACATCCGGGCGGTGGAGTTCCGAAAGGACGTCGAGGTACGGGTGATCAGTCGGGAGGCATATCGCGACGGGACCGGTGGGAGTGGGGGCGACGGCGATGGGGCAGGGGACCGGACGTTCGAGCAAGTGCGCTACCGGGCGCTGTTCCTCGTCGGGGACGGGGCGAACGCCACCGAGCGACAGCGGGACACCCGCAACGAGTCGGTCCTGGGCTACTACGACGTGACCGATGACCGCATCGTCGTGGTCTCCGACGCGGCCTCGCCCACGCTCGACGAGGTGACCCTCGCCCAGGAGTTGACCCACGCCTACCAGTTCCGGAACATCCGGTTACGGGTGCCCCGCGACCCGACCGACGACGAGGTTCGGGCGCTGGTCGCGCTGATCGAGGGGGACGCGAACCTCGTCGATCGGCTGTACGAACGCCACTGCGAGGGTCCGTGGGAGTGCGTGCGGCCGTCCACCGACGTCGGTGATACCGCGGGGGACGGGCACGACGGTGCCGACGGTGCGGGGGGCGCCGACGGGACTCCCCGCAACGGGAGCGCGGTCCACATGGGGCTGTACCTCCTGCAGTTCTTCCCCTACGCCGAGGGCGAGGAACTCGTCCGCGAGACCCGGGCCCGAGGTGGCTGGTCGGCCGTGATGGCCCGCTACGACGACCCGCCGCGAAGCTCCGAGCAGGTCATCCACCCCGAGAAGATCGGACGGGACGAGCCCGAGGACGTCGCCGTTCCGGACGTGGCCGAGGACCCCTGGCGCCGCGTGCGCCGTTCGGACGGCGGGTCGACAGCGACGATCGGCGAGGCGGGGATCGCGACGATGTTCATGTACACAGCCTACGACGACCGGCCGGGCGCCGTGGTCCCCCGGTCGGCGTTCCTCAACGTCGAGAACGGACGGGTGAACGCGACCGACCCGCTCGACTACGCGCTCAACTACTCGGCCGGGTGGGCCGGTGACGGCCTCGCCGTCTACGAACGCCCGGACGGTTCGATCGGGTACGTCTGGCGGACGAAGTGGGACGACGAGCGGGAGGCCCGGAAGTTCGCCGACGGGTACCGGGCGCTCCTGTCGCATCGCGGCGGGACGGATCGTGGTGCGCACTGGCGCCTCCCCGGCGACTTCGCCGGCGCCTACGCCGTCAGCGTCGACGGCTCGACGGTGACGATCGTCCACGCCCCGTCGGCGGCGGCGCTCGACGAGCTGTGGCCAGGCGCGACCGCCTCGTGAACGGGGCTCCGACCGGCACGACGCGGGCAGTCTTTTTACCTTGGGGGAATGTACGGATTCCTATGAAATACGTCATCACGGGGTATGGCCGCGTCGGTTCCCGGACGGCCCGGGTGCTTCAGGAGGAGGGCCACGACGTGGCGGTCATCGACACCGACCTGGATCGCGTCGAGCGGGCCCGGAACGAGGGCCTCGTGGCGGTTCACGGGGACGCCTCCGAGGAGTCCGTCCTGGAGGAGGCGGGAATCGCCACCGCTGACGCCATCGCCGGGCTCACGCCGGACCTGAACGTCAACTTCGCGGCCTGCATGATCGGCAAACACCACGGCTGCCGGACCGTGTTGCGGATCAACGAGGACTACCGCGAGGAGATCTACGAAAAGTACGCCAGCGACGTCGACGAAGTGGTCTATCCGGAGCGACTTGGTGCCGCCGGCGCCAAGACCGCGCTGCTGGGCGGCGACTTCAACCTTCTTAGCGATCTGACGGAGGATCTCCAGATGATGGTCTTCACGATCGGCGAGTCGTCACCGGTCGTTGGCGAGCGGATCGCGACGGTGGACCTGCCGGAATCGGGCCGAATCTACGCCCACGGTCGCCGGCACGAACCGATGAAGATCCCGCTCCCGGGGACCGAATTCCGGTCCGGTGACCAGGTCGCGGTCGTCGTGGAACGGGAAACCGTCGAGGAGGTCCGAAAAGCCCTGGTGGGCGAGTAGCCCACGCGGCCATGGAACGTCGTGATCGTCACACCCGTACTCCGCGGGGGAAAGGGTCGAGATGGGGAGATCGGTGTTCCGGGCGCGCACGGGAGGATGGGGGGACTGTAAGTTGCGCGCCCGTTCGATGCCACAGCCCGGTCTGCAATAAAACCGCGTCAGACGGACGCGTGACGTTCGCAGGACGCCGCGGGATTCCGCCCCGAAAAGCGGCCTTTCGAGCCCCCGGACGGAAACCTATTCCAGCCCCGCACTCCAACCCAGGGGTATGAACGGCACCGGCGTTCCTCTCGCGACGCCGTTCGACGAGGACGGCGACGTGTGCGAGGACAGACTCCGGCAGTTAACGGCCGCACTCGAACGGCGCGGCGTGGATTTCTTCGTCCCCTGTGGCTCGAACAGCGAGGCCGCACTCATGAGCGTCGAGGAACGGGCCACGGTGACCAAGATCGTCGCGGACGAGGCCGACGGCCAGATCATCGCGGGCACCGGCCACCCGGGCTTTCGCGAGTCGCTCCGCCAGACCGAACTCGCGGCCGAGGGGGGCGCCGACGCCGCGCTCGTCGTGACGCCGTTTTACCACGTCCACGACCAGGACCGGCTGGCGGCGTACTACCGCGACCTGGCCGACGAGAGCCCGATCCCGATCTACCTCTACAGCGTGCCGAAGTACACCGGGGTCAGGCTCGACCCCGGGACCGTCGGGACCCTCGCGACCCACGAGAACGT
>JBLGCL010000257.1:0-3177 GCA_047617305.1 Natronomonas sp.
CGTCGAATCGCCTCGAACCGCGCCTTTTTGGCCGTCCGCTCCTCCAGCGACGGGTATGTACGGGATCGTCACGCGAAACGAGGCGGAACTCTCGTGGGACGCCTTCGACCGTGGGTTCTATCAGGTCAAGGACGTGACCGGCCGGGGCGCCGAACCGGTCGCCGACGGCGTCAACATGATCTCCTGTTTCGGCGACAACGCGACCGTCGAGGCCAACCCGGAGCTGGCCGCGGTGAGCGAGGACGGCGAGCGGGCGACCCGCGACCAGCCCTACTTCGACTGGGACTACGTCTGTCCGACCCGGGAGGGCTACCGTCAGGGACTCCTGGACACCGTCGAGGAGGCCGTCGGGGCGTCGCCGGACGTCCGTCTCGACGACGTCGGGTTCCCGCGCGCGGAGTACTGCCACTGCGAGGTCTGCGACGACCGGTTCGAGGCGAGCGCGTTCGACGACCGGATGGCCTGGCGGGCCGACGAGATCACCGAGTTCGTGACCGAGGCGGCCGACCGGATCCCGGGCCGGACCTACTTCACGCTCTATCCAGACCCGTACCCGGGCCACCTCTACCGGCGCAACGGGCTCGACCTCGACACGATCGCCGAACACGTCGACGAGTTCGTCGTCACGCTGTACGACACCAACTACGGAACGACCTACTGGCTCGAGACGATCGCCGCCGGGTTCGCGGACCTGCTCGATACCCCGTTCAGCGTCGAACTGTACGCGGTGGACGTCGACGTCGATGCCCTCGTCCACGCGGCCGAGGTCGTCGAGGCCTACGCCGACGGGGTGTGGTTCGGCTACGACGCCGGGACGGCACAGGCGGCGATCCGCCGGATGGACGCCGAATCGAGGGAGGGAAAGGAGTTCGGTGCCGAATGAGGGGGCGGGACTGTCGGTGCCGTCCCAACCCTCAAATCGACTCCCATCCATTCGTCGTCCATGCCGGAACCGTTCGTCATGAGACAGAGGATCGAACCGAACTGGACCGAACGTCTCAAGGAACGATTGTCGGAACTTCTGGAACGCGCGTCGTCGGACGAAGAGCAGGTTCGTGAGGTCTGGGTGGAGGAAGGGCTCCACACGATGTCGCTGTTCGTCGAGCACGCGACCGACGGGGAGTACCTCGTGTGGTACGTGGAAGCCGACGACGTGGACCGATTGATCGAGGCCCGGATGGACTCCACGCACCCCCTCCACGACCTCGAGGACGACCTGATGGCGGCGGTGCTCGAGGACCCGAACGACACCGGCGACGTCGAACCGTTGTTCCACGGCGTGAACCCGAACCGTCCGCAGGAGTTCGTCGCCAAATCGATGAAATAGGTCGCAAGAAACCGGAGGGTCGCGGGAAACCCTGGGTGGTGCGATCGGCCCTACGCGGTGAAGTCGTTGCAGACCGGGATGCCCATGGTCCCGAAGTCGGTCATCGCGTCCAGTCGATCCGGGATCTGGTGGATGTCGATCGTCTCGGAAACGAGGTCCGTGGGGTCGATCTTGCCGGTCTTGATCATGTCGAGCATCTCGGGATACCGTGACGGCTGCAGCCCCAGGGAGCCGACGAACTCGATCTCTTTGGCCACGAACACGTCGGTCGGGAGCGGGACCATCCCCTCTTCCTCCGAGGTCGTGAGGCCGATCTGGACGTGCCGCCCGCCCTTGTCCAGGGAGTTGACGGCGTTCTGGCAGGTTTCTTTGATGCCCAGAGCGTCAACGGACACGTCGGCTCCGCCGTCGGTGATGTCCTGGACTTCCTTGACGGGGTCGTCGACTTCTTCCGCATTGACGGTCGTGACTGCGCCGACCTCCTCGGCTTTCTCCAGTTTCTCGTCCATCAGGTCGACGCCGATGACGTTGGCACCGAGCGCGTTGCCGATCTGGACGGCCGAGAGGCCGATCCCCCCGAGTCCGTAGACGACGACGTCTTCCCCGTTGCCCACGTCGGCCTGGTGGGCCATGCCGTGGTAGGAGGTCATGAACCGGCAGCCGATGCCCGCTGCCGTCTCCGTATCGATTTCGTCGGGCAGCGGGACCGCGTTGATGTGGGCCGTCGGGATGTGGACCTCCTCTGCGAACGCACCGGGGGCCTCGTTCATGAACCCGAGGCCGATGTGGTTTTCACAGATGTTCTCGCGTCCCTGGCGACAGTGCTCGCACTTGCCACAGCCGAAGTTGAACGGGATGGCGATCTGGTCGCCTTCGCTGAAGCTTTCCACCTCGTCGCCCGTCTTAACGATGGTGCCGGTCGGTTCGTGGCCCAAGACGTGCGGGGGGTCCGGCCGGTAGTTGAACCAGTCCCAGTCCCCTTGCCAGCAGTGCCAGTCGCTGCGACAGACGCCACAACCGTCGACGCGCGCGACGACGCCGTCCGGGTCGGGGTCGGGACGCTCGACTTCCTGTACTTCGAGCGGTTCCTTGAACTCCTCGAGGACGACTGCTTGCATTGGCATTGCATAACAAGGGACAACCAGCGCTGCAATAAGTAATAACCAGTTATTACCCGCCCTACTCCTTTAGAAATCGTAATTCACGGACCGATCAGTCCGTCGGTGTCGCCGGGAGTCCTCGGGGGTCCACGACGCTGGTTCGCCGGAACCGAAAGGCAAACCCCGGAGCGACGACCATCCCCGCTGATGACCGACGCCACGTTCTCCTTCACCACCGAGATACCGGTCCGGTATCGGGACCTCGACCCGGAGGGCCACGTCAACCACGCGGTGTACGTCTCCTACCTCGAACTGGCCCGGGTCCGGTACCTCCGCGAACTGCTCGGCGCCGGCATCGAGGACCTCGAGGCGGTCGTGGCCCACCTCGAGATCGATTACCGGCGGCCGATCACGATCGAGGAGAGCGCCACGGTGGCCCTGCGCGTGACCGACCTGGGCCGGTCGAGCGTCACGATGGCCTACGAGGTCCGGGCCGACGGCGACGTGATCGCCACCGCCGAGACGGTCATGGTCCGGGTGGACGAGGACGGCAACGCGACCCCGATGCCCGAGGACTGGCGGGAGACCATCCGGGAGTACGAGGGGCTCCCCGAAGGGGACGCGTGAGGCCAACCGGGCGGCCGTCGACCGGGACGTTTTAGGCCGTTCCCGTCCCTCCATCGCTCGTGCGACTGGAGAACACGTTCGTCGGCGCCCGCGGGATCGGCGAGCGGACCGAGCGGGACCTCT
>JBLGCL010000258.1:0-3106 GCA_047617305.1 Natronomonas sp.
CGCCGTCGAGTTGCGGTTCGTCGCAGACGGGGCAGCGGTAGCCCATGGAAGGTGGTTCGACTGAAGACACAAAAACGCGCCCCTGTCGGAAAACGGACGACGAACCGGCGTTCCGACGGTGGGGGGGTGTCACTTCCGGGGCTGCGTCCCGTCCCTACTCGGTCACGTCGAGCACCATCACGACCGCGTCCTCGCCGTCCTCGTAATACCCCGGGACCCGGCGGAGCGGCTGGAACCCGAAGTCCTCGTAGAGCGAGATGGCGGTCTCGTTGGACTCGCGGACCTCGAGTTTGATCGTCGGCGTTCCCTGGCTTGCCAGCGTCCGGATGCTCCGGTCGAGCAGCGCCCGCCCGATACCCTCGCCGCGTCGCTTCGGGTGGACCGCGATGTCCTTTACGTGCCCCACCGATCCCCCGTGGTTGGGGATCACGTCCGAGACGACGTACCCCACGACGGCGCCGTCGGCCCCCTGGGCGACGAGGAACCCCGGTTTGCCCAGGAACTGATCGAAGGCGTCGTAGGGCCACGGTTGCGGGAACGACTCGTTCTCGATGTGCAACACGCCCAGGAGGTCCGCCCGCTCGGCCTGGCGGATCCGCACGGACGGCGGTGCTGGGCTCGCAGTCGTCGTCACGCACGCGGATACGACCTACTGAAGTATAAGGACCGGGGAAGGTTGTTCGACCGCAAGCCCAGACGATGCCGCAGGGAGCCGGACTGGAGGTCGCGACTCGACCGGTCCGTTAAGTCACTCGAACGCGGACCGGACGGTATGCGGGAACTCGTGTTCGCCCTCGACTACCGGCCGGGGTGCAACGCCGTCGCGGATACCCTGGCCGACCATCCCGAGGCCAGGATCCGGTCGCTCTCCCTGCACGCCACCCCCGATCGCCTCTGGCGGGTCGACCACGTCACGGGCCCGGCCGAGGCGCTCGACGCCGTGGCCGATGCCTTCCTCACCGCCGACTACTACGCCGACTGCCTGGCGACCGACGACTGTGGGGCCACCACCGAGACCGAGGTTCTGGAACACGGCGAGGACACGCTCGTCCTGTACTCCTACTGGGAGCGCACGCAGCGCTGTGACTCGGTCCCTCACATCGCGCTGGAGCACCTCGGCGACGGCCTCCTGTTCGAGACCCGCAACGAGGGGCGGCAGTACACCTGGCGGATCGTCCACGCCGGCGACGGCGACGTGGCGGCCTTCTTCGACGAACTGGAGCGGGCCGTCGGGAACTGCGCCGCGATGGAGATGCGCCGATCGACGGAGGTGTCCTCGGGGTCCGGGACGGGTGCAGTCCCGGAGGACGGCGGCCTCCCGCCGGAACAGCGAGCGGCGTTGCGGGCCGCCGTGGAGCACGGCTATTACGAGACGCCCCGAAACGTCGACGTCGGCGACCTGGCCGAACGGCTTGACGTCCCCCGGTCTACCCTCACCTACCGGTTGCGGCGGGCGGAGGCGCACCTGGCGAGGCAGTACGTCGACCGTGGACCGGCCGCCGACGTACCGACCGAGTCGCTGTGATCGACGTCGGGGAGGACTATTCGTGCGGCGCTCACTGGGGTTGGAATATTCCAACAAAGCCTTATCGGTCCAACTCCCGTACCGACATCCAATGGATGCTAACGACGGCGGAGGGAACGCCGAAGGCGGGGATGTCCGGCAGGTGACAGCCCGCCTGACCGTCCCGGAGATGGACTGTCCCTCCTGTGCGAAGAAGGTCGACAAGAGCCTCTCCCGCGTCGAGGGGATCGTCGCGGTGACCCTGCAGCCGACCACCGGCACGGCGCAGGTGACGTACGATACCGATCGCGTCACCGAGGCCGACGTGATCGACGCCGTCGAGGGCGCAGGATACGAGGTCGTCGATCGATCCGACCGGGACGACGGTGAGGAGGAACGCGGGGCGTCCGGCGGCGTCGACGTCGCCCCGCCGGCAGGGGTGTGGACGAGCACTCGGGCGATCAAGACGTGGATCGGTGCGGTCCTGATCGCCGCCGGCCTGCTCGTCGAGTTCGTCCTCGTCGGGCAGAACGCCGTCGTCGCGACGGTGCTGGGGTACGACCTGGCGCTCGCCGACGTCCTGTTCCTCGGGGCGATCGTCGCGAGCGGCCTCCCGGTCGTCCGTGGCGGGTACTACTCGGCGCGACAGCGAAGCCTCGACATCGACCTCCTGATGGGGTTCGCCATCCTCGCCGCCACGGGGATCGGCCTCTACGTCGAGGCCGCCACGCTGGCCGTCCTGTTCAGCGTCGCGGAACTCCTGGAGGACTACGCGATGGACCGGGCACGGAACTCCCTGCGGGAACTGATGCAACTCTCGCCGGACGAGGCCACCGTCCGCCGGGACGGCGAGGAGCGGACCGTCCGCGCCGACGAGGTCCGCGTCGGCGAGACGGTCGTCGTCCGACCGGGCGAGAAGATTCCGGTCGACGGTCGGGTTCTGGAGGGCGGGAGCGCGGTCGACGAGGCGCCGATCACCGGCGAGAGCGTCCCGGTCGACAAGGCCGAGGGCGACGAGGTCTTCGCCGGCACGATCACCGAGGAAGGGTACCTGGAAGTCGAGGCCACCTCCGAGGCCGCCGAGTCGACGCTCGCCCGGATCATCGACCTGGTACGGAGCGCCCAGGAGGGGAAAACGGAGAAGGAACAGTTCGTCGACCGCTTCGCGGGCTACTACACGCCGGCGGTCGTCGTCCTGGCGATCCTGACGGCCGCCGTCCCGCCCCTCCTGTTCGGGTGGCCCTGGAAGACGTGGTTCGTCCGCGGGCTCACCCTGCTCGTGATCGCCTGCCCCTGCGCGTTCGTCATCTCGACGCCAGTGTCGGTCGTCTCGGGCGTCACCAGCGCGGCCAAGAACGGCGTCCTGATCAAGGGCGGGAACCACCTCGAGGCGATGGGCGAGGTCGACGCCGTCGCCCTGGACAAGACGGGCACGCTGACCCGGGGCGAACTCGCGGTCACCGAGGTCGTCGCGCTCGGGGACGCCACCGAGGACGACGTCCTCCGCTACGCGGCCGGGCTGGAACGCCGGAGCGAGCACCCCATCGCGGACGCGATCCGCGAGCACGCGGCGAACGTGGACGACGGGTCGCTATCGGACCT
>JBLGCL010000259.1:0-3073 GCA_047617305.1 Natronomonas sp.
CTGGCGTACAACATCGGCATCGAGTCGCACGCCGGAACCTTCATCGAGATTCTCGAGACGGGGGCGAGACTCCCCGCGGAGGTGACCGAGACCTACACGAACCCCGCCGACAACGCGACGGAGTTACGGATTCCACTCTGGACGGAGGGCGAGGACGGTGAACCGGTCGACGAGGCCGGACGAGTGGGGGACATCGTCCTAGAGGAGCTCCCGAAGCGGCCGGCCGGCGAACTCCGTCTCGAGGTGACGATCACGGTCCAGCACGACGGTAGCCTGCACGCCGAGGCCGTCGAGACGGGGACTGGAACGACCGTCGAAGCGACTCTGGATATCGACGGTGACGACCCGTGGCCGGACATCGAGAACGAGGCGCCGCCCCCCGAGAGCGAGGCCTTCGACCTCTCTCGCCCCGGTTCCCTGGATGGGGATGCTTCCGACGGCTGACGGCGAGGCGACGACCTGGCGCGGAAATGTCGGAACTGATCTGTGCTCTGTGGCTCCCTTTCTCCCTCGACTTGTGGGGTAATTTTATTCTTCCCCCGAGAGCACGCCCTGTGTATGCGGATAGGAATCGACCTGGGGACGACGAACAGCGCGATGGCGTACCTCGACGCTGAGGACGGGGGGACCGAAATGATTCAGAACGACCGGGCGGAGGACACCACACCGTCGGTCGTGCTCATCGAGGAGGATGCCGAGGAAGGTGAGCGGGTTACTGTCGGGGAGGCGGCGCTCGCCCGGCGCCGTATCAGCCCCGAGCGGGTCCTCGCTCGCACCAAGCAGGACATCGACAAGGAGGAGGAGGTGACGTACCAGATCGGTGATACGGAGTACACGCCCGTACAGGCCGCGACGTACATCCTCAGCTACCTGAAGGAGCAGGCCGAGCAGTCGCTCGACGAGACGGTCGAGGGTGCGGTCATCACCGTGCCGTACGACTTCGCGAACCGCGGGCGCACCCGGACCGAGACGGCGGCGGAGGCGGCGGGATTCGAGGTTGACGAGATCATCAACGAGCCGACGGCCGCCTGTCTCTCGTACATCCACCAGAACGATATCGACGGGACGCTGCTCGTGTACGACCTGGGTGGTGGGACGTTCGACGCCACGCTGGTCGAGGTGGGGACGCTGGTCAACGTCGTCTCCACGGAGGGTGACGGTGAACTCGGCGGCGAGGACTTCGACGACGCGCTGTACGAGTACGTGAGTCAGAAGATCGTCGACGAGGGCGGGCCCGACCCGGCGGACGCCCACGAGCAGGACCAGGCCGCCCTCCGGAAGGAGGTCAAGGACGCGAAGCACGCACTTTCGGACCTCAATAACACGATGTTCGTCTGGGAGGGGACCGAGGTAGAGGTGACCCGCGAGGAGTTCGAGTCGGTCATCGACGACAAGATACAGCAGACCATCGAGAAGATGGATGCGCTGTTCGAGAAGGACGCCGTGCAGAGCGAGGGCATCGGCAAGGGGGACATCGACAACGTGCTGCTGGTCGGCGGGAGCACGCGCATCCCGCTGGTCCGCGACCGGGTCGAGGAGTTCTTCGATCAGGAACCGAAGTACAACGTCGACCCGGACACGGTGGTCGCTCGGGGCGCGGCACTCCAGGCCGCGGAGTACCGCGAGGAGGTCCCCGACCACATGACGCCGGATGTCACCATCCACAACGTCCTCTCGCACAACGTCGGTGTCGAACTCGACGACGACACCTTCGACGAGATTCTTCCGGAGGACACGAACGTCCCGGCGGACGAGACCCGGACGTACACGAACCCGCGGGACAACATCTCGAAGATCCGGGTCCCGGTCTGGGAGAAGGCCGAGGACGGGGAACTGGTCGAGCAGGCCGACGACGCCGAGGAACTCGGCGAACTCATGCTCGAGGGGATCCCCGAGCGGCCAGCCGGAGAACTCGACATCGAGGTGACGTTCGACGCGGGCCACGACGGCACCCTGACCGTCGAGGCCGTCGAACTCGAGACCGGAACGACCGTCGAGACGACGCTCGAGATCGACCATGTCGAAGACCCGTTCCCCGACACGGGCGGCAGTGGTGGGGACGAAGGGGGCCCCGCACTCCCCGAAGACGAGTTCGACACCTCCCGCCCTGGCGCCCAGGACGAGGAAGCCGCCGACGACTGACACCGTCGGCCACTCGCTTTTGGCGGTCGTTTCGACGGTTCGTTTTCGCCCGACCACCAGTGCCTCGACCGCCCGCCGTCGGCGCGGCGTCGCCGGGGGAACCCGCTCAGAATTAAGTGCGTCCCCGCCCGTTCCACGGCCATGACCGATCCATCCCGCGGGGGGCCGCGGCCACTGGGTGTGGACCTGGGGAGTGCGACGACGACCGGCGCCGTCGTCGAGGCGGGGACGCCACGGCTGCTGGAGGCCGACGGGCAGTCGGCCCTGCCGACGAGATTCGCGGTCACGACGGAGGCGGGCATCGTCGTCGGCGAGGACGCGACCACGACCGACGGGGACGGGATGACGCCGCTCCCGTATCTCGATGACGGCCCGACCGGCACCACGCCGGACGACCTGCCGCTGCCGGTGTTCTTCGGAGAACTCCGACGCACCTGGATGGCGTCGCTGAACGACGGCCGCCCGGTGACCGACGGCGGCGAGGACCGGGACGGTGGCATCGACGATATCGAGGGCGTCGAACGGGTCGACACCGACGAGACGGCCGACGACGAGGACGAGTCGGACGCGGACGCTCCCGACGCCGACGCTGGCGACGCGGGTGACGACACCGAGACGGACGCTGACGACGACGCTGCCGCCGCCGACACCGCTGACGAGGACCGCGACGCGGACACCGACGAGGGGACGGCGGTGAAGACCCGCACGGACGCCGAGGCGGCGGCCGAGGCCGACGACGGGGCGGACGACGAACCCGCGACCGACGACGCGACCGACACGGCCGACGCAGAGACCGGCACAGGCACCGAGGACGCCGACGAGTCGGGCACCGAGGCGTCCGTTGACGCCGGCGCAGACCGTTCCGACGCGGACTCGGTCCCGGCCGACGATGCCGATGTCGAGTCCGGGACGGACGAGGGCGAGGCCGAAC
>JBLGCL010000260.1:0-3036 GCA_047617305.1 Natronomonas sp.
ACCGACGTCGATCCGGGAACCTACACGTACGAGCGTGGCAGCAATGTGAGCGAGGGGGACCGCCTCTTCGCTACCGGCGAACGATTGGGAGCGAAAGATGCCATCCTACTCGATGACCTGAGCATCGACGCCGTGACTGTATACGCCAAGCTCCGAGTCGGCGTCCTCGCCACGGGGTCGGAGATTCATGAGGACCCGTCCCGGGACAACGACTCGATGATGCTCGTAGAGTTGCTCCGCGCGTGGGGCGCTGAACCGACGTTCGAGGGCACCGTCCCCGACGAATACGACGTGGTGAGGGATCGAATAGCGACGCTAGCCAGCCAGTACGACGTGGTGGTGACGACCGGGGGGACGAGCGTTGGGCCGAAGGACTACGTCGTTAGGGCGCTCGACGACCTGGGATCGATCGACTTTCACCGAGTCCGGATCCGGCCAGGGAAGCCGCTCGCGCTCGCGAAACTCGACGACGCCGTCGCCTTCGCGATTCCAGGCAAGCCGATCGGGGCGTACACCGTCGCCACCCTGGTCGTGCGCCCCTTCTTCGCAGGCGAAACTGACCTCCCAACGGTCAAGGCTACCTGCGCCGTCGACGTCGATGTCGGGACGGCCGATTTCGAGTACGCCATTCCAGTCGAACTCTCGAACGGCGAAGCGGTTCCGCTCGGACATCCGACCTCGGCGCTCAACGTCTACGACCAGGTCTTCGATCCGAGCGTCCTCTCATCGTCGACGCGAGCCTCGCGGGCCGATGGTGCTATACTCACCGATTCTGGAATAACGGCCGGAGAAACCGTTACGGTGGTCCCGTCCAACGTGTTGGAGTAACCATGTCGACCGAGCGAAACGACGGGGCGAAGCGGGAGACGGTGGTCGCGAACCGAGCCGTCGCCGATGGGGGGACCGAACCGGAAACGGTCGTCGTGACGCCGAACGACCTCCCGGAACGCGACGGCCATCCCGACCGCAACGTGGGCGGAGTCCTGCTCGCCGCCGGACCAGGCGAGCGATACGAGGGCGACCGCATCAAACTCCTGGCGGAGGTCGACGGCACGCCGATCGTAGCCCAGGCTGCAAAGGCACTCGTCGAAAGCGAACTCGACGAGGTCGCGGTCGTCGTCGGTCACGAAGCCGACGCCGTCCGCGAAGCTCTCGCGGCCCTCGACGTGACCATCGTCGAGAACGAGCAGTACCGGGAGGGGCAAAGTACGTCGATGCAGCGTGGCGTCGAAACCGCCAGGGACCGAGGGTGGGATGCCCTGGTCTTCGGCCTGGGGGACATGCCCTTCCTCGATCCCGCGGTCACGGACCTGCTCCTCCGGGCGTACGACGCGGGCTACGGACCGCTGATCGCGGCCGGGTTCGAGGGCAAGCGCGGGAACCCGACGCTGTTCGACGAGGCCTCCTACGACGACCTCATGGCCGTCAACGGGGACACCGGCGGCCGGCCGGTGCTCATGGGCAGTTCGTCAATCACGGTCGTCGAAACCGGCGAGCCAGGCGTGCTGCAGGACATCGATACCCAGGCTGACTACGACTCGTATCGCTGAAAGAGCGGGAATTCCCGTCGATCAGCCGCCCGCCGCCGGACCCCGGGGCAGGAACTCGCCATCGCCACGAGTCGAATGCACCTCGTGGTCCTCGGCCGCGATTTCGCCCTTGCTGAACACGGTGTCGACCCGTGCGGTCCACTCGCGCCCTTCGTAGGGCGTCCAGCCCCCGTTGAACATCAGGTCGTCGGGCGAGACTGTATACGAACGCTCCTCGACGAGGACCACGTCCCCGTCGGTGCCCGGCCGGAGCGATCCCTTTTGCGGGTAGAGGCCCGTCTTGCGGGCCGGCGCGGCACAAAGCAGTTCGCAGAGACGTTCCCACGAGATCCGCCCCTCGTGAACGCCCTCGCTGATCATGAACTCCAGCGTGGTCTCGATGCCTGGGAGGCCGGCGTAGGGCTCCCAAATGTTCTCCCAGCCACGTTCGCGCTCGGTCCGGTACGTTGGGAAGTGCTCGCTGGCGATGAGATCGATGGTGCCGTCGGCGACGGCGTCCCAAAGTCGTTCGACCTCCTCGGAGGACTTGAGGCTGGGATTCACCTTGAGGAACGGTCCGTGCTCCTCGACGTCCGCCTCCGAGAAGGCGAGGTAGTGGGGACAGGTCTCCAGGGTCATCGGGACCTTGGCGCGGACCTTGAATCGGGCCCCCTCTCGGGCGCCGGACCCGCTGGAGACGTGCACGACGTAGACCGGGCAGTCGGCGTACTCCGCGAAGTACCCCACCCGGCCGATCGCGTCGAGTTCGGCCTCGATTGGCCGGGAGTCCATGTACACCTCGGGGTCGTCGCCGTCGATCTCCGCACGGGCGTGGTCCATGATCCCCTGGGTTTCGGAGTGCACCCGAACAGTCCCACCCGCGGCACCGACGCGATCCATGAGCGTGACGATCCCCTTGTCATCCATCAAATACGGGTCCGCGGTGAAGGTCTTGAATTCCGGGACCCCCGCCGCCAAAATGGCCTCCACGTCGGGGTCAGGATCCTGGAAGTTCCCGGCGACCAGGCCGAAGTCGACGTGAGCCAGTGCCGAACAGGCCTCACGTTTCTCGCGGACCGCTTCGGGGGACGTCACCGGGGTCTGGGTCGGAAGTTCGACGACCGTAGTGACTCCCCCCGCAACCGCGCTGGCCGTTCCCGACCCGAAGTCGAACCCCTCCGGGAACAGTTCGTCGTCGTGCAGGTGATTGTGCACATCCACGACGCCTGGGAGGGCGTGTTTCCCCTCGCCGTCCACGACATCGTCCGCCGCTGCCCGAAAGCGCTCGGCGACCCCCTCGCCGACCGCCTCGATCTCGCCGTCAGCGATCGCGATGGCTCCCGACGTCAGGCCGGTCGGTCGGACGACCTGGACGTCTTCGATGAGCGTATCCACCATGTGTCGGACCAACGACTGGATGGGGCAAAAGTACTTGCCCGGGTCCCGGCCCCAATCGGGCCACTGGAATCGATTCCATTTCTGCGTCCGGGATACCTTTTTACGGGAA
>JBLGCL010000261.1:0-3006 GCA_047617305.1 Natronomonas sp.
CGGGGACCTCGGGGAGGACCTCCTCGAACTCCTCGATCCCGAACGTCGTGAACAGGTTCCGGTAGTCCGCGACGGTCGAGGAACCCCACGGGTCCAGGGTGACGTCGTCGGCACCGCCGGCCTCGGTCGTGCCGCCGTCGGTACGGAACGCCGACGAAGATCCGCTCGCTTCGTTGCTCTCACCCCCATCGGCACGGAGTTCCGACGGGAAGCGCCACCGCGCCCCGTCGGTCGACCGCGGCTGCTCGGAGCGCGATTCCCCGGACGCGTCGGGTTCCGTTTTTCTGGTCATGGTCGCTCCCGATTCCCCCGGATCTACGCGTCGGGGCGCGCAAAAAGGGTTCGCTTCGGGCAGTCGTCGTGCGTCGGGGGGCGTCGCTCTCCGGTGCCAAACCGCGGGCGAGAAACTGCCGACCGGAAACCGCCCGTCGGGGACCGCCGATCAGGGCGTCAACCGGGTCACCGACAGCCACTCGATCCCGTCGTCCCCGACCAGGGCGAAGACCATCGTCTTCCGGACGCCGTTCGCCAGTCGAACGTCGAGCGCCAGGTCCCGGGGAGCGAACGCGTGATCGGCGGGCAGCACGCGAACCAGGAGTTCGGAGTGCCCCAGCGAATCGACCGACTCCACCGCGGCGTAGGTCCGGAAGTCCGCGCCGAACTTGAAGCCGGTCTTGGGAACGACGCCACGGTCGCGGAGTTCGGTGTAGGCCGCGAGCCGGCGGTCGAAGCGGTCGCCCTCGACGGCCCGCCCCCGTTCGGGGACCGTCGACGACTCGTCCCGAACCGCGATGGCATCCCGGTCGGCCAGGTAGGCCGCTTCCACGAGCGACAACTGGAGCGGATCCCCCTCGCCCCCCTCGCGACCGGACAGCGGTCGGCCGAAGAACCCGCCTTCGTAGAGCGAGGACGGGGGGTTCCAGCAGATCACCCGATCGTCGAGCACCGCCGCCGGGGCCCCGTCCGGGAGGTCGACGGCCGTCGCCCCGTCGAGGCCGGGACGCCCGAGGTCGAGGTAGGTGATCTCGCTCTCCTCGTCCACGACGGCCAGGGCCGCGCCGGCCCTGTCGGTTCGGGTCGCAGCGAGCGCGTCGGCCGCCACCGTCTCGCGCTCGCCGACGACGCGAACCCGGTAGGCCACGTCGCCGTCGGGCGGCCCCTGCCCGCGCTCGTAGACCACGAAGTCGTCGTCCCGGCGTGGAACCGGGACCCAGTCCGCGCGGGCGGGCGAGAGGTAGAACCCCCGGGACCGCAGGTCGGCGTAGACGAGGAACCGGATCCCGAACCCGTCGACGGCGTCGGTCGCGTGCGCGAAGAACTCGCGGAAGCCCATCTCGTCGACCGCGTCGAGGTCCTCCCGGAACAGCAGGTGGGCGGCCTCGACGGGCGCGAGTTCGATCTCGTTGCCCTCCAGCGGCCGCCCGTAGCCGCGCGAGTCGTAGTAGCGCTGGCGGGCGTCGCCGCCGACGCGAACCACGTTCCCCTCGAACCGTCCGTCCATGGTCGTGCCTGACCGCGAGCGGCCAAATGACCTGCGGTCGCGGTCCGAATCGGAGCAGGCGTTCCCTGGACGGAGGTCACCCAGTCACCCCGTGGTTCGTTCCGGTTCGGCGGCCGTCGACCGTTCGCAGGTGGCGTCCAGACAGCGTCGGCCCGACGGCGTCCGGAAGACGGGCAGGCCACACTCGCAGGTGTCGACCACGACGCCCGCGGGGAACGAATAGCTGACGTCGCAGTCGGGGTACGCGTCGCAGCCGACCAGCAGGCCGCCACGCCGGAGGATCCGGAGGTCGGAGCCACAATCCGGGCAGGACCAGACGCGGTCGAACTCCTCGGCGACGGCCTCGACCAGCGGTTCGCACGATCGGTCGAGACAGAGATCGAGGGGAACGCCGCGCTCGACCCGGATCCGCGGCAGGCCACAGTCACATCGGTCGTCGCGGACCGTCGCCCGTGCGGGAAGGCCGTAGCGGTCGCCACAGCCGATGCAGGCGACGGCCCCACCCTCGCGGACGAGTTCGTCGCCGCAGGCGGGACACTTGCCCACTGGCACGCCGGCCGAGGAGGTCCGGTACCTGGCGAACCCGTCCTCGTCGTGAACGAGCACCCGGAGTCGTTCCTCCCCGTTCCGGGCGACGATCCGGCCCGCATCCCGCTCGCACGCGACCGATTCGGCGCGGGTGAGCCAGGCCACGGGCTGGTACCCCTCGGCGTCGTGGACGAGGACGGTGTTGTCGGCTTTCACGACCACGATGACGCGTCCGCGAAACTCGGAACGCTCGTCCCTGTCGTGGACGGCAGTGCAATCGCCGGCGAAGACCCGTGTCGTCTCCATCGCAGGCGGTGGTGGTTCCGTTCTCGTACTTGAACCTCCGCTCCGACGACCGTCGAGGGCCAGGGAGCGGGCGACCGCCCCTACGTCGTCCGGAACGCCCGGTCGCCGGCGTCGCCGAGACCCGGAACGATGAAGCCGTTCTCGTCGAGGCGGTCGTCGACCGCGACGGTGAGCACGTCCGCGGTCGGGACGGTCCCCGCGAGTCGTTCGATCCCGTCCGGCGCGGCGACCGCCGAGAGGACCAGGAGGTCGGCCAGGGCGTCCGGGGCCGGCGCGTCGTCCAGGACGCGATCGAGGACGGCCACCATGGTGCTCCCGGTCGCCAGCATGGGGTCGGCGACGATGACGGTGTCCGCCTCGGTGATCTCGGGGAGTTTCACGTAGTCGACCGAGATGGGGAAGGCCCCGTCCTCGTCGCGGCCGGCCTCCTCGTTCCTCGACGCCGAGATGACGCCCTGGCGTGCCCGCGGGAACGCCTTCAGCAGGCCCTCGACGAACGGGGTCGCGGCCCGGAGGACGTTGACGATCACGACGTCGTCCATCCGGGCGACCCGTTCGCCGGTCGTCGTCGCCAGCGGCGTCTCGATCTCGACCGGTTCCGTCCCCATGCGTCCGTCGATGATCTCGTAGCCACAGATCCGGCCCAGTTTCACCAGCCCCTTCCGGAACGC